>NZ_HG916765.1:3655000-3952818 GCF_000612685.1 Castellaniella defragrans 65Phen
AGGATCAAACTCTTCAGTTCAATTCCTGTAATCGTATTTCCTCAACCATCGAGATGGTCGGTTCATACGTCGCTATGCTCAAAGAAAGACGAAGTCTGGTTAATTAAACCTTACTTCTTCATTTCTGTAGTATGAGCACTTGGTACATCGGTTGTGCTTCTCCGGGCCCGAAGCGGTTCGTGAGAACCTCATCGATCCGGTCAGCGCCGCTTGTCATCAAGCGCCCACACTTATCGGCTGTTAAGTTTTTAAAGAGCAATTCTGCGTTAAGCAGAGAAACGAGATTATGAAGAACTTTTTACGTCGTGTCAAGTGGCTGTGTTTCGCACATTTGTCAGATCGCTTTTGCGAACCGGCCCGAACTTCGTTCAAACCGCACTCAAAACCACCTGGCATCCACCTGACCGACAAGACCTTCACGCCTCGCTGTCGAGCCCGAAATTAAAACACATCAGCGTTTCAATGTCAAGCCTGACTGGCCCCGGCTGCGGATCGAAACCCCGCCGGTCTTCGCTGCCGACTGCCGTCTTCGGATCGGGCCAAACGCCTGCAAATCCGAACACTTCCGCCTGCGCCCGAGCCCTGCAACGCTTCGGTAAAACCGATTCATCTAGGGGTTAACCCGAGTGCCTGGCGGCGAAGAAACGAGACTATAGCACGCTTTTTAAAGCGGGTGCAAATCCCGCTTCCAATGCCCTACTGAAGTGCCGGTACCGGGCCGGCCAGGCGCCTGCAGAAACCCATCAGCGCCAGCGAACCCAGGACCAGGACGGCAGACAGCCAGGGCAGGCCCGCCAGGCTTATTGTCTGGGTCGCCATGCCACCCAGCGCCGTGCCCAGGGCGATGCCCAGCTGCATGCCCGACTGGTTGAGCCCGACCAGGACACCCCGCGCTTCCGGCACCAGGGCCGCGGCGCGGATCTGTTGCGCGGGTCCCGCTGCCCACGCCGTGGCGGACCACATCATCAGGGCAGCGGCGACTCCATACAACGAGCCGGACGGCCATAGCCAGGCAGCCAGCGGCAGGGTCAGCAGGCAGGCTGCCTGCAGGAGCTTCGATGCCACCAGCGTCGCGTGGTATCCGTGCCGGTCGGTACGGCTGCCGCCGAACCGCGAACCCACCAGGCTGGCCAGCCCGAACGCCAGGAGCAGCGGACTGATCGACGCGCCATCGAGATGCTGCACACCGATCAGGTAGGGCGTCAGGAAACTATAAGTCATGACATACCCCGCCATCCAGAGCACCGTCACCATCAGCCCGGCCAGGACGGCGGGACGACGGAGAAAGGCAAGCTGCGCGCGCAGCGGGATGGAAGCCGCAGGACTTAGGGCGGGCAGCACGAAACGGTGGCTCAGCGCCACGACCAGGCTCAGCAGCCCGACCAGGGGAAAGACGGCATGCCAGCCGAACCGCAGCGCGATTTCCCGCCCGACCGGGACGGCCACGATCAGGGATGCGGTAAATCCCATGATGACCGTGGCGATGGCCCGCCCCTGCCGTTGCGAGCCGGCCAGCGAGGCGGCCGTGGACAGGGCGGTGACCACGGCGGTCCCGCCCGAGAGCGCCTGGAGGATGCGCACCGGAACGAAGGTCCAGAAATCCTGGACCAGCAGCGTGGCGATGCTGGCCAACGCGTACAAGAGCATTGCGGTGATCATGACCTTGCGCCGGCCGATATGGCTGGTCAGCGCCACCACGATCGGCACGCACAGGCCATACACGAAAGCATAGAGCGTGATCAGCTGGCCGGCCAGTGCCACCGGGGCGCCCAGCCCGGGGGCCACCAGATCCAGGATGCCTGCCAGGATGTATTCGTTGGCGCCAGCCACGAACGTCGTCATGGCGAGCAGGAGAATCTGGTACTGAAGAGGCACTTTCATGATTTCATATCTACGATTTGGGATTTGTCGATATATAAAGGCGCCATGCGGACCCCATTGCAGCCGCCCGGCGCTAGAGTTCCCGGACGATGGCGGCAGCCACTTCGGTCACGGATTGCTCGTTTCTCTTGTAGAGCGTGTACTTTCCGACCCGCGACACGGAGACCAGGCCCGCATCGCGCAGAATCGACATATAGGTGGATGCCGTGGACTGGTTGACGCCCAGGAGATCGGCGATCTGCAGCACGCAGACCCCGTCGGCGACGGGATCGATTCCGGCCGCCGGCTTGAAATGCCGGCGCGGATCCCGCATTGCCGAAAGCACGGTGCGCCGGTGCGGGTTATCCAGCGCCTTCAGCGCCAGGTCGAGGTCCAGGTTCATGCGGCCATACTAACCGACGTATTGCAAATCGTCAAATCGTTCAGCATGCACCGGACAGCCCCCGGGGGACTGTCCGGTGCCCTGCCCTAGCCCGGAAATTTCGTCAGGCGGGTAAAAAGGAATAGGCGATTCCTGCCCGAGGGCTTATGGTTATTGGGTCTCACGCCATACAACCAAAAAGAACCGCCTATGCCAAATCGTACCACTGAAGAACTGGACTTTGGACGCCTTGGACGGCGCCATTTACAGGCCAATTTCCAAGGCGGCGATCTCAGCTCCGACGGCGGGCTGATGCTGCTGCGAAGAATTGATGCGCGCACGGGCCTGTCGCGCATGGCGGCCAAGGCCTTGACCGAGCGCCGGGCCGCTGGCCGCATTCATCACCGCCTGCGCGATCTGCTGGCCCAGCGCCTGTACGGCCTGTGCTGCGGCTACGAAGACCTGAACGACCACGATACGCTGCGCGGGGATCTGCTGATGCAAACGGCTGTTGGGCGAGATCGTGCCCTGGCCAGTTCACCCACGCTCAGCCGCCTGGAGACGGGGGCGACCCGCGCCGATGCGTGGGCGCTGCATGGGGTGCTGGTTGAACACTTCATCGCCAGCTTCGCCACCGCGCCCAGGCAACTGATTCTGGATGTGGATGCCTCGGATATCCCGCTGCACGGCGAGCAGGAGCTCAAGCAGTTCCACGCCTACTACGACCACCACTGCTATCTGCCGCTGTACGTGTTCTGCGGCCAGTCGATGCTGGCCTGCCTGCTGCGCCCCAGCCGCATTGACGGGGCCAGGCACGCGGCGGCGGTGCTGCGCCTGCTGGTGAACCGGCTGCGTCAGGCATGGCCCGAGGTCAGGATCATCATCCGTGGGGACTCGGGGTTCTGCCGTCAGCCGCTGATCCGCTGGTGCGAACGCAGCGGCGTGCAATACATCATCGGCCTGGCACGCAATAAACGGCTTCAGGCGCGCGTTGCGCAGGCCGAGGAAATCCTCAAGGACGGCTACGAGCGCACCGGGCGCAAGCAGCGCCTGGTCAGTGAGTTCACCTACGCGGCCGGGTCGTGGGATCGGCCCCGGCGCGTGCTCACCCGCCTGGAGTACGGTGCCCAGGGCGTGAACCCGCGCTTCGTGGTCACCAACATCCGGGACTGCGATGCCATGCAACTGTACGATCAGCTGTACTGCGCCCGGGGCGAAGCCGAGAACCGCATCAAGGAAGCGCAACTCGATCTGTTCGGTACGCGCGCCAGTTGCCACCGGTTCGCCGCCAACCAGTTCCGGCTGCTGCTGGCGGCCCTGGCCTATACGCTGATGCAGCGGCTGCGCGAGACGGCGCTACGAGGCACCGAACTGGAGCGCGCCAGCGCCGCCACCATCCGGGTGCGCCTGCTGAAGGTCGGTGCGGCCATCGTGCGCAATACCCGGCGGGTCCGCATCCTGCTGGCCTCGCATCATCCGCTGCGCCACGTCTACGCGCACGCCGCGCGCGCCATGGCCCCGTAGCGCCGAGAAAGTGCTGTCCCCGGCACGCGATAAAGCAACGGGGGTAGGGACCATTGCGCCTGCGGTACTGAAAAACAGCTTCCCGCGCCGCCGATCCCCTCCGCCGCGTCGCCGAGGCAGCCGGACTACCGGGAAATCACTTAAACAGGCTTGCTGACGAAATGTCCGGGCTAGCCTTCCAGTTTCCGGATGGCGGCGGCGACGCCTGCGCCGTAGGCGGGATCGGCCTGGGTGCAGTGCTCGATGTGCAGGGCCTGCACATCGGGGGTGACGCCGGCGATGGCGCGGGCGGTGTTGTCGAACAGGGCCTGCTGCTGTTCGGGCGTCATCAGGCGGAAGAGCGCGCCCGGCTGCGAGAAGTAGTCCGTGTCCTCGCGGTGGTTCCAGTGGTCGGCCGCGCCTTCCAGGCTGAGCGGCGGCTCGCGGTAGTCGGGCTGCTCGGCCCATTCGCCGGCGCGGTTGGGTTCGTTGCCCGTCAGGCCGCCGTGGTTGCCGTCCACCCGCATGGCGCCGTCGCGGTGGTAGCTGTGGAAGGGACAGCGCGGCGCGTTGACCGGGATCTGGTGATGGTTGACCCCCAGGCGGTAGCGCTGAGCGTCGCCATAGGAGAACAGGCGGGCCTGCAGCATGCGGTCCGGCGAAAAGCCGATGCCGGGGACGACGTTGGCCGGGGTGAAGGCGGCCTGCTCGACTTCGGCGAAGAAGTTTTCCGGATTGCGGTTCAGTTCCAGGACGCCGACCTCGATCATGGGATAGTCGCCGTGCGGCCAGACCTTGGTCAGGTCGAAGGGGTTCAGGTGGTAGCTGCCGGCCTCCTTTTCGGGCATGACCTGCACGTACATCGTCCAGCGCGGGAAGTCGCGCCGGGCGATGCTGTCGTACAGGTCGCGCTGCGAGCTTTCGCGGTCGCGGCCGATGAGTTCGGCGGCCTGGGCGTCGGTCAGGTTGCGGATGCCCTGCTGCGACTTGAAGTGGAATTTCACCCAGAAGCGCTCGTTGGCGGCGTTGATGAAGCTGAAGGTATGGCTGCCGAACAGGTGCATGTGGCGGAAGTCGGACGGAATGCCGCGATCGCTCATGACGATGGTGACCTGGTGCAGGGCCTCGGGCAGGCCGGTCCAGAATTCCCAGTTGTTCTGGGCGCTGCGCATGCCGGTGCCCGGGTCGCGCTTGACGGCGTGGTTCAGGTCGGGGAATTTCAGCGGATCGCGGAAGAAGAATACGGGGGTGTTGTTGCCCACCAGGTCCCAGTTGCCCTGTTCGGTGTAGAACTTCATGGCGATGCCGCGGATGTCGCGCTCGGCGTCGGCGGCACCGCGCTCGCCGGCCACCGTGGAGAAGCGGGCGAACATCGGGGTCTGCTTGCCGATCTCGGAGAACAGGGCGGCGCGCGTGTAGCGGGTGATGTCTTGGGTGACGGTGAAGGTGCCGTAGGCGCCCGCGCCCTTGGCGTGCATACGGCGCTCGGGGATCACTTCGCGGTCGAAGTGGGCCAGCTTTTCGAGCAGCCAGACGTCCTGCAGCAGGGCCGGGCCGCGCGGGCCGGCGGTGAGGATATTCTGGTTGTCGACGACGGGGGCACCGGCGGCGGTGGTCAGCTTTTTCATGAACATCTCCTGGGCAAGGGCGCCGCCGAAAGGGCCGCGCCGGGTCGGGGAACCGGGGGAGCCCGCAGCGTCGGGCTCGTCATGAAAGGCAGTCTACCGAGACCGGCAGAATAAATAAAATTGAATATTGCTCTTGGTTTGATAGGGGCCATCTATTGAACAGAAACCGCGGCCGCCCGGCGCCGAGAAGGGAGTCCGCTCAGGTCGGCAGCTCGGTCGTTTCCTTGATGGACTGCAGCGCGAAGCTGCTGCGGATATCGACGACGGCCGGATGCCGCATCAGGGTGTCCATGGCGAACCGGGAAAAGGCCGCCAGGTCATGGACCTGGACCCGCAGCAGGTAGTCCATGTCGCCCGACATGGCATAGCACTGGACGACTTCCGACCAGCTCTGGACGTCGCGGGCGAAGGCGGACATGGCGCCGTGCTCGGCGCGGTGCGACTTGTCCAGCCGGACGAAGACGTAGGCGAGCAGCCCCAGGCCGAGTTTTTCCGGATCCGCCAGGGCGACGTAGCGGCGGATGTAGCCCTGGTCCTCCAGGCGCTTGACGCGCCGCAGGCAGGGGCTGGGCGACAGGGCCACCCGCTGGGCCAGATCCTGATTGCTGATCCGGCCGTCGCGCTGCAGATGGGTCAGGATCAGGCGATCTGTCCTGTCCAGGTCGTCGATAGGCATCATATTGTCTCAACCACGGATTATTGGAAGAATGATTGCGTCATGGTAGGGAATCGTACCGCATGTTTGCAATCTTCCCCTACGCTGTTTTCCCTAGAATTTCAGAAAAGAGCATGTTCACAGGAGACACTCATGACCGAATCCTTCGCCCCCTGGGACAATCCGCTGGGCACCGCGGGCTTTGAATTCGTGGAATACACGGCGGAGGACCCGGCCGCGCTGGGCCGCGTGTTCGAGGCCCTGGGCTTCCGGGCCATCGCCCGGCACCGCAAGAAGGCCGTCACGCTGTACCGCCAGGGCGGGATCAATTTCCTGGTCAACGCGGAGCCCGATTCCTTCGCGCAGCGCTTCGCGCGCCAGCATGGTCCGTCGATCTGCGCCATCGGCCTGCGCGTGCAGGACGCGGCCCGCGCCTACAAGCTGGCCCTGGAGCGCGGCGCCTGGGGCTTCGATTCGCACAGCGGCCCGATGGAACTGAACATTCCCGCCATCAAGGGCATCGGCGATTCCCTCATCTACTTGGTGGACCGCTGGCGCGGCAAGTACGGCCACGGCGGGATCGGCGACATCGGCATCTACGACGTGGATTTCGAGCCGCTGGACCACGCCACCGCGCGGGACGACCTGCGCCACGAGGGCGCGGGCCTGCTCGCCATCGACCACCTGACCCACAACGTGCACCGCGGCCGGATGGGGGAATGGGCCGAATTCTACGAGCGCATCTTCAATTTCCGCGAGATCCGCTATTTCGACATCGAGGGCCAGCTCACCGGGGTGAAGTCCAAGGCCATGACCTCGCCCTGCGGGCTGATCCGCATCCCCATCAACGAGGAAGGCGGCGAGACTCCCGGCCAGATCCAGGAATACCTGGACCAGTACCGGGGCGAAGGCATCCAGCACATCGCCCTGTCCACCGGCGACATCTACCGCACGGTGGAACGGCTGAGCGGCCAGGTGAAGTTCCTGGACACTCCGGACACCTACTACGAGCTGCTGGACGGGCGCCTGCCGGGCCACGGCGAGGACGTGGAGCGCCTGCGCCGCAACCGCATCCTGCTGGACGGCGCCCCGGGCGGCGGCCTGCTGCTGCAGATCTTCACCGCCAACCAGATCGGGCCGATCTTCTTCGAGATCATCCAGCGCAAGGGCAACGAGGGCTTCGGGGAAGGCAATTTCAAGGCGCTGTTCGAGTCCATCGAGCTGGACCAGATCCGCCGCGGCGTATTGCGGGCCTGAGCGATCGGACTCGAATGTTGAATACGGGGCCTGAACCGCGTGGCCTGAGCGACCGGGTCTGATCTGTCCGGCCGGGGCCGCGGATCCGGCTCGCCGCGCGCCTCGGGGCCGAACCGCGGAGGCGCGCCCCGGACATCGGCCACCCCCTACAATGCCGGGATGCGGCCTGCCCGACGGCGCCGCGACCCTGCCCGGAACCGCTCCCATGCTCCACTACCTGAACACCATCCGGCTGCGCAGCACGCGCATGTTCCTGACGATCACGCGCATCATGCTGCCGGTGATGGTGATCGTCTACATCGCCGACCGCCTGGGCCTGGTGCGCCTGGCCGGCGAGGCCCTGACGCCGGCGATGGCGCTGCTGGGACTGCCGCCCGAGGCCGGGATCATCTGGGCCACCACCGCGCTGACCAACATCTACGGCGGCATGGCCTCGATGGCCGCCCTGTCCGAAAGCATGCACATGACGACGGCCCAGGTCAGCGCGCTGGGGGCGATGATGCTGTTCGCCCACAACATCCCGACCGAGCAGTCCGTGGTGCGGCGCGCCGGCGCCAGCGCGCTGGTCACGGGGGCGCTGCGCATCGCCGTCGCGCTCGTCTACGGCGCCGCCGTCTGCTGGATCTGCCGGGCGCTGGACGTGCTGCAGGAGCCGGTGTCCCTGGCCTGGATGCGCCAGGACGCGGGGCTGACCCAGGGGCCGCCGGACTTCTGGCCCTGGGTGCTGTCCACGCTGCAATCGCTGGCGCTGGTGCTGGCCGTCATCGTCGGACTGGTCGTGCTGCTGGACGTGCTCGAACGCCTGGGGATCACGCGGCTCGTGACCCGGCTGCTGACGCCCGTGCTGCGCCTGTCCGGCCTGGAGGAGCGCGCCGCGCCCCTGACCACGGTGGGCGTGCTGCTGGGGCTGGCCTACGGCGGCGCGCTGATCATCGAAGCCGCCGAACGCGAGAACTACAGCCCGCGCACGCGGCTGCTGGCGCTGTCGTGGCTGTCGCTGTGCCACGCCCTGATCGAGGACACGCTGCTGATCATGGCGCTGGGCGCCAATGTCTGGGTGATCCTGGTGCTGCGCGGGCTGGCGACCCTGGGCGTGCTGGCGGCGCTGGCGGCGCTGACGCGGCCGGGCACCGCCTGGGGCCGCAGGCTGGAGGCCCCGGCACGGCAGGCCCCGGCGCCCTGACTCCGGCTCCGACCCTGACTCCGGCTCCGACCCTGACCCTGGAGCCAGCCCCGGGCCGGCAGGCCAGGCTCACATACAGCGACGCCTTGCTCGCGGCCGGGTGCGGCGAACCTCAGCGCAGCAGGTGCGCGTAGCGCTGGCGGAATTTCGCCAGCTTGGGCGCGATGACGAACCGGCAATAGCCCTGGCCGGGATTGCGCCGGTAGTATTCGCGGTGCAGTTCCTCGGCCGGCCAGAAGGGACCCGCCGGCTCGATCCGGGTGACGATCGGCTCGTCGAAGGCCGCCTGCGCCTCGGCGCGCACGGCCTCGGCCAGGGCCCGCTGGGCCTCGTCCCGGTAAAAGACGACCGAGGCGTACTGCGGCCCGACGTCGTTGCCCTGGCGGTCGGGGGTGGTGGGATCATGCGTGCCGAAGAAGACTTCCAGCAGGGTGCGGTAGCCGACCCGCGCCGGATCGAAGGCGACCTGCACGACCTCGACGTGGCCGGTGTCCTGATGGCAGACCTGCTCGTAGGTGGGATGGTCCACGTGGCCGCCGCAGTAGCCCGGCTGCACGTCCAGCACGCCGTCCAGCGCGCGGAACACGGGCTCCAGGCACCAGAAGCAGCCGCCGCCGAAGATCGCGGTGTCGACCGCGGCGTTCCCTGGGTTTTCCATGCGATTCTCCTCGTTTCGTGCGTGCGGCGGGCTGGCCAACGGCAGGCCGGTCAATCCGCCGCGGGGGCTTCCCGCAGCGACAGGATCCACAGCGCCAGGCGCTGCGCATCGACGTCGGACAGGCGGGGCTGGGCCGGCATGGGGATCGCGCCCCACTGGCCGCGGCTGCCTTCCCGCATGACGCGTGCCAGATGGCCGGACGCCTCGGGTCGGCCCTGGAAGCGCTCGGCGATGGCGCGGAACGGCGGCCCCACACGGCGGGCGTCCACCTGATGGCAGCCCAGGCACTGGCGCTGGCCGGCCAGCGCCAGGCCGTCGGCCGCCGTGCCGCCGGCCGCCCGGGCGCCCGGGGCGCACAGCGCCAGCATGCCCGCCAGTGCGAGCCCGAGCGCCTTGCCACGCCTTCCGGCCCGTTGCTTCGTCCCGCCATCCACCGGCCGCATTCCCATCATCCTCCGATCGCATCCGTTTCCAGGGGCGCCCGCCGCCTTCGATCACGGTATTATCCATGATTGTTTTCCTTCCGGCCGCTTCCATGCCCTACCCCCACATCGACCCCATCGCCCTGCAGATCGGCCCCGTCTCGATCCATTGGTACGGCCTCATGTACCTGGCCGGATTCGGCCTGGCCTGGCTGCTGGGGCGCTGGCGCATCCAGCACCACCCCAGCCCGGCCGGGCTGACGCTGCGCGACCTGGAGGACATCATCTTCTACGGGGTGCTGGGCGTGGTGTTGGGCGGGCGCCTGGGCTACGTGCTGTTCTACAAGTTCGACGACTACCTGGCGCACCCGCTGTCGGTCTTCGAGGTGTGGCAGGGCGGCATGTCCTTCCACGGCGGCCTGATCGGCGTGACGCTGGCGATGCTGTTCTTCGCCCGCCGGCGCGGCCAGCCGCTGCTGGCGATCGGGGATTTCATCGCTCCGCTGATCCCCCTGGGCCTGGCGGCCGGACGGCTGGGCAACTTCATCAACGGCGAGCTGTGGGGCCGCCCCACGGATCTGCCCTGGGGCATGGTCTTTCCGGGGGCGCGGGACGGCGCGCCGCGCCATCCCTCGCAACTGTACGAAATGGGACTGGAGGGCTTCGCCCTGTTCGCCCTGGTGTGGTGGTTCGCCCGCAAGCCCCGCCCGGCGGGCCAGGTGAGCGCCGTGTTCCTGATGGGCTACGGGCTGTTCCGGTTCCTGGTGGAATTCACCCGCGAGCCGGACGATTTCCTGGGACTGCTGGCGGGCGGATTATCCATGGGCCAGCTGCTGTCGCTGCCCATGATCCTGATCGGGCTGGCCCTGTTCATCTGGGCAGCAGGACGATCGTCCCCCGCACCGACACGCTGACCCGTTCGCGTCCGCCTTCGACCGGCGCGGCGGCCTTGTCGGCGGCCATGGCGCTCATCATCATGCGGGGCATGGGCACGGGCGGCATGGCGCCCGCGCCGCCCAGCTCGACGGTGCGGAAGCGGTAGTCGGCGAAACCCAGGGCCTGGGTGAGCGCCTGGGCGCGGGCCTTGAATGCGTCGACGGCCTGGCCCAGGAGCTTCTGTTCTTCGGCCGCGCGCCGTTCGCGCGAGACCGAGAACGCCAGGCCGGCGATCGGCATGCGGTCGCCCAGGCTGGCGGCCAGCTTCGAGACGGCGGGAAAGTCGCGCGATTCCAGCAGGATTTCGGCCTGGCCCCGCCATTCGGCGATCTTGCCGTCGCGCCCGGTCGTGGGCCAGATCCGGTAGGACCCGCTGCGGGCCTCGATGCCCTGGTGTCCCTTGGCCTGCTTCATGACCGAATCCAGGCGCTGATTGAGGGCTTCGGCGACCTCGGTCTGGGACGCGCCGGCCAGTTCCGCCGACAGGGTGATTTCCACGGTGTCCTGGCCGACTTCGGAGGAGGCCTCGGCCGACAGGGTGGCGCGGGGCTCGGCGGGTTCGGCCTCGCGGGCCAGGACGGGCAGGGCCGCCACCGACCCAGCCAGCAGAAGACTCGCCAGAAGATGCTTGCGATTGAGCACGCCTCGATACATTTATCACTCCAAAAAAGACGAAAGCCCGTCGCGGTTCCACGACGAGCTTTCTGGTAATGCCCCGCCTGTGCCGTCTAGGCCGGCATCCCGGAACCGAGGGTTCACGGTGGTCGCCATCAGTCAGACTTCGGGCCGTCCAGTGAAGGCAGCGCTCCCATCTGTCAATCCAGCAACCTATGCCTATAGCATTGGTTCAAGGAATGTATGGCCAGGTCACGAACACGGCAGGGACTTAAACGACCGGATGACCTGGCGCATCCGGAAAGTGACTGATCAAACGGCGGTGCCCAGTACATCGTCGAGCATGCCGTTCATGGATTCGATTTTACCCTTGAAATCCCCCAAGGCAACATTTCCGAGCGGGCCGTCGGGCGCGCGCAGGCTGAGCAGCTCGTTGGCGATCTGGATGGCGGCCATCACGGCGATGCGCTCGCTGCTGGCGACCCGGCCGGCGCCCTTGATGGCCAGCATGCGCTGGTCGACCAGCCGCACGGCGGCCAGCAGGGCGTCCTTTTCTTCGGGGGGGCAGGCCAGCGAATAATCGCGGCCGAGGATGGCGACGTCGACGCGTTCCATGATTCGCGGCTCCTTGGGGGATGGGGACAGGCCCTAGGCCTGCGCGCCGGGCAGGCGCTCGAGGATGAGTTCGATCTGCTGCTGGGCGCCGGTGGCGGCCTCGCGCAGGCGATCGCGCTCGGATTCGACCTGGACCAGGCGGCGCTGCAGGGAATCGGACCGGATCTGGTGGTCGCGCACCTCGGCTTCCAGAGCCGCGCGATGCTGGCCGGATTCCTCGCGCGCGGCCTGCAGCTCGCGGTCGTGGCGCGCGAGCCGTTCGGACATGCGGGCGAATTCCTCGCCTTCGCGCAGCTGCTGGTCTTTCAGGGCCTGGCATTCCTGTTCGAGCTGCCGCACCCTGGCCTGCAGGGCGGTGCGCTCGGATTGCAGGTTCCGCGTCAGCTGGACGACTTGGCGGATGCGCTGGGACAATGCGTCGAGGTCTTGGAGCATGCGGTCAAACCTTCGGGAGTGCCGGCGCGATGCGCCACGAAAAGGATGGGATCATACCTGTTCAGGCCGTGGAGTTTTCGGGGCCGGCGCATCCGCCGGGCGGTCGGCGGAATCGCCGTGCGAGCCGGCGCCCCGGGGCCCCCGGTGGCGCAGGTAGCGGTTTTCGCGGCCGCGGCGAAACAGCAGGCCCGACAGCTCGTTGAGGGCCAGGGAATAGACCTCGCGCTTGAATTCGATGACGGCGTCCAGCGGCACCCAGTAGGCGTTCCAGCGCCAGGCATCGAATTCGGGCGTGTCGGTGGCGCGCAGGCTGACGTCGCTGTCGCGTCCCACCATGCGCAGCAGGAACCAGATCTGTTTCTGGCCCTTGTAGTGGCCGCGCAGTTCGCGGCGCACGTAATGATCGGGCACGGTATATCGCAACCAGTCCCGGGTCCGTCCCAGAATGCGCACATGTTCGGCGCGCAGGCCGGTCTCCTCGTGGAGTTCGCGGTACATCGCCTGCACGGGGGTCTCGCCGTGCTTGATGCCTCCCTGGGGGAACTGCCACGCGTGTTCCCTGATGCGCTTGCCCCAGAAAACCTCGTTTTTCTGGTTCACGAGAATGATGCCGACATTCGGACGGTAGCCTTCGCGATCCAACATGGGGCCACCTCGGTTGTGAATTCAATACAATTACCGTCGATTATACGTACCAACCGGAATCCCTACCATGCGCGCCAGCCAGTACCACCTGAACACCCTGAAGGAAGCCCCCGCGGAGGCCGAGGTCGTCAGCCACCAGTTGATGACCCGGGCGGGCATGATCCGGAAAATCGCCGGCGGCATCTACACCTACATGCCGATGGGGCTGAAGGTGCTGCGCAAGATCGAGGCCATCGTGCGCGAGGAAATGAACCGCGCCGGCGCCATCGAGCTGCTGATGCCGGTGGTGCAGCCGGCGGAACTGTGGCAGGAATCGGGCCGTTGGGAACAATATGGCGCCGAACTGCTGCGCATCAAGGACCGCCACCAGCGCGACTTCGTGCTGCAGCCGACCTCCGAGGAGGTCATCACCGACATCGCCCGCAACGAGATCCACAGCTGGCGCCAGCTGCCGGTGAACTTCTACCACATCCAGACGAAGTTCCGCGACGAGCGCCGGCCGCGCTTCGGCCTGATGCGCGGGCGCGAATTCACCATGAAGGACGCCTATTCCTTCGACCGCGACGAGGCCTCCGCCCAGGCCAGCTACGACGCCATGTACGCCGCCTACCAGCGCATCTTCACGCGCCTGGGCCTGACGTTCCGCGCCGTGGCGGCCGACACCGGCTCGATCGGCGGCACGCGCAGCCACGAATTCCAGGTGATCGCCGACACGGGCGAGGACCTGATCGTCTACAACCCGGATTCGGACTACGCCGCCAACATCGAGCTGGCCGAGGCGCCCTGCCTGCTGGCCGAGCGCGAGCCGGCGCGCGAGGCCCTGGAAAAGCGCGCCACGCCCGAGGCCCCCAAGTGCGAGATCGTGGCCGAACAGCTGGGCCTGCCCCTGTCGCGCACGGTCAAGTCGGTGGTGCTGGCCACCGATCCCGCCGAAGGCCCCGTCCGCCTGTGGCTGCTGCTGATCCGGGGCGACCACGAAACCAACGAGGTCAAGGTCGGCAAGCTCCCCGGCCTGGGCGACGGCTACCGCCTGGCGACCGAGGCCGAGATCGACTCGGTGTTCCACTGCGCCCCCGGCTACCTGGGCCCCGTCGGGGTGGACCGGCAGGCCGTCACCGTGATCGCCGACCGCACGGTCGCCCACATGGGCGATTTCGTCTGCGGCGCCAACGAGGCCGGCTACCACCTGAGCGGCGTGAACTGGGGCCGCGACCTGCCCGAGCCGGATCTGGTCGCCGACCTGCGCAACGTGGTGGCGGGCGATCCCGACCCGCGCGGCGGCACCCTGGCGATCCAGCGCGGCATCGAGGTCGGCCACGTGTTCTTCCTGGGAGACAAGTATTCGCGCGCCCTGAACGCGACCTTCCTGGAAACGGACGGCAAGCCGGCGGTGCTGCAGATGGGCTGCTACGGGATCGGCGTCAGCCGCATCTCGGCCGCCGCCATCGAGCAGAACCACGACGAGCGCGGCATGATCTGGCCGCGCGCCATCGCGCCGTTCGAGGTCGTGCTGTGCCCCATCGGCATCGGCAAGAGCGTGGCCGTGCGCGAGGCCGCCGAATCCCTGTACCAGGCGCTGCTGGCGCAGGGCGTGGACGTGATCCTGGACGACCGCGACGCCCGGCCGGGCATCATGTTCGCCGACTGGGAGCTGATCGGCGTGCCGCTGCGCGTGACGCTGGGCGAGCGCGGCCTGAAGGACGGCATCGTCGAGATCCAGGCGCGCCGCGACGCGCAGGCGCAGCGCATCGCCCCGGCCGACGCCCTGGCGCACGTCCTGGAGCGGCTAAAATCCCTCTAAACCGAGTCGAGCGAAAAACGGGCGCTGTGGATCGGGATGGAATGCAAGGCGCGAACCTCACCGCTTGCAAGCGGTGAGGTGGACAGGCAACGCAGCAGACCGCCCGAATCCGCAGATGCACGCGGCGCCCGTGTCACAAGGCCTCACTAAAAAATGCCTCCGGATCGAACCAATCCCCCCGGCGAGCTGTCCATTCGCGTATATTACGAAGACACCGACGCCGGTGGCGTCGTGTATTACGCCAACTACCTCAAATTCTTCGAACGCGGTCGCACAGAATGGCTGCGCGCGCTCGGAATGGATCAACACACTCTCGCAACACAGGAACGGATGATGTTTGTGGTCAAGCATGCGGACATTGCCTACCGGCAACCGGCCCGCCTGGATGACCGCATCCTGGTCCGGACCTCCGTGACCGGGCTGGGCGCCTCGACCATCCGGTTCGGCCAGCAGGCCCTGCGCGACGACACCCTGCTCGCCAGCGCGGACATCCAGGTCTGCACGGTGCACGCCCTCAGCTTCAAACCCATCCGTCTCTCCCCCTCCATCAGGGATCTACTGGAAAAGGCCCTTCATTAACCATGCAAGCCTCTAGCGATTTGTCGCTGCTGTCCCTCATCGGCAACGCCAGCCTGCCCGTGCAGATCGTGATGCTGATCCTGCTCGGCGCCTCGGTCCTGTCCTGGACCTACATCTTCAGCAAGCGCGCGGCCCTGCGGCGCGCCCACGAGCAGACGCGCCGCTTCGAGGACGACTTCTGGGCCGGCGGCGACCTGACGGTGCTGCAGCAGGCCATCGCCAGCCGGCGCAACGAGCACGGCGCCCTGGCGCGCATCTTCGACGCCGGCATGACCGAATTCATCAAGGCGCGGCGGTCCTCCAGCCGGGGCGACACCCTGCTGGACGCCCCCCGCCGAGCCATGAAGGCCGCCTTCCAGCGCGAGATGGACAGCCTGGAATCGCACCTGAACTTCCTCGCGTCCACCGGCTCGGTCAGCCCGTACATCGGGCTGCTGGGCACGGTCTGGGGGATCATGCACGCCTTCATGGGCCTGTCCACCATGCAGCAGGCCACCCTGGCCGCCGTGGCGCCGGGGATCGCCGAAGCCCTGATCGCGACCGCCATCGGCCTGTTCGCCGCCATCCCGGCCGTGCTGGCGTACAACCGCTACACCAGCCAGATCGACCGGCTGTCGATCCGCTTCGAGAGCTTCGTCGACGAATTCCTGAACATCCTCCAGCGCCAGGTGCACTGAAATGAGCACATTTGGCAGCCGCCGCTCGCGCCGCATGAAGAACGACATCAACGTCGTGCCCTACATCGACGTCATGCTGGTCCTGCTGGTGATCTTCATGGTCACCGCGCCCATGATCACGCCGGGCCAGATCGAGCTGCCCTCGGTCGGCACGGCCTCCGACGTGCCCGTCCAGCCCATCGAGGTCCAGATCGACGCCCAGGGCGCGCTCGCCCTGCGGGTGCGCGAGGGCGGCGCCTCGTTCCGGCCCATCGACAAGGCCAACCTGCTGGCCGAGATCCGCGCCGTCGCCACCGCCGACACGCCGGTGGTGATTTCCGCCGACGGCAAGGTGCCCTACGAATCCGTCATGCAGGTCATGGACCAGCTGCGCAACGGCGGCATCGGCAAGCTGGGACTGCTGGTCAACCAGAACGCCCCGGCCGCGCGCTGACGCCCGCCCCATGAATCTGTTCGACCGTTTCTTCGACACCGGCTCCGGCGACGGCGATGCGCCCACCGGCGCGCGCGACGACCGGCGCGGCCTGATCGTCTCGCTGGTCGCCCATGGGCTGCTGATCCTGCTGATGGTGGTGGGCTTCTCCACCGCGCCCGACAATCCCGGTCCCGTCCAGGTCGAACTCTGGGCCCAGGGCACGGTGGCCGACGCCGCCGCGCCGCAGGAGCAGCCCGAGGAGCCGCAACCCGAGGAACAGCCGCCCGAGCCCCAGCCGCAACCCGAACCGGAGCCCGAACCCGAGCCCCAGCCCGACGACAGCGCGCGCCAGGCGGCCGAGCAGGCCGCTCAGGCCGAGGCCGCGCGGCAGGCGCAGCTGGCGGCCGAGGCCCAGGCGCGCGCCGCCGCGGCCGCCCAGGCGAAGGCCGACGCCGAGATCGCCCTGGCCAAGGAACGCCAGGCGCGCGAGGACCTGGAGCGCCGCCTGGCCGAACAGGCCGCCAAGGAAAAGGCCGAAAAGGAAGCCGCCGAACAGGCGGCCCGCGACAAGGCCGTGCGCGAAAAGGCGGAAAAGGAAAAGGCCGAGAAGGCCGCGGCGGAAAAGGCGGCCGCCGAGAAGGCGGCGGCTGAGAAGGCGGCGGCTGAGAAGGCCGCCCGCGAACAGGCCGCCCGGGACAAGGCCGAGAAGGAAGCCGCCGAGAAGGCCGCGCGCGAAAAAGCCGAGAAGGCCGAAAAGGAAAAGGCCGCCAAGGCCGCGGCGGAAAAAGCCGCCGCTGAAAAGGCCGCTGCCGAAAAGGCCGCTGCCGAAAAGGCGGCCGCGGAAAAAGCCGCCGCCGAGAAGGCGGCCAAGGAAAAAGCCGCGAAGGAAAAGGCCGCCAAGGAAGCCGAGGCCAAGCGCCAGGCCCTGCGGGCGGCCATGCGCGGCGACGCCCTGGAAGCCGCCGGCATCGCCAACGGCAATGCCGACCGCAACCAGCGGGGCGGCGGCGGCAACGACGGCTACGCGGCCAAGGTGCGCGCCTGCGTCCAGCCGGGCGTGGTCTACAACGTACCCCCGCGCAGCGGCTCCGCCAACCCCACGGCCAGCTTCCGCACTCGGCTGGCGTCCAATGGACAAGTCCAGGGCGTCGACCTGACCCGATCCTCGGGCAATCCCCGTTTCGACGATGCCGTCCAGAAGGGGATCCTGGCCTGCTCGCCCTTCCCGAAACCGCCTGGCGGCAAGTATCCGTCGTATATTGACGTGGACTACCGCATGTACGACTAAGGAGATCGTTACCATGACCGTATTCACAGCCTCCGGCTTCATCGGACGCCTCTGGCGCCGCGCCGCATCGGCCGGCCTGGGCCTCGCGCTGGCCGCCGCGGGCGCCTCGGCGGCCCACGCCCAGTTGCGCGTGGACATTTCCGGCGTCGGCGCCACCCAGTACCCGATCGCCATCGCCGATTTCGCGGGCGCGGCCAGCGCCACCTCGGCGCCCGAGGTCATCCGCGCCGACCTGACCCGCTCCGGCCAGTTCCGCCTGATCGGCGCCTCCGGCGCCGGGCTGGACGTCCAGAGCAAGATCGACTACGCCACCTGGCAGGCGCGCGGCGCGGACTACCTGGCCTACGGCACCGTCGCGCAGAATGGCGGCCAGTACACGGTCAGCTACCGGCTGGTGGACAACGTGCGCAAGACCGAGCTGGACCAGGCGTCCTACAGCGGCACCGAAGCCGAGATGCGCCGCATCTCCCACCGCATCGCCGACCGGATCTACGAAAAGATCACGGGGGTGCGCGGCGTTTTCTCCACCCGGATCGCTTACGTGTTGCAAACAAGCAACGGTTATGAGTTACAAATTGCTGACGCCGACGGGCAGAATCCGCAGGTGATGCTGCGCTCGAAGCAGTCCATCATCTCCCCCGCGTGGTCGCCGGACGGCTCGCGGCTGGCCTACGTCAGCTTTGAATCGGGCAAATCCGTGATCTACGTGCAGACGCTGGCGACCGGCCAGCGCCAGCCCATCTCCAATTACAAGGGCAACAACAGCGCGCCCGCCTGGGCGCCCAACGGCCAGCGCATGGCGATCGTGCTCTCAAGAGACGGCATTTCGCAGATTTACACCATCAACACGGATGGATCGGACCTGCGCCGGGTGATGCGCTCGCCGCTCATCGACACCGAGCCGCACTTCACCCCCGACGGCCAGTCCCTGGTATTCACCAGCGACCGGGGCGGCAGCCCGCAGATCTACAAGGTGCCGGCCGGGGGCGGCGACGCCCAGCGACTGACCTTCTCCGGTAGTTACAATATTTCACCTAGGGTATCGCCGGATGGACAACAACTGGTGTACGTTACTCGCAGAAACGGTGCCTTCAGGATTGCAAGCCTCGCCTTGAACTCGGGTTCCGAACAGATTCTGACGGACGGCCCGGACGACCAATCCCCCAGCTACGCGCCCAATGGAATGCAGGTGCTCTACAGCGCCATCCAGAACGGTCGCAGCGTGCTGGCGGTGACCTCGATCGACGGGCGTGTGCGCCAGACCCTGTCGGTGCTCAACGGCAAGGTCCGCGAGCCCGCCTGGGGCCCTTTCACTGACTGATTTTTTCGTGTGACTCTTCTTTCTTAATAAAGGACATTAAATGAGCTCGCGCATCACCAGGACCCTGACCATCGCCGCCATCGCAGCTTCGCTGGCCGCCTGCAGCTCCGTGCCGCTGGACCAGAACGGCGCAGGCAACGGCTCCGATTCGGCGTCCGCTGGGCAGATCATGGATCCCTTCAATCCGCAAAGCCCGCTCGCGCAACAACGCTCGGTCTACTTCGACTTCGACAGCTACACGGTGCCGGAACAATACCGCAGCGTCGTCGAAATGCATGCCACCTACCTGGCTGGCCACCAAGGCCAGAAGGTCCGCGTGGAAGGCAACACCGACGCCCGCGGCAGCACCGAATATAATCTGGCCCTGGGCCAGCGCCGTTCGGACGCCGTGGCGCGCATGATGACCCTGCTGGGCGTCAACGCCAACCAGATCGAAGCGATCAGCTTCGGCAAGGAACGTCCCAAGGCCCTGGGTAACACCGAAGCCGATTACGCCGAGAACCGCCGCGCCGACATCAACTACCAGCGTTGATCGCCAGACACGCAGCGACAGCGCCGTAGCGGCCCCCGCTACGGCGTTTTTCATTGAAGAGACGGAAGATCCATGACCGCAACGACCCATCGCCTGCACGCCCTTCCCGCCGCCATCCTGCTGGCCCTGACGCTGGCGGCGCCCGCCGCCCAGGCCTTTTCCGACGACGAGGCGCGCCGCGCCATCCTGGAACTGCGCACCCAGATCAAGCAGTTGAACGAGCAGAACCAGCAGGCCCGGCTGCAGCTGGCCGACCAGATGGATCTGCTGCACCAGGAGATCGCCTCGCTGCGCGGCCGCATCGAAGAACTGAGCCAGCGCGCGCCCTCGGCCGACGCCAACCCCAACGCGCCCCAGACCCCGCAGGCCGGCGACCCGCAGGAGCAGGCCGCCTACGAGGCCGCCGCCGACCTGTACCGCAACGGCCGCTACAAGGAAGCCGCGTCCGGCTTCGCCACCTTCATCCAGTCCTACCCCGACAGCGCCCTGGCGGGCGACGCGCTGTTCTACCTGGGCAGCAGCCAGTACGCCTCCAAGGACTTCAAGAACTCCATCCAGACCATGCAGACGCTGGTGAAGAACCACCCCGACGATCCGCGGGCGCCCGACGCCCTGCTGGTGGTGGCGGCCGACCAGATCGAACTCAACGACATGAAGGGCGCCAAGGCCAGCCTGCAGCGCATCATCAAGGACTACCCCGGCAGCGCGTCGGCCGAGACGGCCAAGAGCCGCCTGAAGCTGCTGTAATCCATCCCGCGATGCCGGCCCCGCGCACCGACCTGCCGCACCACGTCCTCCCCCTGCCCGACGGCCGCCTGCACTACACGCAGGCCGGCGCGGGCATGGGCGTGGATGCGGGCGCGGGCGCGCCGATCCTGCTGATCCACGGCTCGCTGTGCGACTACCGCTACTGGCGCTGGCAGGTCCCGGCCTTCGCCGAAACGCGCCGCGTCATCGCCCCCAGCCTGCGCGGCTGCTGGCCCGAGGCCCAGCCCCACCCGCAGGCGCAATACGCCGTCGAGCGCCACGCCGGCGACCTGGCGCAGCTGCTGCGTGCGCTGGGCGCGCACGGCGGCGCGCACGTGGTGGGCCATTCGCGGGGCGCCCAGGTGGCGCTGGCCCTGGCGCTCCAGGCGCCGCAGCTGTGCCGCTCGCTGACGCTGGCCGACCCCGGATTCCGCTACGCGGACGAGCCCGAGACGCCGGTCTTCTACGCCGACGCCGTCCGGCGGCTGCGGGACGGCGACACCGAAGGCGCGATCGAGCAGTTCATCGACACGGTGAACGGCGCCGACACCTGGCGCAGGATGGTCGGCTGGTTCAAGGACATGGTGCGGGACAACGCCGCGACGCTGCTGTCGCAGGTCCGCGAGGCCAACCTGCCGGTGGATCCGCGGGATGCCGCCGCCCTGTCCTGCCCCGTGCTGCTGGTCGGAGGCGCGCAGAGTCCCGCCAAATACGGCACCCGCCAGGACCGGCTGCAGCAGTTGCTGCCGCAGGCCCGGCGCGCGCGCATCGCCCTGGCCGCCCACGGCATGAACCTGGCCAACCCTCGGGCCTTCAACCGCACGGTCCTGGAGTTCATCGCGCAGGCCTGAGCCGGCCGCGGGCCGATCAGCGGATCAGTGCTTCATCTGGCCGGCCGCGCCATGCCCGCCCGCGCCCGACATGGCCTTGGGGGACTTGACCTCGCAGGTCGTGGAAAAGCCTTCGCCGTTGGCCAGCGTGAAATCCACCCGCACGGAATCGCCGACCTTCAGCCCTTCGCGGGGCTGCTCCAGCATGAGGTGGTAGCTGCCGGGCTTGAACACCAGGCCCTTGCCCGCCGGGATGTTGACCTGGTGGACCATGGCCATCTTGCTCATGCCGCCGGATTCGGTGGTTTCGTGCAGCATCACCATGCCGTAGTCGGGCGAATGGGCGCCCGTCAGCACGGCGTCTTCCGCGCCCGTGTTGTGCGCCACGAAGAAGCCGCCCGAAGGCGCCGGGGCCGGGATCAGGCGGATCCAGCAATCGGACGCCGTCACCGTGGCGGAGGTCTTGGCCGGCGTGGCGGCGGGGGCGCCGTGCGCGGGCTGCTGGCCATGCCCCCAGGCCGAGGCCGCCAGCAGCAGGCCGGCCGAAATTCCCAGTGTGCGCGTCAAAGTTTTCTTCATTTCACTACCCAATGATGTGGCTCGCAGTCCGCCTGGGCGGCCCTGCGGCGGGACCGGCCGGACCGCCGGCCGGAGCGGCCGGGCGGCACCTGCCTGACCCGGCCGGGCCAGTGTACTATGGGCTTTTCGACTCTTCTTTGCGCCATGTCCAAGCCGCTTGAAATCGTCGCCGAAACCGAAACCCCCGATGCCGGGGCTGCGCAGGCCCGCATCGGCCTCGATGAATTCCGCGAACTGCTGGACCGGCTGCATCCCTTCGCCGCCGTGCTGGGCATCGAGATCCTGGACATCGGCTACGGCCGGGCCACCCTGCGCCTGCCCCCCAGCCCGGCCAATCAGCGGCTGGGCGGCATCGTGGCCGGGCCGATGCTGATGGGCCTGGCCGACCTGGCCCTGTACGCGGCCGTGGTCGGCGCCACCGGGGTCGCCGAGTCGGTCACCGCCAGCCTGACGATCAATTTCCTGCGGGGCGCGCCGGCCGGCGGGATCATCGCCCGGGCCCGGATCCTGAAAACCGGCCGCATGACGGCCGGCGAAGCCCTGCTGCTGCCCGAAGGCGGCGGCGACCCGGTGGCCCAGGTCGTCAGCACCTGGTCGGTGCCTCGAAAGTCGGGCTAAGAACCCTTTTTGCCGCCGGGCCGCCCCAAGGCAAAAAGCGCCCCCTCGGGAGGATGAACCCGGACGCGGGGCAGTCCCTGCGGACTGGCCTGCGCCTGGTGAATCCGAGCGGCATGCAGGCCGCGAGGTGGATGCAAGCGGCCGCAGGCTGCGCAGCGTGGGGGCTCTAATTCTTCGTCAATTTCCCGACGACGCCTTCGACGTAGTAGTCCATCGCGTTCAGGCCCTTGTCGTCGAGCGCGCCTTCGGTCAGCACCACCTTGCCTTCGTTGGTCCTGATCGGCGCGGCGAAGACGTTCAGGGAGCCGTCGGCGATGGCGTCTTCCTTGGCCTTGAGATCGGCCTTCAGGGCGTCGTCCACGGCCGGGCCGAAGCCTTCGAGGGCGACCATGTCTTCCTTGAAGCCGCCCCAGACCTGATCGGACTTCCAGGTGCCGTCCAGCATGGCCTGGGCTTCGCGGGTGAAGTACGGCCCCCAATGGTGGGTGACGGCGGCCAGCTGGGCCTTCGGGCCGAACTTCAGCATGTCGGAGTGGTAGGCGATGGCCCACTTGCCGCGTTCCTCGGCCGCCTGCACGGCGGCGGTGGAATCGGTGTGGTGGGTGACGATGTCGGCGCCCTGGTCCAGCAGGGCCAGCGCGGCGTCGCGCTCCTTGCCCGGATCGAACCAGCTGTTGACCATGATGACGCGCACCGTGGCGTCGGGCTTGACGCTGCGCAGGCCGCGCGTGAAGGCGTTGATGCCCTGCAGGACCTCGGGGATCGGGTAGGCGCCGACGTAGCCGACCACGCCGGTCTGGGTCTTGTGCCCGGCCAGGATGCCGGCGACGTAGCGCGCCTGGTAGAAGCGGGCGTTGGTGGTGGCGACGTTGGGCGCGGTCTTGTAGCCGGTGGAGTGGACGAACTTCACGTCCGGGAACTGCTTGGCGACCTTGATGGTCGGGTTCATGTAGCCGAATGAGGTGGTGAAGATCAGCTTGTTGCCCTGCTGGGCCAGGTCGCGGATGACGCGCTCGGCGTCGGCGCCTTCGGGCACGTCCTCGACGTACTGGGTCTTGACCTTGTCGCCCAGCTGCTGCTCCATGTACTTGCGGCCCAGGTCCTGTTGCCAGGACCAGCCGGCCTCGCCCACCGGGCTGACGTAGACGAAACCGATCTTCAGGGGCTCGGCGGCGGCGGGGCCGGCGGCCCAGAGGCAGGCCGCGGCGGTGGCGGCGGCCAGGGTTTGACGAAACAGGCGGGTTTTCATGGGAAGGGTCTCCGTGGACGACGATCAATGATTCGGGTTGAACACGCGCCCGAGCGACGCGGGCATGTTGATGCGGATCCAGTTCACGTTGCGAGAGATCAGGACCAGCACCAGGATGGTGGCCAGGTAGGGCAGCATCGACAGCAGCTGCGAGGCGATCGGCACCCCCAGCGCCTGCATGTGGAAGGTCAGGATGGTGATGCCGCCGAACAGGTAGGCCCCGGCCAGCACCCGCAGCGGGCGCCAGGTGGCGAACGGCGTCAGCGCCAGGGCGATCCAGCCGCGGCCGGCGACCATGTTCTCGACCCACATCGGCGTGTAGACCAGCGACATGAAGGCGCCGGCCAGGCCGCAGCAGGCGCCGCCGAACAGCAGCGCCACCAGGCGGATGCGGCGCACCGGGTAGCCCAGGGCGTGGGCGGATTCGGGGGACTCGCCCACCGCGCGCAGGACCAGGCCGGCGCGCGTGCGGTAGAGGAACCAGCTCAGCCCGACGGCCAGGGCGAGCGCGCCGTAGACCAGCGGATGATGCTGGAACAGGGCCGGCCCGACGAAGGGCAGGCCGGCCAGGCCCGGCACCGCCCAGGACGCGGCCTGGATCGTGGCGCCGACGTAGGGCAGGCCGATGGAGGCGGACAGGCCCACGCCGAACAGGGACAGGGCCAGGCCGCAGGCGATCTGGTTGGCCCCCAGCCAGACCACCAGCCAGGCGAACAGGCCGGCCAGCAGGGCGCCGGCCCCGGCGCCCGCGAGAAAGCCCAGCCCCGTGCTGCCCGACTGCACGGTCACGGCGAAGCCCAGGGCCGCCGCCACCAGCATCATGCCTTCCGAACCGAGGTTGATGACGCCGGAGCGCTCGTTGACGAGCAGGCCCAGGGCCGCCAGCATCAGGGGGGTGCCGGCGTTCATGGCGGCCGCGATCAGGGGAGCCAGTACGTCCATGGTGTCAGCGCCTCCAGCGCAGGCGTTGGTGGATCAGCACGTCGCAGGCCAGCAGCGAGAACAGCAAGATGCCCTGGAAGATGCCGGTGATGGCGCTGGGCATGCCCAGCCGCGTCTGGGACAGCTCGCCGCCGATGTAGAACAGGGCCATGACGAAGCTGGCGAAGATCACGCCCACGGGATGCAGCCGCCCCACGAAGGCGACGATGATGGCGGCGAAGCCGTAGCCCGGCGAGACCGAGGGCGTGAGCTGGCCGATCGGCCCCATGATTTCACAGGCGCCGGCCACCCCGGCCAGCGCGCCGGAGCCCAGCATGCAGCCCCACAGCGCGCGGCGCGAGGAAAATCCGGCGTAGCGCGCGGCCAGCGGCGCCAGGCCGCCCACCGTCAGGCGGTAGCCGGCGAACAGGCGGGCCAGCAGCAGCCAGGCCGCCAGCGCCGCCGCCAGCGCCAGCCCGAGCCCCAGGTGCAGGCGCGTGCCCGGCCACACCGGCAGCAGGAAGCCGTCGTCGAACAGCCGCGACTGCGGGAAGCCGAAGCCGTCCGGATCGCGCATCACGCCGTGCACCAGGTAGCTGAGCAGGAGCTGCGCGACGTACACCAACATCAGCGACACGAGGATCTCGTTGGCGTGATAGCGGTCGCGCAGCCAGGCCACCAGCGCCGCCCAGACCGCGCCTCCCAGGGCGCCGGCCAGCAGCGCCAGCGCGATCATCAGCGGCCCGCCCCCGCCGCCCGTCCCGTCGTCGAAGCGCAGGATGAAGGCGCCGGCCACGATCGCGCCGACGACCAGCTGGCCTTCCGCCCCGATGTTGAAGATGTTGGCGCGGAAGCACAGCGCCAGGCCGACCGCGCACAGCAGCAGCGGCGCCATCTTGACGCCGATCTCGGCCCAGCCGTGGCCGCTGGCGAGCGGCTCCACGAAGAAGACGGCCAGGCCCTCCAGGGGCGGCCTGCCCACGGCCAGGAACATGAAGACGCCGCACAGCGCCGTCAGCGCGACCGCCATCAGGGGCGACAGCCACACCATCCGGCGCGACGGCTCGGCGCGGGAGACGAGCTCAAGCATGGGCGGCCTCCGCGGCGGCGTGGCCGGCGTCCGGCCCGGCGGCCGCATCGGCCCCGGGCCACAGGCCGCTCATCCACTGGCCGATCCGTTCGCGCGTGGCCTCGGCGCGGGCGATGGGGGGCGACAGCCGCCCCTTGGCCAGGACGACCAGGCGGTCGGACAGCTCGAACAATTCGTCCAGTTCCTCGGAAATCAGCAGGATGGCGCAGCCGGCGTCGCGCAGCGCCAGGAGTTCGCCCCGGATCTGCGCCGCCGCGCCCACGTCCACCCCCCAGGTGGGCTGGGCGACGATCAGCAGGCGGGGCTGGCGCACGACCTCGCGGCCGACGATGTATTTCTGCAGGTTGCCTCCCGACAGGCTGCCGGCCAGCGCCTGCGGGCCGGCAGCCTTGACGTGGAAGCGCTCGATGATGCCGGCCGTGATGCGGCGCACGGCCCCGTCGCGGATCCAGCCGCGCCGCACGGTGTCCGGCCCCTGGTGCGAGAGCAGCAGGTTGCGCGCCAGGGACAGTTCCGGCACGGCGCCGCGCCCCAGGCGTTCCTCGGGCACGAAGGCCATGCCGCGCATGCGCCGCCAGGCCGACGAGCGGTGGCCGACGGGCTGGCCGTCGAACAGGATGCTGTCGCGCGCCGCGCGCCTGTCCTCGCCCGAGAGCGCGCCCATCAATTCCTGCTGGCCGTTGCCGGACACGCCCGCCACGCCCAGGATCTCGCCCGCGTGCAGGTCCAGGTCGATGCCCGCCAGCGGCGTGGCGAAGGGATGCGCGCGCGGCAGGTCCAGGCCGCGCAGCCGCAGCAGCACCGGCCCGGCCGCCCGCACCCGGTGCTCGTGCACCGGCAGGTCGGCGCCGATCATCAGGCGCGACAGGCTGGCCTCGGTTTCCTGGCGCGGGTCGCAGACCCCGGTCACCCGGCCGGCGCGCATCACCGTGCAGCGATGGCACAGGGCGCGGATCTCGTCGAGCTTGTGGCTGATGTACAGGATGCTGCAGCCTTCGGCCGCCAGCTGGCGCAGGACCTCGAACAGGCGCAGCACGGCCTGCGGCGTGAGCACCGAGGTCGGCTCGTCCAGGATCAGCAGGCGCGGCTTGCCCAGCAGGGCGCGCACGATCTCCACGCGCTGGCGCTCGCCCACCGACAGGGTGTGGACGTGGCGGCGCGGCTCGACGTCCAGGCCGTATTGCGCCGCCGTGGCGGCGATGCGGGTTTCGAGGGCCCGCATGTCGGTGTCCGGCGGCAGGCCCAGGGCGATGTTCTCGGCCACCGTCAGGGTGTCGAACAGGGAGAAATGCTGGAACACCATGCCCAGGCCCAGGGCCCGCGCCGCCGCCGGATTGGCGATCCGCACTTCCTGGCCGTCCCAGTGGACCGTGCCCTCGTCCGGGCGGACCACGCCGTAGATGATCTTCATCAGGGTCGATTTGCCGGCGCCGTTCTCGCCCAGGATGGCGTGGATCTCGCCGGGCTCGACGGTGAGGTCGACCGCGTCGTTGGCCCGGACGGCCGGGTAGGCTTTGCTGATGTTTCGTAAGGCCAGTCGCGGTGGCATGCAGGCATCCTGTTTGAATCGTTCGTGAAACACCCGGGATGCGAAAAATTCTACTCAGGATGCGCAAGCCCACCTAAAGGGGATAAACCCCTAGCCTGAGAGGGCAAGCGCGATCCGCCACCGCAACGCCAGAGGGGCGACGGGCGGATGACACCGGTACATCACTCGATATGAATGATCGGTATTATTGCACGATGATGAGGCCCCGTGCCGAAGGCGGCGCCGGGATGTTTCAGGCGTCGAAGGCCATGCGTCCGGCGAACCACAGGAACAGCAGGCCGACCATTCCGCTGCCCGCGCGCGCCAGGCCCTGGCGGCGCCGGAACGCCGCCGCCAGGCGCGCGCCGCCGAAGATCAGGACGGACAGGTACAGCAGGCTGCAGGTCTGCAGGATCGCGGCCAGGATGAGGAAGGACAGGGCCGGATGCGGATAGGCCGGATCCACGAACTGCACGAAGAACGACAGCAGGAACAGGATCGCCTTGGGATTGAGCAGGCTGAGCAGCAGGGCCTTGCGGAAAGGGCTGCCCGGACCGCCGGAAATCGTGTGCGCCTGGGCCGGGCCCGGGCGCCAGGCCGACATCAGCAGCCGGATCCCCAGGTACGTCAGGTAGACCGCCCCGGCGGCCTTCAGGGCGAAGAACACCATGGGCAGCAGCCGCAGCACCGAGGCCGCGCCGGCGGCCGTCAGGGCCATCAGGATGGAATCGCCGACGAACACGCCCAGGGCCGCCTGGTAGCCGGCCCGCACGCCGCGCCCGGCGCCGGTCGCCAGGACGAACAGGGAATTGGGCCCCGGCAGCAGCACGATGAAAATGGTGCCGGCCAGATAGGTCCAGACATTCAGGACGCCGTATTGAGACAGCATGATGGGGTTCGCCCGGGCCTGCGGCACCCGGCCTTTTCGGTTCAGACAGGCGTCATTGTATCGGCACGGACGGGGTCCCAGGCGGCCGCATCCTGCCGGCGCCGCCAGAAGGGCGCGTCGCGCCAGCGCGGCTGGCTCGCATAGTAGAAGCCGAGCTGCGCCCGATAGGTTTCCCAGGCGCGCGCCTGCCGCTGCGCATACTGGCGCAGCTGGCGGGCGCGCTCGTCCGCCGCGCGGCCGCCGTCCTGCGTGTCTTCCTGGAGCAGGTCATGCGCCGCGTGCCCGGCCTGGCTGCCGGTGTCCAGCGCCTTCCAGATGCCCTGCGAAGACAGGGGATCGTACGCCTGCGCCGCATCGCCGGCGGCCAGCCAGCCCTCGCCGCAGAACGCGTCCAGGCGCTGGCTGTGCGCGGGCGCCCCGCGCACGGGGCCGCGGGCGGCGTAGGCGCGGTCGCGCAGCAGGGGCCTCAGCAGCACGGAGTCCCGCAGCAGGCGGTCGAAGCCCGCGGCGCTGGCGGCATCCCTGGCCGCCGGGGTGTCGCGGTCGCCATGGAACACCACCAGGCGCCTGGATCCGGCGCCGGCGGCGTGCAGGCGGTTGCTGTACCACCAGCCCTGCGGCCCGGCCTCGATGCGCGTGAGGCGGTCCTCGTCGGCGAGCGGGCTGTCGTACCAGCGGGCATAGGCGAACAGCCGGTCCAGCCTGGCATGGCCCACGCCCAGGGCGCGGCCCACGGCGGCCTGCCGGCCCGAGCAATCCAGCAGGAAGCGCGCCCGGCAGCGGCGCTGCCCGCCAGCCACCGCCACGGTCGCCAGCCAGTCCGCCGATCCGTCCGCCGCGCGCGCGCACGAGACGAAGCGCGCGCCCGTCAGCAGGGTGGCGCCCATGCGCGCCGCGCGCCGCCGCAGGGCCTCGTCGAAGGCGACGCGATCCACGCACAGGCCGTGGCCGACCGGCGTGAAGAAGAAATCCGTCGTCTGCGGCGCGGCATCGGCCCAGACCGAGAGATTGCCGGCCGTCCGGAAGAACGCCAGGTCGTCGGGAAAGGACTCGGGCTCGCCGAGGAAATGCCGCACCAGCCCCAGCGCCCCCGGCGCGATCGACTCGCCCAGCTTGAAGCCGTGCGCCACGCTGCGATCCAGCAGCAGGACGCGCCGGCCGAAGCCGGACAGCACCATGGCGGCGGCGCTGCCGGCCGGCCCCGCGCCAACGATGACGACGTCCCAGGCGGCCTCGGAACCGGCGCCGCCATCGCTTTCGGGCCCGGGCAGGCCGGCCGGCATCAGCCGCCCTGCTTGGCGGGCGGACGATCCAGGGCGGGGTCGCGCTGCTGTTCGACGAATACGATCTCGCCGTTGTCGTGCACGACGCCGCCGTCGGGGCCCTTCAGCGGCAGCACCATGCCGAGCTTGGGCCAGGCATACACCATCTGGTCGTAGCCGTCCTCGGAGGACAGGGGCTCGCCCTGCTCGTCGTAGCCGCGGAACCATTCCCGGTGGGTGCGGGACTGGTCCTTGGGATCGTACTGGAAGACGACGTCCGGCCTTTGCGTCGGCCACCAGGCCGTGTTGCACGACCAGAAGTCCCCGTGCCAGGGGCTGGACATGTAGGCGCTGAGCTCGCCGGGCTCGATATCGCCGGCCACCCGGAACGGCGCCGCGAATTTTTCCCGGTAGATCACCAGATAGGGGAATTCGATGCCGGGGTGGAAGCCCCCGCCGATGGTGGGCTCCACCGCGGCGGCATCCAGGGCATGCGGCTGCTCCTGCAGCGGCAGGCGGTCGAGGGGCACGGGCTCCTGCGGCGTGCCGGTCTCGAAATCGCCGTCCGCCCACGCTTTCAGGTGGCGCAGCTGCCAGTCGGTCAGGCTGAGGAACTGGTTGGGGAAGTGGTCGCCCAGCTGCTGGTTCTGCAGCGGCTTGCCCCCGGTGCCCCAGAGCTTCGGCATCTTACGGTCGTCGACCTCGACGGCGAATTTCGGATCCTTCCAGCTGGTGGGGCGCTGCGGCGGCGCCGGCAGCAGGGAATCCACCAGGCGGCCGTTGGGGCCGGAGGCGTGGCGCATGAAGCCATAGATGCGCTGGCGCAGCGGCTTCATCGTTTCGCCGGGATCGGCCAGCGCGGCGACGTAGCCCGGGCTCAGGAGATTGCCCGGCTGCCTGGGGCCGTGCGCCAGGTCCTTGGTGTGCGCCTCGACTCCCGCCGCTTCCGCGCTGACCCAGCCGTAATTGACGGCCTTGGCGAAGAGCGGATGGATGTCGCGGTAGAAGACGGTCTTTTTTCCCCGGTGCGGATAGGCTTCGGGGAACGCCTCGTAGATGCGGTCCAGGATGGACACCACGTGGAGCATGTGCGGTGCGTACTTGGGCGGCGCGGTGATGATCCAGGCGCCCTGCGCCGGATTGCGCCGGCCCTCGTCCTCGGCCTTGCTCACGCCGTCGCGCGTGCTGAGGACGGTGCCGTCCTTCAGGGTGACGGTGACGTCGATTTCGCCCCCGCAGGTGTCGTCCCACCAGCCGGGAATGTTGAAGTAGGCGAACTGGTTCGTCAGCGGGTCCGTGCCGCCCCGGGGACCGTTGGGCGCGTCGTGGAATTCGCTGGGGTTGGACAGGGCCACGCGGGGCGTGGTGACGCATCCGCCCTTGCCGGGCGAGGCCACGAACAGCAGGCGGCCCGCCTCGTCCAGCCGCAGCTGGCCGAGCTCGATGTCGTGCGCCGCCTGGTAGGTGACCTCGACTTCCTTGGAGATGTCTTTCGGCACGAAGCCTTCGTAGCGCAGTTCGCCGGGCAGCGTGCCCTTTTCGACGCCCGTGAACACGCTGCCCTTCAGGACGACCGGCTGCGCCTGGCCCGTCGAGAGGGTCTGCACGCCCGGATCGATGATGAGCTGGGTGCGTTCGCGCGGCTTGAGGCCGGGCTGGATGCCCGGGTTGCGCAGCTTGTCGGGGTCGAACAGGTAGGCGCCCTGGAAGGCGTAGTTGGCCGCCTTCATGTTGCGCACATGCACCCGCCAGCGCATGGACCGGACCTCGCCCGAACCGGCGGAGAGCTCGCCGATCACGGCGCCCGCCTCGTCGTAGGCATACACGCGGTAGCGTTGCGCCTGGCGCTTCAGGCGCTGGGCGCCGTCGCGATACGCGCCGCCTTCCGGGCCGGGGCCGCCCTGCCCGCCCGGATCGGGCACGATGCCGGGCGCCTCGGGACCGATGAAGAATTCGTCGCTGTCGCCCATGCGGGCCAGGCCGATGCCTGGATGAATGCGGATGCTCTTGATGGCTGCTGTCACGCGGCGTCTCCGATCTTGTTGGATGAAATCAGGGGCAATGGCAAGACCGCGGCCCGCTCAGGCGCGCGTCGTCGCCACGACGTGCCAGTCGAACAGATCCTGCGAGACGACCCGGTAACAGGTGCCGGCATGCTGGATGTCGGCATGGACGAGGCGGCCGTCGCAGCGGTGGCTGCGCACGGAAAAGCCGCCGCCGAAGCCGGCCTTGATGGATTTTTCGATTTGCGCGGGGCTCGGCCCGGCGGAGGAATGGGCGTCCGGTCCCGGGAGCCGCGACGCGCCCGCGAGTCCGGGGAGCATCATCGCGCTCGCGGCGCCGCATGCCTGCATGAAACGTCTGCGCTGGCTGTTCATATCACCTCAGGTTCAGGGAATCCACGATGGATCGACAACGGGAGGGAAAAACGGTCTGGCCTGCGGCAGCAGGCTTCGAGCTTTAAGGCAGATCAATTCTAGAGGGTGCCACCGGAACTGTCGAGGCACGCGGCGCCCCCGACAGGCACGCGGCGCGCCCCCGCCCCATGCCGGAGGGGGCCGCCCGGGACCGGTGCGCCGGTCCCGGCCGCGTTCAGGCACAGGCCATCTGCTCGCTGCGCATCGATCCGGTGCGGGCATGGCGTTCGTGCCAGGACAGGGCCTCGCCGACGAGGTGCGGGGTGTGGCCTCCCTGCGCGCGGGCGCGCTGGAAGTAGTCCATCAGTTCCTCCCGGTAGTCCGGGTGCGCGCAGCATTCGATGACGCGGGGCGCGCGCTCGCGCGGCGCCAGGTTGCGCAGGTCGGCCAGGCCCCATTCGGTCACCAGGATGTCCACGTCGTGCTCGGTGTGGTCCACGTGGGCCACCATCGGCACCACGCTGGAGATGTCGCCGCCCTTGGCCACCGACTTGCTCACGAAGATCGACAGGTGGGCATGGCGGGCGAAGTCGCCCGAACCGCCGATGCCGTTCATCATGCGCGTGCCGCCGACGTGCGTGGAATTCACGTTGCCGTAGAGGTCGAATTCCAGCGCCGTGTTGATGGCGATGATGCCCAGGCGGCGCACGATCTCGCAGTGGTTGCTGATTTCCTGGGGACGCAGCACGATGCGCCGGGCGTATTCGTCCAGGCGCTCCATGAAGCGCCGGTACACCGGTTCGGACAGGGTGATCGACGAGGCCGAGGCGAACGACACCCGGCCCGCGTCGATCAGGGCGATGGCGCTGTCCTGGAGGACTTCGGAATACATCCGCAGGTCGCGGAACGGCGCGTCCACCAGCCCGTGCATGACCGCGTTGGCGATGGTGCCGATGCCCACCTGCAGCGGCAGCAGCGTATCGGACAGGCGGCCGGCGGCCACCTCGCCTTCCAGGAAGCCGATGATGTGGCGGGCGATCGCGCGGGTGTCCGCGTCGGGCGGCTGGACGCTGGAGGGACTGTCGGGGTGGTGGGTGACGACGATGGCGGCGATGCGCGCCGGGTCGACGGGAATCGCCGGCGTGCCGATGCGCTGGTCCGGCTCGGTCAGGGGAATGGGCTGGCGCCCGGGATAGGCCTCGGGCACGTAGATGTCATGCATGCCCATCAGGCCCGTGGGCATGCGGGTGTTCAGCTCGACGATCACGCGCTCGGCCTGGGCGACGAAACTGGCGGAATTGCCGACGGACATGGTGGGCACGATGCCGCCGTCGGGCAGGATGGCGGCCGCCTCGACCACGGCGATGTCGATCTTCGGAATGTGGCCCGCGCGCAGCTGCTCCACGGTCTCGGACAGGTGCTGGTCGATGAACATGACCTGCCCCTCGTTGATCCTGCGGCGCAGCCGGGCGTCGGACTGGAACGGCAGGCGGCGCGCCAGCAGCCCGGCCTCCGCCATGAGACCGTCGCTGTCGTTGCCCAGCGAGGCCCCCGTGATCAGGTTCAGCCGCAGCGTCTCATGCCGCGCCCGCTCCGCGAGGGCGGCGGGCAGGGCCTTGCAGTCCCCGGCGCGGGTGAAGCCGCTCATCCCGACCGTCATGCCGTCCCTGAACAGGGCGGCGGCTTGCGTCACCGTTATGATCCTGGATCTCAACTCGGCGCATTGCAGGCGTTCCATCATCATGGTCTCCTCGTCTATTGGTGCGATGATGAGCCGAGAATATCATCGCCAATATTCATGAAATCCATGGGTACAATTCCATTCATTCATGATCAGGAGAGCCAGCCACGATGGACCTGCGCGCGCTCAGCTACTTCATCGAGACCGCCCGGCGGCAGAACTTCACCCACGCCGCCACGGCCCTGGGCGTCACGCAATCGACGATCAGCAAGATGATCCGCCAGCTCGAGGACGAGATCGGCGCCCCGCTGCTGGACCGGGAGCGGCGCCCGGCGCGGCTCACCGACATGGGCCGCGTGGTCCTGGCGCGCGGCCAGGACGTGCTCGCGGCGCACCGGGCCCTGCTGCGCGACATCGCCCGCACCCAGGCCCTGGAACTGGGCCGGCTGGACCTCGGCCTGCCGCCGATGATCAACCGCCTGTTCACCGCGCCCCTGAAGGAATACCGCCAGCGCTATCCGAAGATCGAGGTCGCGCTGCACGAGGACACGGGGCGCGCCATCGAGCGCCAGGTGGCCGAAGGCCGGCTGGACCTGGGCTTCAGCCTGATGCCGGTGGCGCCGGAGCTGGGCCTGCGCCCGCGGGTCGTCGCCCGGCACCGGATCCTGGCCGTCGGCCAGCCCGGCCTGATGCGGCCGCTGCCGCCCGCGCCCCAGGTCCGTGACCTGCGCGGCCAGCCCCTGGTCCTGCTGGACGACGACTTCGCGCTGGCCCGCCTGCTGGACCGGCAATTCCAGGCCGCCGGCTTCGAGCCGCTGATCGCCGCCCGCAGCGGCCAGTGGGACTGGACCCTGTCCATGGCGCAGGCGGGGATGGGCATCGCGCTGCTGCCCGAGCCCTTCATCCGCACCCCAGAGGATCTGGGACTCGACGCCCGCCCCCTGGGGCCCGACACGCTGAGCTGGGACATCGCCCTGCTGGCGGCGGCCTGGCCGATGCTCGGCCACGCCGCCCAGGCCTGGGTGGACCTGTGCAGCAAGCACATCGACGGCCCCTGGCCGCGGATGGAGGACGGCGTGCCGGACTGAAGCGCGTCGCGGACGGGGCCGCGCACCCGGGAAAACGGCGGGCCGGATCGCTCCGGCCCGCCGTGCGGGAGGCGCGCCCCGGGGATCAGGCGACGGCCTTTTCCTCGGCCGCGACCGAGCTGCGGATCAGGTGGTCGAAGGCGGCCAGGGCGGCCTTGGCGCCTTCGCCGGCGGCGATGATGATCTGCTTGTACGGCACCGTCGTCGCGTCGCCCGCGGCGAACACGCCGGGCACCGAGGTCTGGCCGCGGGCATCGACCACGATCTCGCCGTGCTTGCTGAGCTCGACCGTGCCCTTGAGCCATTCGGTGTTGGGCACCAGGCCGATCTGGATGAACACGCCTTCCAGCTCGACGCGATGCGCGGCGCCGCTGGCGCGGTCGGTGTAGCTCAGGCCGGTCACGCGCTTGCCGTCGCCGTGGATCTCGGTGGTCTGGGCCGAGGTGATGACGGTCACGTTGGACAGGCTGCGCAGCTTGCGCTGCAGCACGTCGTCGGCCCGCAGGGCGTCGCCGAACTCGATCAGCGTGACGTGGCCCACGATGCCGGCCAGGTCGATCGCCGCCTCGACGCCGGAGTTGCCGCCGCCGATCACCGCCACGCGCTTGCCCTTGAACAGCGGGCCGTCGCAGTGCGGGCAGTAGGCCACGCCGCGGTTGCGGTATTCGTTTTCCCCGGGCACGTTGATCTGGCGCCAGCGCGCGCCAGTGGACAGGATGACGGTCTTGGCCTTCAGCACGGCGCCGCTGGCCAGTTCGACCTGGATCGACTTGCCCGGCACCAGGCGGCTGGCCCGCTGCAGGTTCATGATGTCCACTTCGTAGGCCTTGACGTGCTGCTCCAGCGCGACGCCGAACTTGGGCCCTTCGGTCTCGAGCACGGAGATGTAGTTCTCGATCGCCATGGTGTCGAGCACCTGGCCGCCGAAGCGTTCGGCCACCACGCCGGTGCAGATGCCCTTGCGCGCCGCGTACACGGCCGCCGCGGCGCCCGCGGGGCCGCCGCCGACCACCAGCACGTCGAACTCGTCGCGGGCGTTCAGGGCATCGACCTTGGCGCTCGTGTCGCCGGCGTCCAGCTTGGCCAGCAGTTCCTCGACGCCGGCGCGGCCCTGGTGGAACAGCTCGCCGTTCAGGAACACCGCGGGCACGGACAGGATCTCGCGCTGCTGGACTTCGTCCTGGAACAGGGCGCCGTCGATCGCCACGTGGCGGATGCGCGGGTTGAGGACCGACATCGCGTTCAGCGCCTGCACCACGTCCGGGCAGTTCTGGCACGACAGCGAGAAATAGGTTTCAAACGTATAGTCGCCCGGCAGCTTGCGGACCTGCTCGGCCACGGCCTCGTCCAGCTTGGGCGGATGGCCGCCGACCTGCAGCAGGGCCAGCACCAGCGAGGTGAATTCATGGCCCAGCGGGATGCCGGCGAAGCGCACGGCCACGTCGGTGCCGGCGCGGGCGATTGCGAACGACGGCACGCGCGCCCCGGGGGCGTCGTCCGTCACGGTGATCTTGTCGGACAGGCTGGCGATGTCTTCCAGAAAGGCCCGCAGTTCCTGCGACTGGGCGCCATCGTCCAGCGACGCGCGCAATTCGACGGGCAGCGTCACCCGCTCGAGGTAGGTTCCCAATTGCCCTTTGAGGTTTGCATCCAGCATATTCGTACCTTTTTGGAAAAAAGCGTCCCCCGGACGACACCCACATGGTATCGCCCGCTCAGAAAGCGCGGAGGAGAAAAATCGGCGGCCCGCGGGCGGACCGCCGAGGCATCACGGGGCGCGCATCCCGATGGCGCGCGCCGATCCGGTGATGGAAAGGATCAGATCTTGCCGACCAGGTCCAGCGAGGGGGTCAGCGTCTTGGCGCCTTCTTCCCACTTGGCCGGGCAGACTTCGCCCGGGTGGCTGGCGACGTACTGGGCGGCCTTGACCTTGCGCAGCAGTTCGGACGCGTCGCGGCCGATGCCGTTGTCATGGATTTCCAGGACCTTGATTTCGCCGGCCGGGTTCACCACGAAGGTGCCGCGCAGGGCCACGCCTTCTTCTTCGATCAGCACGTCGAAGTTGCGCGCCAGCAGGTGGGTGGGGTCGCCGATCATCGGGTAGTTGACCTTCTTGATGGCGTCGGAGGTGTCGTGCCAGGCCTTGTGGGCGAAATGGGTGTCGGTGGACACGGAATAGACTTCCACGCCCAGCTTCTGGAATTCGGCGTAGTGGTCGGCCAGGTCTTCGAGCTCGGTCGGGCACACGAAGGTGAAGTCGGCCGGGTAGAACACGAACACGGACCACTTGCCGGCGACGGTCTGGTCGCTGACCTCGACGAACTTGCCATTGTGGTAGGCGGTGGCTTTGAAGGGCTTGATGGTGGTGTTGATCAGGGACATGAAAACTCCTTGTTCAGAGGTTCAGTGAAAGGGCCACGAGGGCGACGGAAACCAGTGTAGGCGAGCCCTAATGATAAGTAAAATTGATTGTTTAAATAGAGCCGATTGTCGATGACTATCAAGCGAGGGTTCTGCGTGCTGAAACGTAATGGAGGCGTGTTGTTTTATGCCGATTTCGCATCATGAAACATGAAAAAAAAATATGCACCCCGGGTATGATGCTCGTTCGTTGGAATATTTGTCGTAAGTCATTGATACGAAAGATATTTTATACCTTAACGATCCTGGGGATCACCATGCGCAAGAACCTGCCCGTCACGCAACAGGAATACGATTTTCCAGAGGGTGAGACGCTGCTGTCCGCCACCGACCTCAAGGGCCGCATCACGTATGCCAACGCGGCGTTCGTGCGTGTGAGCGGCTTCGACTACAACGAGCTGCTGGGCAAGGCCCACAACATCGTGCGCCACCCCGACGTCCCCCCCGAGGCTTACCAGGATCTGTGGGACACCCTGAAGGAGGGCCGCTCGTGGACGGCCCTGGTGAAAAACCGGCGCAAGGACGGCGACCACTACTGGGTGCGCGCCAACGTCGCACCCGTCTACCACCAGGGCACGCTCAGCGGCTACCTGTCGGTGCGCACCAAGCCCAGCCGCGCGGAAATCGCCGCGGCCGAGCACGTCTACGCCTCCTTCCAGGCTGGCCGGCCCGTCGCGCGCTTCCATCGCGGCCTGCTGCTGGACACGGGCTGGCGGCGCTGGCGCAACGGGCTGCGCACGCTGTCGCTGCGCCAGCGGCTGGTGCTGATCCTGGGCAGCCTGATTCCGCTCTGGGCCGGCCTCGCCTGGCTGGCCGGACTGCGCGGCACGGCGTGGCTGGGCGCCGCGGGCGGCGGCGCCGCGCTGGTGCTGCTGGCCGGCCTGCTCCTGGACCACCGGCTGGTGCGGCCGCTGCGCGCCATCCAGCGCCAGGCCGTCCAGGCCGCCACGGGCCAGCCCGTGGACGACTGGCGCCTGCCCCGCCTGGACGAGATCGCCTCGATCCAGAAAGCCATCACGCAATCCAGCCTGAACCTGCGCTCCTTCATCGACGACGTGCACGCCCAGCTCGGCGGCCTGCGCCACGCCTCCGGCGAGATCGCCCAGGGCAGCCAGCACCTGAGCACCGAAACCGAACAGGCGGCCAATCGGCTGGCCGAGACGGCCAACGCCATGGAGCAGCTCGCGGACCTGATCGACAGCAACGCCGACCGCGCCCGGCAGGCCGTCGCCCTGGCCAAGGACTCGGGCAATTCGGCCGTCCACGCGGCCAGCACCGTGGAACAGGCCGCGCACCAGATCGAGCACATGGACGCGGCCAGCCAGAAGATCGGCGAGATCGTGGGGGTGATCGACAGCATCGCCTTCCAGACCAACATCCTGGCGCTCAATGCCGCGGTCGAGGCCGCGCGCGCCGGCGAACAGGGCCGCGGCTTTGCCGTGGTGGCCGGGGAAGTGCGCGCGCTGGCCCAGCGCTCGGCCAGCGCCGCCAAGGAAATCGGCGGCCTGATCCACGAAACCGTGCAGATCGCCCAGGGCGGCGTGGCCCGCACGCGCGAGGCCACCGAAGCAATGGGCCACATCCTGGAACAGAACCGCCAGGTGGGCGCGCTGATCGACCACATCCATCAGGCGGGGCGGGAGCAGGCCGACGGCCTGGCGCGCATCCGCGAAACCTTCGTCCAGCTCGGCGACCTGACCCGGGGCAACGCCGCCATGGCCGAGGAGTCGTTCACGGCCGTGCAGACCCTGGACGGCCAGACCCTGAACCTGGCCAGCGCGGCCGGGGTGTTCCGGCGGGACACGGAGGATGGCGCGCCGGCGCCGGCCCGGCCCGCGCCGCGGCGGCAGCTGGCGATCGCCTCGTAGGAGGAGGCACGACGCGGCTCATGCGGTGCGGTTCGTGCGCTCAGGCATCCAGCAGCGTCTGGTAATGCTTGCGCGCCCGCAGGTACAGGTCCAGGGGAAAGCGCACCGGCACGTTCTCCAGGGCCGCGGCCAGCATGGCCAGGTGGCCGTCGAATCCCGCGCAGGCCTTGGCGGCGTCCTCGTCGCCGGGCAGGCGCACGATCAGCGTCAGCCGCGTGCCGTCCGCCTCCTCGGCCAGTTCCCAGCGGATGGGCCGTGCGGGCTGCGAGCCGCTGCTCCAGGAATATTCCAGCACGCGCTGCGGTTCCAGCGCCGTGACGGTGCTGTCGATCACGATGCCGCTGTCGGCGAAATCGATGCGCACGGCCCCGCCCTGCCGCAGCTCGATGGTGCCGGGCGCCAGCCACTGGGCCAGATGCGGAGGCTGCGTCAGCATGGCCCAGACGGCCGCCGGATCGTGGCCGTAGCGCCGCTCCAGCCGGCCCTCGAACCCCTGTTCCAGCCGCCGGATCGTGCCGGCCTGGAAATCGTCATCGCTCATCTCGAAACCTCTCTGGATTGCACGGGCCGGAAGCGCGGCGCCCCGGCCGGGACACCGGCCCGCGGCCGAAACCCGCATCATCGCCCAGAAGGGGTGCCGGATTTCCCCATATCCCTGTCCGCTGCGGGGTCGTATGCTGGGGGCAGACGGCGCGCCGGGCCGCGGAGGCGGCCGCGCCGGACCGCAGCGCGGCGGCCGCGCCGCGCCCCGTTTCCCGGAGGACCGTTGCCGTGTCACCGACATGCTCTGCCCGCAGGCGCCTGGCGCGCGCCCTGCTTCCCTTCCGGGCCCCCGGTCTGCCGGCCCGCGTTTTGCCGGCTCCGGTCCTGCTGGCTTCCGTTTTGCTGACCCTCGGCCTGCTGGCCCCGGGCGGCGCCGCCCCCGCGCGCGCCGCGCACGTCCTGGTGGACGCGGGCCACGGGCCGGAACATCCGGGCGCGGCGGGCGCCAGCGGCCGCCCCGAGTACCTGTACAACCGGGATCTGGCCGCCGCCCTCGCCCGCGCGCTGGCGGCGCTGGGCGAGCGGACGACGCGGGTCGAAGGCATCGGCGCGGACATCCCCCCGGACCAGCGCGCGGCGGCTGCGCCGGATGCCGACGTCCTCGTCTCGATCCACCACGACTCGATCCTGGCGCGGTATCTCCAGGCCGGCCGCCAGGGCGAGTTCGCGGGCTATTCGATTTTCGTGTCGCGGCGCAATCCCCATCCCGCGCGCAGCCTGCGCTGCGCCCGGCGCATCGGCGAGCGGCTGCGGGCGGCGGGCGAACGGCCCTCGAACTATCACGCCGAGCCGGTCGAAGGCGAAAACCATCCGTTCGTCGACCGCCGCCTGGGCATCCACCGCTACGACGGCCTGGCGGTGCTGCGCACCGCGCCCATGCCCGCCGTTCTGGTCGAGGCGGGGGTGATCGTCAATCCGGCGGAAGAAGCCCGCCTCGGCGAGCCGGAGACGGTCGCGCGCCTGGCCCGCGCCATCGCACGGGGAGTGCACGCCTGCCTGGCGGAGCGGTGAGCCGACGGCATCAGGCTGGACCTGGAACGCCCGGGCGGGCGCAGGAGTTCAGGATCGCCCGGTGCGGCGATTTCAAGAAAATGCATGCAGTGGCTTGCTGACACGTACAAGAGGCAATATATGCCACCATTTGCAACTCAAGCGACGCATGCGCGCCATCGTGCCCTGCCCTCGAATGGGCCGGCGGAAGGATGGCGAAGCAGCCGATTGGGCCGGCCTTGAACACCAGTGATGCGCCAATGTCCGTGGATCCGGATCTTTCCTGTCCGCCTCCGAGAAAACGCTTGGTGCAGTTCCATACATACTGAACATGCAAGGCGGGGTCCACCATGGAGCATGTACAGGATTGAAGTCGATGAGCCTCAGTGTTCCCTGCAGGCCCCGCGATACCCGTGCCAATGCCCGGGAGCGTGCTGCACCAACGCACGGCTTTCCGTCCACGCCCTCCGCCGCGCGCTTCGATCCCCGCATCGCCCCTTCAATTTCCCGCTCGAAACCACCGTCGAAGATCTGTCTTGATTTTTTGGCGCAACCGGAACCTCGGATTTTCGATCCATGCTCCTGTCCAACGTTCTCCGCAAAGAAAACAACAATCTGGATATCTTCCGGCTGATTGCCGCGGCCATGGTGATATATGGCCACGCCTACGCCGTGCTTCCCACCGAAGGGAAGCTGGATTTCTTGAAAAGGCTGCTGGTTTTCGATTACTCGGGCTCGCTTGCGATCAAGACATTCTTCTTTCTGAGCGGCCTGGTCGTGACCAACAGCCTGGTCGAGAAAAAGGACGCCTGCCAATTCCTGATGTCGCGGTTTTTCAGGATCTGGCCCGCGCTGGCGGTCGTGCTGGCAGCCATGGCTTTCGTGTTCGGGCCGCTCCTTTCGGCCCATCCACCCCACGAGTATTTTTCAAATCCCGCCATCTACGAATACTTCCTGCACGGACTGATCATGGACATGCAATATGATCTTCCGGGGGTGTTCCAGGACAATGCGCTCAGCTCCGTCAATGGATCGTTGTGGTCGATCCCGTACGAGATCTATGCCTATGTCGCACTGCTTGCGGCATTCCTGCTGGGCTCGACCCGATCCCGCCCTCTGTCGATCGGGCTGTTTCTCGTCATCCTGGTGGATTCGGCCACCGGAAACACACTGCTCTTCACCTGGCTGCCGCAGAACACCGAGATCACCATGCTCGCACCCTGTTTCGCCGCGGGGTCGCTTTTCACCCTGTTCAAGGACAGGATCCAAGTGCATTTCCAGGGGACCATTGGCGCATGGGCCCTGTACTTTCTATTCATGAAGTCGTCGTACAATTTTTATTTCTTCTATCTCGCCGTTTTTTACTCCATCCTGTTTTTTTCCAGCCGGAAGGCCCTGCTGAAATTCAAGCCGGCCATCGACATCTCTTACGGGATGTATTTATGGGGCTGGCCGGTCCAGCAGGTGATGGCGCAATATTTTCCCGAACAGGGGATCAGCTTCAACCAGCTCGCATCGGTGGCGATTGCGGCATTGCTCGGCTATGTTTCCTGGCATTTCATCGAGCGGCATTTCATCCGGATGGGATCGAATTTCAGCCGGTGGGCGCCATCGGGGGCGGGCAGCCTTCCCTCCTGAAGCGCCGCCCGCGCGATCCATGGCCTCGGCGCCGGGCGGCCGCCTCGGGCGCCCGCCTGCAGTCCAGCATCGGCCTCGCGCACGCCTCAGCGCCTTCAGTCCCGTGGCCGGCAGGCCGCCGGACCCCTCGAAGGTCTCATCGGCGCCCCCTTACTTGTAACAAGCCCGGCTCCCCTCTTGAAACGCGGAGAATCGTCCTTATAATTAGCACTCGACGGGGTTGAGTGCTAACAATCCTCCGCCCCAGCACCCATTCACACTTTCTACGTACAGGAGTTCCTCCATGGCACTGCGTCCTTTGCACGATCGCGTGATCGTCAAGCGTCTGGACAACGAGCGCACCACCGCCTCGGGTATCGTCATCCCTGACAGCGCGGCTGAAAAGCCCGACCAGGGCGAAGTCCTGGCCGTCGGTCCCGGCAAGAAGACCGACGACGGCAAAGTGATCCCGGTCGACCTGAAGGTCGGCGACAAGGTCCTGTTCGGCAAGTACGCCGGCCAGTCCGTCAAGGTCGATGGCGAGGAAGTGCTCGTCATCCGCGAGGAAGAAGTCCTCGCCGTGATCCTGTAAGCCCCCCTCATACCAAGGAATTTCGACATGGCTGCAAAGCAAGTTTATTTCGGTGACGATGCCCGCACCCGCATCGTCCGCGGCGTCAACATCCTCGCCAACGCCGTCAAGACCACCATGGGCCCCAAGGGCCGCAACGTGGTGCTGGACCGCTCCTTCGGCGCCCCCACCGTCACCAAGGACGGCGTCTCCGTCGCCAAGGAAATCGAACTGAAGGACAAGTTCGAGAACATCGGCGCCCAGCTGGTCAAGGAAGTCGCTTCCAAGACCTCCGACAACGCCGGCGACGGCACCACCACCGCCACCGTGCTGGCCCAGGCCATCGTCGAGGAAGGCCTGAAGTACGTGGCCGCCGGCATCAGCCCCATGGACCTGAAGCGCGGCATCGACAAGGCCGTGATCGCCGCCGTCAACGAGCTGCACGCCCTGTCCAAGCCCTGCACCACCAGCAAGGCCATCGCCCAGGTCGGCTCGATCTCGGCCAACAGCGACACCTCCGTCGGTGAAATCATCGCCAACGCGATGGACAAGGTCGGCAAGGAAGGCGTCATCACCGTCGAGGACGGCAAGTCCCTGGAAAACGAACTCGACGTCGTCGAAGGCATGCAGTTCGACCGCGGCTACCTGTCGCCCTACTTCATCAACAACCCCGACAAGCAAGTCGCCGTGCTGGACGATCCGTTCGTCCTGATCTTCGACAAGAAGATCAGCAACATCCGCGACCTGCTGCCGGTGCTGGAACAAGTCGCCAAGTCCAGCCGTCCGCTGCTGATCGTGGCCGAGGACGTCGAGGGCGAAGCCCTGGCCACCCTGGTGGTGAACAACATCCGCGGCATCCTGAAGACCACCGCCGTCAAGGCCCCGGGCTTCGGCGACCGCCGCAAGGCCATGCTGGAAGACATCGCCATCCTGACGGGCGGCACGGTGATCTCCGAGGAAACCGGCCTGTCGCTGGAAAAGGCGACCCTGGAGCTGCTGGGCCAGGCCAAGCGCATCGAAGTGGCCAAGGAAAACACCACCATCATCGACGGCGCCGGCCAGGCCGCCAACATCGAAGCGCGCGTCAAGCAGATCCGCGCCCAGATCGAGGAAGCCACGTCCGACTACGACCGTGAAAAGCTGCAGGAACGCGTCGCCAAGCTGGCCGGCGGCGTCGCGGTGATCCGCGTGGGCGCGGCCACCGAAGTCGAAATGAAGGAAAAGAAGGCCCGTGTCGAAGACGCGCTGCACGCCACGCGTGCCGCCGTCGAGGAAGGCATCGTCCCGGGCGGCGGCGTCGCGCTGATCCGCGCCAAGGCCGCCGTGGCCAAGGTCAAGGGCGACAACGCCGACCAGGACGCCGGCATCAAGCTGGTCCTGCGCGCCATCGAATCCCCGCTGCGCACCATCGTCAGCAACGCCGGCGACGAAGCCAGCGTGATCGTCAACGCGGTCGAGAAGGGCGAAGGCAACTACGGCTACAACGCCGCCACCGGCGAATACGGCGACCTGGTCGAGCAGGGCGTGATCGACCCGACCAAGGTCACCCGCACCGCGCTGCAGAACGCCGCCTCGGTCGCCAGCCTGCTGCTGACCACCGAAGCCGCCGTGGCCGAGATCGTGGAAGACAAGGCCGCGCCGGCCATGCCCGACATGGGCGGCATGGGTGGCATGGGCGGCATGGGCGGCTTCTAAGCTCCCGTCCGTCTCCAGCCGGCGCTCCGGCGCCGGCCGGACCCCGGCCCCTCCTTGCAGCTTGCACGCTGCCCGGATTCGGCAGGCACGAGATAGTCCGCAGGGGCTATCTCGTGTTCTGCATCATCCCCGTCACGGTTCGCCGCGGCGGGGATTTTTTATCGGCCGGGCTGCGCTGCCCCTACGGCAGCATCCACATCGACATGCGGATGGAAGCGACCGCTTCCCGACACCCATCCATTACAATGCCCGCACCATCCGGACCCGTCGCCCCATGACCCAGCCCTCCCCTTACAAGAGCACCGGCGGACTGCTGCGCATCGCGCGCGCCTTCGGCTATTCGCTGCAGGGGCTGGGCGCGGCGTGGCGCCACGAGGCCGCCTTCCGCCAGGAAACGGTGCTGGCCGCGATCCTGATCCCGCTGGGCCTGTGGCTGGGCGACAGCGCCGTCGAACGGCTGCTGCTGGCGGGCGCGCCGGTGCTGGTGCTGGCGGTGGAACTGCTCAATTCCGCGATCGAGACGCTGGCCGACGCGATCGGCACCGACTATCATCCCCTGCTGGGACGCGCCAAGGACATCGGCAGCGCGGCGGTGCTGCTGACGCTGCTGCTGGCGGCCGCCGCCTGGGCGGCGGTGCTGGCGCCGCGCTGGTGGCCGTCCTGAGCTCCTGAGCCCATGAAGACGCACGCGGCGCGCGACCGCGAGCGCACCGCACTCCCCCGAACCCATACCCATACGAGACAGAGGCCGACCCCATGACCTTCATCGACAAGCTGAACCGCGCCTGGGCCGCCCAGGATTCCCTGCTGATGGTGGGCCTGGATCCGGACCCGCGGCGCTTTCCCAAGGAACTGGAAGGCCGGCCGGACGCGATCACCGAATTCTGCCTGCGCATCGTCGAGGCCACCGCGCCCTACGTCTGTGGCTTCAAGCCGCAGATCGCGTATTTCTCGGCGCTGGGCGCCGAGGACCAGCTGCAGGACATCTGCCGGACGATCCGCGAGCGGCATCCGGACCTGCCCATCGTGCTGGACGCCAAGCGCGGCGACATCGGCAGCACCGCCGAGCAGTACGCCCGCGAGGCCTTCGAGCGCTACGGCGCCGACGCGGTCACGGTCAATCCCTACATGGGGCGCGATTCCGTGCAGCCCTACATCGACTACGGCGAGCGCGGCGTCATCATCCTGTGCCGCACCTCCAACGTCGGCGGCGCCGATTTCCAGGACATGCGCCTGGCCAACGGCACGCCGCTGTACCTGCACGTCGCCGACCAGGTGGCCCGCGTCTGGAACACCAGCGGGCAATGCGCCCTGGTGGTGGGCGCCACCTTCCCGGAAGAAATCGCCCAGGTGCGCCGCCGGGTGGGGGACATGCCCCTGCTGGTTCCCGGCATCGGCGTCCAGGGCGGCGACATCCGGGCCACGGTGCAGGCGGGCCGCACGCCCGCCGGCCGCGGCATGATGATCAATTCGTCGCGCGCCATCCTGTACGCCAGCGCCCAGGAAGGCTGGGAACAGGCCGCCGCCAAGACCGCGCGCGCCACGCGCAGCGCCATCCGCGCGGCGCTGCAAGGCTGATCCCCGCCCGGCGGCCGCCCGCCCGCGACGTCAGGCGAGCCGGCTCGCAGGAAGACGGGCGCCGGGAAGATGCCCCCCAGGAGGACAGCCTCCGGGCAGACGGCTCATAGGAAGACACTCATGACCCTCGACTATCGCCAGCTCTACGACACGGTCCGCGCGCGCTTTGAATCCGACGAGGCCCTGGAAGCCTTTCTGCCCCGGGCGCTGACGCCCCGGGCCTTGAAGGACCAGGGCGACGACCGCTATCTTTCCGCCATGACCCGGCGGGTCTTCCACGCGGGCGTGCAGCACACGATGGTCGACGCCAAGTGGCCCGAATTCGAGCAGGCCTTCCAGGGCTTCGTCCCCGAGGCCATGGCGCAGCTCAGCCCTTCGCTGATCGAAGCGCACATGCAGAACGACCGGATCATCCGCGACCGCGCCAAGATCAAGAGCATTCCGGCAAACGCCCGCTTCATCCTGGACATCCGCCGGGAACGGGGCACCGGCTTCGGCGCGTTCCTGGCCGACTGGCCGGACACCGACACGATCGGCCTGTGGCGCCTGCTGGCCAAGCGGGGCGCGCGCCTGGGCGGACGCTCGGCCGCCGGGTTCCTGCGCCTGGCCGGCAAGGACACGTTCCTGCTGACCAGCGACGTGGTCGCGCGCCTGGCGGCCGCGGGCGTCATCGAGCGCGAGCCCACCGCCCAGCGCGACCTGCAGGCCGTACAGGAGGCTTTCAACGCTTTGCGGCGGGATTCGGGCCGGCCGCTGTGCCAGCTCTCGGCCCTGATGGCCCTGAGCATCAATCCGGCGTTCTGAGGCCGGCGCGGTCATCCGCCCGGCCTTCCCTAGATATCAAGCACCAGCGTGGGGCCCGCGCAATCCGCAACACAGACGCAGACCTCGCGCTCGCGCTCCCGTGGCGTCAGCACCCGATCGTGGTGGATGGGCGGCCCTTCGCTCCAAGGAGTGCGGCATGCGCCACAAATGCCGCCCCCGCACGACACAATGATGTCGGCATCCATGGATTCCAGGGTGGCCAGCAGGCCGATTTCGGGCAATACGTCCTTTTCACGGCCACTTTTGGCCAAGACGACACGATACGGCTTGACGCTCGGATCCGGCGTATGGGCAGGCGCAACAAAGCGCTCGATGTGCTTGCGATCTTCGGGCCAATCAGCGACCAGCGCCTCGACGGCATCCAGCATGCCGCCGGGCCCGCAGCAGAAGACTTTGGCAGTATCGCCATATTGTCTGATAAGGGTTCCCAGGTCAGGAGGAGCCACCCGTCGCGTATCGTACAGATGCACACGCCCCGCAGAGAGCGCCGGCTGGAGCATGTCGCCCAGGCTGGGCGGCCCCATGCTGGCCCAATGCAGCACGTAGTCATTCCTGCCCTGGCGTTCCAGCGTGCGGATGGCCGAGACAAAAGGCGTAATGCCAATGCCGCCGGCAATAAAGACATTCATCGCTGAATCGGCGAATTCCAGCCCGCCCCTGGGTACCGAGACACCAATGGTCTGGCCCGGTCGCAGGGTTTCATGAATATAGTGGGACCCACCCCGGCCATTCGCTTCTTTTTTCACGGCAACGATATACCGCCGATTGTCTTCGGGTTCATTGCACAGCGAATAGGTGCGCACCAGGCCCCCGTCCAAGTGCAGATCGATATGCGCTCCAGGTCGGAAAGCGGGCAATCGCCAACCATCCTGATCAGCCAACAGCAGCCGTTTCACACCGGGAACCGGCTCGTCAAGCGCCTGAACGAGCAACTGGAGATGTTTGATGGGAGACGCCATTTCACGCCTCCCGCACAATGTCGCCCACGCGGATCGTGCCGCCTTGCAGGATTCTGCAATTGAGCCCAGCCCGATTGATCATGGGATCAAACACGGCCTTGTCCAGGATTTCCTCGATATGCCGGCACGGCGTGGACAGGCGCGTAGCCTCCAGCAACGCCCCACCCAGCCAGAATCGCCGTCCGACCAGATGATTCAGAGGGACACCCTGAACGGTGACATTACGGCGATGTTCTTGCGGCAGCATTTCAATGCCGGCATCCCGCTGCAACGCCTCAAGCGTTTCAATCTCGAACAACGTGATCTGGCGTCCCTCCTCTGGTTTATGCGAATAAAATCCCTGCTCGTGGCCGAGGAGGTAGCGGTCGCCGACAATACCCTTGCCGGCCACCAGGGTGAGCTCCTGGAACGATTCCATGGGCAAAAAGGCACGCGGCGTGATGTGCAGATGCCGGATGACCCCCGTCCAGGCAGGAACGACCCTATGCTCCTGCGCGGGCTGACTGACAACGGTACTCATGTGAATATCCTTGATGTTGAGACGCTTGCCACAAGGCGGGTGCTTGGTTTCACCCCGCCAAGGCTCGATCCAGAAAGTCCAATCGGTCCTGGCCCCAGAAGACCTCCCCTGCCAGCACATAGCTGGGCGAGCCAAACACGCCAGCCGATACCGCTTCATCGGTGTAACGCCGATACTGTCGCTCCGCCTCAGGCTGTGCCGCACGCTGCATCATGGCTGGCCCAGGCAGCCCCAGCCGGGCGGCCACGCCCAACAGCACATCGGCCTGAGCAATATCCTGTTCGTGACACCATTGCGCAGCCAAGATTTCCTTGTGCAGCTGGGCCACGGGATACCCCAGCAGCTCAGCTGCGATCAGGAACCTTGAGGCCAGCGAGGCATCCGGACACATATACCGAGGCGTCACGTTAATCTGCATGCCCAGTAACGGCATCCAGCGCCGCAATTCCTGCTCGCGGTAATCCTGACGCTGCACTGAACGCCGGGACAAGGGGATGCCTCCGGTGCGCGCATAGACATCCAGCAAATCCACAGGCTTGTAGTTCACCTGGACATCCTGGCGCTGGGCCAGCAGCGCCAGTCGATCCGCTCCCAGCAAGGCCCAGTCGGAATTCAACCAGAAGTAATAATCAAGCTGCTTCATACTGACGCCCTTCGAGGACGGGGGCCTGCGAACGCATCCGCCAGGCACACACGCCAGCAATCGCACCCAGGCTGAGCAGGTACCACACCACATAGCGCGGACTGCCGTCGCCCAGGGCCAACAACCAGGTGGCCACCAGGGGAGCCAGCCCGCCGCCAATCGCCCCGGAGATCTGTACAGCAAGGGAAATGCCGCTATAGCGGACCTCGGGCGGGAACTGACTTGAAAACAGGCTGCCTTCGGGGCCGTAGAGCATGGCATAAACGCAGCCAATGGCCAGCACCATGCCCAGGGTGATCATGCCGAATTCACGCGTCGCCAGCAGATCGAAAAACACATTGCCGACGATCAGCACGCCGATGGCGCCGAGCATAAAAACGTATTTGTGTCCGATGCGATCACCCAGCATGCCGCACAAAGGCATGGTAAAGAACGAGACTGCGGCCCCCCACATGATGCCATCGAGCACTGTGATTTTCGGAATCCCCAATGTCCCGGTGGCATAGGCCAGGGCAAATGTCACGACGGTATAAAACCAGGTGACTTCACCCAGACGGGCACCGATCACCAGCAAAACGCTGCGAGGATGCTTGGTGAGCACCGTGCGCAAGGGCACTTCGATTTTCTTGCCGGCGGATTGCATGGCTTCAAAATCGGGCGATTCAGCCACGCGAATGCGAATGAACCAGCCCACCAGCAGCAGCACCACACTGGCCAGAAACGGCAGCCGCCAACCCCAACTGAGCATCTGTTCTTCGGGCAATGCCGCAACGGCGGCCATGGCAAAAGACGATAGCAGCAGACCCGGCGCCACCCCGGCCTGGGGCAGACTGCCGAAAAAGCCTTTCTTGCCCTCGGGAGCGTGTTCAACCGCCATCAGCACGGCGCCCCCCCACTCGCCACCGACCGCCACACCCTGCAGGAAACGCAGGATGACCAACAGAATGGCAGCCCAATAACCAATGCTGTCGTAGGATGGAATCAGCCCGATCAGAATGGTGGGCACCCCCATCATCACCAGGGTGATGAGCAACATGGACTTGCGTCCGACACGATCTCCGAAATGTCCGAACACGATCCCGCCCAGCGGGCGGGCGAAAAAGCCCACCGAATAGGTGGCAAACGCCGCCAGTGTGCCCATCAGGGGGTCAAACGCCGGAAAAAATATCTTATTGAAGATCAGGGCGGCGGCTGTCCCATACAGAAAAAAGTCATACCACTCGATGGTGGTCCCGAGCATGCTGGCTACACCAGCAGTCACATAGTGCTTCGATGACCCAGACTTGTGCGGCCTACCCGGGGATTGTTGGTTTTTCATGCGCATGTCTCCCTGCCGGCATTGGCCAGCATGTGTTTTGATCATTTTTTATGCCGGGGCGTCAGGCCCCGTTCAGATGGATACTTCCAGTCAGGCGGCGGACCGGTCGATCTGGCGGCACCAGTAGTCGAACGTGCCCTTGACGATCGAAGGCTTGAGCAGATAGTCGTGAGCCTCCTGCGCCAGATGGTCCGGCACGGGGGTCAGCTCACCGTAGACGCGGGCACGGGTCTGCATGCGGGCCGCGCGCTCCAGGTAGACCGACAGGTAGGTGGCTTCGGCCATGGTGCCGCCCGTCGTCAGATAGCCATGATGCGCCAGGATGATGGAACGCTTGCCGCCGAGCGCCTCGGAAATCAGCACGCCCTCCTGGTCGGCGATGGGCACCCCGGGCCAGTCAGCCAAAAACGCGCAGTCATTGTGAAAAGGCGTCATGTCCATTTGCGCCACCACCAGGGGCTGGCGTGCGGCCACCAGCGCGCTGACCCACGGAGAATGCGTATGGATGATGGCATTGACATCCGGCCGGCTCTTGTAGATCCATAGGTGAAAGCGGGTCGCCGGATTGGCCATGCCCTGCCCCGACAGGGTTTCCAGGTCAGCGCCGACCTCGATAAAGTCATTGGGCGTGGCCTCGTCAAACCCTAACCCGAAGCGCAAAGTCCAGTAGGCCCCCGGGGTGTCGGAGCGCGCACTGATCTGCCCAGCCAGCCCGGCCTCCTGGCCGGTTGCGGCCAGGATCCGACAGGCATAGGCCAAGTCTTCCTGGAGGGTTCGCTGAACGGGGTGAAGATGTTCGCGCATTTCTTGTGTAGCGCGTTGATCAAAATACGATTTTTCCCTAAGCACTGCCGTCATGATTCGTCCCCGTGGTGTGATTAATTGACATGAATCATTCTAGGGACGGGGCCGTTCCAAGACCATGAACCTCAAGTCATACCAGCTATGCCAATACTTGCTATGCCATTGTGGAAATAGCCTTGGCCATGTTCAGCAACTGACGCGCCAAGCTGCCGGCGGCGATATCGTGGCGCACGATGGCGACCACCAGGCGTTGCAGTCCAGGCGCCTGCAAAGGAACCTTGACCAGGCCATAGTCTCGCAACAGTGGCGCCGGAATATTGGCCGGCAGCACACAAGCGCCGATACCCGTGGCGCTGAGCTGCAGCATGGCATCCACCGTTTCCGCCACCACGGTCACGCGCTCATCCAGTCCAGCGCTTTTCAACATGCGCCGCAAGGCATAGTTCTCTGGAAAGCCCACCAGCATCAACGACGAACGAGCGAGGTCCACAGACACCTGATCAGGCAGATCCTGCGCGCGTGCAATGAGACACATCTCGTCCATGAGCAGCGGGGTCGATTCCAGCCTGTCGCTGGCCACGGCCGAGTCATAGACCAGGCCGATGTCAGCCTTGCCCTTTTCCACCAGTTCAACGACTTCGGGGGAACTGCGCGCCAGAACCGTCAGGTTGACCTGGGAATGCTTGCCGACAAAGCGCGACAGCAGGTCAGACACAAAGTAATAGCCGACGGTATGGATAATGGCGATGCTCAAGTTGCCTTGCGTCAGGCCTTCCCTGTCGCGCAGTTGCACCAGCATGTCATCGATCGCCGTATAGGCCGGCAAGGCGGCCTCGGCCAGCTTACGGCCGGCCTCGGTCAGCTCCATGCCCCTGCCAGTGCGCAGAAACAGCGGTTTTCCCAGATGGGCTTCCAGGGATGCCAGCTTGCGGCTCAGGCCCGATTGGCTCAAGCCCAGGTCTTCGGCTGCACGCGACAGCGAAGATAATTCCGCGATCTTCAGAAAATACCGGATGGGCCGGTCCAGACAATCCATGGCATGAGCCTTCTTATGACGACCTGTACACTGCGCGGCCCGCACCCGCGCCAGAAACAATCACAATCCAACGAAGCCCCCGAGCTTACTGCGAAACGGGTCAACCAGCCCCCTATTCTTCCCGCCCGGCTGGCTTGAAGAATCCCGATCACGATTCGCTGACGGGGATTCTTGTGGTGTCCAACCACATTTTCCCTCATGGACATTTCCATGCCGCGACGCACCGGCATGGGCCTGCCCTGACTATCCTGTCCATCGGGAGCCCGTGTCAGCCGCTCATCAAAAATACATGTCACGCGATGAGACTGGAAGGGTGATCACTGTTGTAAAAACAAACAGCACTTGATACGATTGACGCCATGGAACGACATGACAGCCAAACTCATCGTCAACCAGAAATCCTTTGATGAAACCGGCGGCATCATCCAAATGACCGTCTGGTCCGTCCCAGAACCTGTCCCGCCTTCGACGCACGGATTCAAGTACCGGCTGGTCTATGCACGGAACGGCCGCCGCCTGGTTGGATTCGACAACGAACGCGGCAAGGGTGACCACATGCATCTGGGGCAAGCGGAACTGCACTATCCATTCACGACAATCGACCAGCTCATCAAGGACTTCATCACGGAAGTAGAAATCATCAGAGGTCCCCCATGACGACACCCAGAACACTGACGATTACCATCGACCCGGACTGGAAGACCGTGCTGCGGACCGCTGGGCACAAAGCGGCCATCGGCCTTGCGACGGGCCAACCGCAAGGCGAAACCTTGAACTTCGAGACCCCTGCCGTCTTTTTTGCGTACCTGAACGGGCGGCGCTGGCTGCTGCTGCGCGATCTGCTGGGCCAGGGAACCGTCGGGGTTCGGGAACTGGCGCGCAAAGTAGGCCGCGACGTAAAAGGCGTCCATACCGACACCCAGATCCTGGTCGATATCGGCCTGCTGGAAAAGGACGCCAAGGGTGCGCTGCGCTGCCCCTACGACCGCATCCATATCGACATGGTCATGCAGGCCGCAGCCTGACCCAGGCTCAGGTCTTCCCCAGTTCCACCAGCGCCGCCTGCAGGGCGCGGCGCACCGCCGCGGCGCGCACGGCCTCGCGGTCGCCCTCGAAGACCTGGGTGAGGGCGCGGGTGACGATCCCGGCGCCGGTGCGGCGCGCGATGCCGAAGCACACCATGCCGACCGGCTTGCCGGGGGTGGCGCCGCCCGGCCCGGCGATGCCGGTGGTGGACAGGGCCAGGTGGGCCTGGGGCACCGCCGCCAGCACGCCGCCGGCCATTTCCATGGCGGTTTCCTCGCTGACGGCGCCGAAGCGTTCCAGGGTGTCGGACGACACCCGCAGCTGCTCGATCTTGGCGGCATTGCTGTAGGTGACGAAGCCGCGCTCGAACCACAGGCTGGAGCCGGGGCAGGACGTGATGGCGCCCGCCAGCAGCCCGCCGGTGCAGGATTCCGCCGTGGCGCACAGCCAGCCGGCGGCGCGCAGGGCGGCGCCCACTTCGCCCGCCAGGACGCGCGTCTCGCGTTCGTTCATGACAACACTCCCAGGCGGACGAGCAGCGCCCCCGCCAGCAAGGCATACAGGGCCGCGACGATGTCGTCGATCATGACCCCGAAGCCGTTCTTGAAGCGCCGGTCGAGCAGGCCGACCGGCGGCGGTTTGACGATGTCGAAGAAGCGGAACAGCGCCACCGAGACGGCCTGGGCCCAGAAGCCGTGCGGCATCAGCCACAGCACCAGCCAGATGGCGACGATCTCGTCCCAGTTGATGCCGCCATGGTCCGGCACGCCCAGGGCATCGCCGCAGCGCTGGGCCGCCCAGCAGCCGATCCCGAAGGACAGCAGCAGGATCAGGATCATCCAGCCGTCGGACAGGCCGCGCAGCAGGACCGCCCACAGCAGCCAGCCCATCAGCGTGCCCCAGGTGCCCGGCGCCGGATGGATCAGGCCCGAGCCCAGGCCGAAGCCCAGGATCCGCTCGGGCCGGGCGAAGACCCAGGCGGCGGAGGGGCGCAGGATGGGCCGCTCGGGGCCCGCATGCCGGCCCGCATCCCGGCCCGTGTGCTTCGGATCGTCGGGGTCTGTCATGCGAGGTCTCCGCACGGCTCGGCAAAATGGTCGAAGCCCCGGCGCGCCACCGGCACGGCCTGGCCGGCGCCGTCCAGCACGCGCACGCCCTCGCCGCGCACCAGCCTGCCCACCCGGGTCACCGGCACGTTCAGCTGGCGCCCCAGGACCTCGATCTGCTCGCGCCACAGGGGCCGGGCGGTGAAGCACAGTTCGTAGGCGTCGCCGCCGGCCAGCAGGGCCTCGCGGCGCAGGGTCTCGTCCAGCCCGGCCAGCGCCGGATGCGCCGGCAAGGCGTCGAGCCACAGTTCGCCGCCGCAATGGCTGGCCTGCAGGATATGGCCGAAATCCTGCAGCAGGCCGTCGGACACGTCGATGGCGGCATGGGCCACGCCGGCCAGGTAGCGGCCCAGTTTCAGGCGCGGCATGGGGCGGTCCAGGGCGGGCCGGACGGCCCGCAGGCGCTCGGGATCGGGGGGCAAGCGGCCCAGCAGCAGGCGCAGGGCCAGGTCGGCCGCGCCCAGCGTGCCGGACACCCAGACGTCGTCGCCGACGCGGGCCGCGTCGCGGCGCAGGGCGTGCGAGCGGCGGACTTCGCCCAGCACCGTGATGCTGAGCACCACCGCGTCGCCGCGGGTGGTGTCGCCGCCCACCAGCGGACAATGGGATTCGCGGGCCAGGGCGTGGAAGCCTTCGGAGAAGGCCGCCAGCCAGGCGTGGTCGACGGCGGGCAGCGACAGCGCCAGCGTGCAGGCCAGCGGCCGGGCGCCCATGGCGGCCAGGTCGGACAGGTTGACCGCCAGGGCCTTGTGGCCCAGGGAGGCCGGGTCCGCGTCGGGCAGGAAATGCCGGCCCTCGACCAGCATGTCGGTGCTGACGGCCAGTTCGCAGCCCGACGAGAGCGGCATGAGGGCGCAGTCGTCGCCCACGCCCAGCATCCGGTCCGGCGCGGGCCGCTTGAAATAGCGTGCGATCAGGTCGAATTCGCCATCCGCCTGCATAAGCCCGCCCCGTGCCGCATCAGCGGCGCGCCGTCGCCTGGACCTCGGGAGCGCGGACTTCGGCCGCGAGCTTGTCGAGCACGCCGTTGACGAAGCGGTAGCCGTCCGTGCCGCCGAAGGACTTGGCCAGCTCGACGGCCTCGTTGATGGCGACGCGGTAGGGGACTTCGACGTGCTGGACGAGCTCGAAGCTGCCGATCAGCAGCACGGCGTGCTCGATGGGGGACAGCTCCGCCAGGGGCCGGTCGATGTAGGGCACGAAGCGCTCGCGCAGCGCGGCGGCCTGGCCGGCCGCCCCCTGCAGCAGGGTCTGGTACCACTGGGCGTCGGCCTGGTCGAAGTCTTCGCCATCGCGCACGTGGGCGTCGATCTCGCCCAGCTCGGCCAGATCGGCGCCGCCGCGCAGCAGCCAGGCGTACACGCCCTGCAGCGCGAATTCGCGCGCCAGACGGCGCGCGCTGCGGGCATTGGCGCGGCCGCCGGCGCGCGCGGGCTTGGACTCAGTCATCCACGTCCTCTTCGTCCTCGTCCTCGTCGTCGAAGTCGTCGTCCTCGTCTTCGTCGTCGTCCGATTCGGGCTCCAGGGCGGCCACCAGATTGGCCATCTCGACGGCGGCGCGGGCGCAGTCGCGGCCCTTGTCGGCCGCGCGGGCCTGGGCCTGCTCGTCGGTGTCGGTGGTGAGCACGCCGTTGGCGACCGGGATCCCGGTTTCCAGCGCGATGCGGCTGATGGCCGACGCCGATTCGTTGCTGACGATCTCGAAGTGGTAGGTTTCGCCGCGGATTACCGCGCCCAGGGCGATCAGGGCGTCGAATTCAAAGGTTTCGGCCATCTGGGCCAGGGTCACGCCCAATTCCAGCGCGCCGGGCACGGACACCACCATGACGTCGCGCTCGTCCACGCCCAGGGCGGCCAGCTCGTCCAGGCAGGTCTGCAGTTCGGCCTGGCCGATTTCCTCGTTGAACCGGGCGCGCACGATGCCGATATGCAGGCCCTCCCCGTTCATGTCGGGAGTCATCACGTAAGGGTTCATGGTCGCGATTCCTTGATCAGGTCGCGGCGTCGGATACGCCGGGTTCGTTATGGTAACCCGTAATGGTCAGGGAGAACCCTGCCATGCTGGGCATTTTGCGCGGCCGCGCCAGCAGCCGGGCCTGGCCCACGCCGAGGTCGCGCAGGATCTGCGCGCCGATGCCGAAGGTGCGCAGGCCGTGGCGTTCGCCGTCGGTGGCCGGCCGCCCGGCCTGGGCGTCGCCGCTGCGCGCCCAGGCATCGAACTGGGCGAACAGCAGATCGGCGTCGCCATGGCAGTTCAACAGCACCAGCACGCCGCTGGGCGAGGCCGCGATGGCGCCCAGGGCCTGGGGAATGGTCCAGCTGTGGCGGGTGGCGCCTTCGCACAGCAGGTCCAGCACGCTGGCGGGCTCGTGCACACGCACCAGGGCTTCCTGGTCGGGGCGGATGTCGCCGTGCACCAGCGCCAGGTGCGGCGCGTTCGAGGCGCGGTCCCGGTAGGCCACCGCCTGGAACGAACCCCAGGGCGTCTTCACCGGCCGCTCGACCAGGCGCTCGATCATGGATTCGTGCTCGCTGCGGTACTGGATCAGGTCGGCGATGGTGCCGATCTTCAGTCCGTGCTCGCGGGCGAAGACCATCAGGTCCGGCAGGCGCGCCATGCTGCCGTCGGGCTTGAGGATCTCGCAGATCACGGCGGCCGGCGTCAGGCCCGCCATGGCGGTGAGGTCGCAGCCGGCTTCGGTGTGGCCCGCGCGCACCAGCACGCCGCCCTGGACGGCGCGCACCGGGAAGATGTGGCCGGGCTGGACCAGGTCGGCCGGCCGGGCGTCGCGCGCCACGGCCGCCTGGATGGTGCGGGCGCGGTCGGCGGCGGAAATGCCGGTGCCCACGCCCTCGGCGGCTTCGATGGAGACGGTGAAATTGGTGCCGTAGCGCGTGCCGTTCTGGTTGGCCATCAGCGGCAGCTGCAGCTGGGCGCAGCGTTCGTGGGTCAGCGTCAGGCAGACCAGGCCGCGCGCGTGGGTCACCATGAAATTGATCGCGTCGGGCGTGACGAAATCCGCCGCCAGGACCAGGTCGCCCTCGTTCTCGCGGTCTTCCTCGTCCACCAGGATGACCATGTGGCCGGCCCGCAGCTCGTTCACGATCTCCTGGACCGGGGAAATATCGAAGGGCGGCTCGTTCGATGCCGCGCCGGATGCCATGTTCATGCCATACCTGTCGAATGGAAACGGAATGCGGGCATTTTAGCCCGTGCCTCAGGCCCTGTCGGTCTCGGGTCCGCCCAGCAGCGCGTCGGCGAACTCCGCCGCGACGAAGGGCTGCAGGTCCTGCATGCCCTCGCCCACGCCGATCCAGTACACGGGCACCGGCCGCACGCCCTGGCTGCCCGCCGCCACCGCCGCCAGCGTCCCGCCCTTGGCCGTGCCGTCGAGCTTGGTGACGACCAGGCCGGTCAGGCCCAGCGCGGCGTCGAAGGCGCGGATCTGCGCGAGCGCGTTCTGGCCGGTGTTGCCATCCACCACCAGCAGGATCTCGTGGGGCGCCGCCGGATCGGCCTTGCCGATGACGCGCTTGATCTTCTTCAGTTCTTCCATCAGGTGCAGCTGGGTCGGCAGCCGGCCGGCGGTATCGACCAGCACCACGTCCGCCGAACGCGCGCGCCCGGCGTTGACCGCGTCGAAGGCCACGGCCGCCGGATCGCCGCCTTCCTGGGCGATGACGGTGACGCCGTTGCGCGCGCCCCAGGCCACGAGCTGCTCGCGCGCCGCCGCGCGGAAGGTGTCGCCGGCCGCCAGCAGCACCGAGGCCTGGCGTTCCCGCAGGGCATGGGCGAGCTTGCCGATGGAGGTGGTCTTGCCCGCGCCATTGACCCCCGCGATCATGACCACCATGGGCGCGGCCTCGCCCACGACGAAGGGCTTTTCCAGGACCTTCAGGTGCTCGGCCAGGATGTCGCGCAGCGCGGCGCGCACGGCCTCGGGCCGCTCGATGCGCTGGCGCCGCACGCGCGCGCGCAGCTGCTCCAGCAGCTTTTCCGTGGCCTCGACGCCGGCGTCGGCCATGATGAGCGCGGTTTCCAGTTCCTCGAACAGGGCCTCATCGACCTTGACCCCGGTGAACAGGCCGCCCAGGCTCTGGCCGGTGCGCGACAGGCCGCGCCGCAGCCGGCCCAGCCAGGAGCCCGAGGACGCGGGCACGGCCGCCTCGGCGCTGGCCGCGCGGTCCAGCCGGACCAGGGGATCGGCGGTCTCGTCCGGCCGGTCCGACCAGGCGTCGGGGGGCTGGACGGGCGCCGCGGCGGGCGCCGGCCCGGCGCCCGAAACGAACTCGGACACGGGCTCGGCCGCCGCGGCCGGCGCCTCGTGCGCGGGCGCATCGGCGCCGGTTTCGGGCAGCCCGCCGGCATCCGCCGGCCAGGTGTCGGGCAGTTCGGTCGGCGCGACCGGCGCCACTTCCGGCGCGTCCGGGGATGCGGCGGCGCCGAGGGCTTCGTCCCGCCCGGGCGCCGCTTCCTGCGGCGCGGGCGCCTTCTTGCGTTTAAAGAAACTGAACATAGGCTTTACACTGAAAACGATCCGGCCAAGGCCCGGCACGGACCCAGCGGACCGCGCATGAAGAAACACCAGATCCGTATTGTAGGCGGTGCCTACCGCCGCACGCCCATTTCCGTCCCCGACGGCGATCACCTGCGCCCGACGCCCGACCGCGTGCGCGAGACCCTGTTCAACTGGCTGGCGCATTTCTGGGGCGGCACGTTCGCCGGGCGCCGGGTGCTGGACCTGTTCGCCGGCAGCGGGGCGCTGGGCTTCGAGGCCGCGTCGCGGGGCGTGGAGACCGCCCAGCTGGTCGAGCAGGCGCCGGCCGCGCTGGCCGGCCTGCGGGCCGTCCAGGCGCGCCTGAAGGCGCCCGCCATCCGCATCCACGCGGGCGACGCCTGCGCCTTCCTGCGCGGCCAGCAGGCCCCTTCCTACGACCTGGTGATGCTCGATCCGCCCTTCGGCGCGGGCTGGCTGGCGCGGCTGTGGCCCCTGCTGGACCGGGCCGTGCTGCCGGGCGGGCTGGTGTACCTGGAATCGGAGGCCGCCTGCGCGCCGCCGCGGGAATGGGAACTGCTGCGCCAGGGGCGGGCGGGCCAGGTGCACTACGGATTGATACGATTTGCTGCAACGCAAAAAAATATGAATAATGAACGTTTGGGGACACTCTGAACGGCCGCCCGCGCGTCCGGCACCCGGGAACCCCTGGATCCGCATACCGATTCCGTCAACCTATACGGAGACCGCATGATCACCGCCGTCTACCCGGGCACTTTCGACCCGCTCACCCGTGGACACGAGGACCTCGTGCGACGGGCGGCCAGCCTGTTCGACCAGGTCGTCGTGGGCGTGGCCCACAGCCAGAACAAACGGCCGTTCTTCACCCTCCAGGAACGCCTGGAGATCGCCGAGGAGGTCCTGGGGCATTACCCCAACGTGCGGGTGCGCAGCTTCGGCGGCCTGCTCAAGGATTTCGTGCGCGAGCAGGACGCCCGCGTCATCGTGCGCGGCCTGCGCGCCGTGTCGGACTTCGAGTACGAATTCCAGATGGCCGGTATGAACCGCCACCTGCTGCCCGAGGTCGAGACCCTGTTCATGACCCCGTCGGACCAGTACCAGTTCATCTCCGGCACCATCGTGCGTGAAATCGCCATCCTGGGCGGGGACGTCAGCAAGTTCGTGTTTCCGTCGGTGGAGCGCTGGCTGCACGCCAAGGCGAAGGTCCTGCGGGAAGCGCAGGACGCGGCCAACGGGAAATGAAGCCTAGCCGGGCCAGCTCACCGGCCCGGCGTCCGGATGCACCTTCACCAGCCGGCAGGGCTGGCCCAGCCACTGGGAAAACCAGGCCGCGGCCAGCTCGCCCTCGTCCACCACCCGGACGGCGCGGCCGCCGATCCGCGCGGTGCGCTCGACGCTGTCGTCGTCCTCGATCACGTCCAGCGGCACGTCCAGGCGCAGCATGCCGGCCGCGCGCAGCACCAGGTAGCCGAAGCGCAGGCTGATTTCCAGGCCCGCCAGGCCCGGTGCGCGGACGGCATCCAGCCAGCCGTCCCGGTCGTCGACCACCAGCCAGCGGCGGTCGTAGGGCCTGGCGGCCTCGTCCGCCAGGGCGGCCCCCCCGGCGATCGGCTGAAAAACGGTCTCGGTCGTCATCGCGTGTGCTTTCCTCGTGTCTCTCATTGTCCCAGCAGGCCCTTGAGGGCCTTGCCGATGCGCTCCACCGGATCGGCGCCGGCGGCCGGCGCGGCGGAATTCCGGGGGGCGGCGCCGGCCGCCTCCGGCTCGGGCGCCGGCAGGGCCTGATCGATCAGGTCCCGGCCCTGGAGCAGGTCCATCAGCCCCGATTTCAGGGCGCGCTGGATGGACGGATTGCGGATGTTGGACCAGTCCACGTCGTACTCGGGACGATCCCAGGCGCCGCGGATGCGGATGGGGATGGTCGAGCCCAGCAGCGGCGTCAGCGCGGCATCCAGGCCCTTGGGCAGCCGCGCCGCCACCTGGGCCTGCAGGACCAGGTCCAGGGTGCGGCCGGGCACGTCGATGCGCGCCGGCTTGCCCTCGGACAGCTTCACCAGGTCGGACACCAGGGACAGCTTCGACAGGGTGCCCTGGCCGTCCTTGAGATCGAGGCGGGCATCCAGGCTGCTGAAGGCGGTGCTGCGGCGGCTGTCGAACGGCGAGGCCACGGCGTCCAGGCGCCCCTTCAGGACGTTGCCCAGCGCCGCCGCCACCTCCGCCAGGGTACGCGCGGCGTCCACGCCCTGCACCGCGCCGTCGCGCACCTGCAGGGCCACCCGGCCCGCCAGCGAGCGCTGCAGTTCGTCCACCGTGGCGCCCTGGGCGCGCAGATCGATCTGCGCCGCGCCGCGCCCCGACAGCAGGCTCATGCCCGCCGCGGCCTGGATCAGGGGCGCCACGGCGATCTTGTCCAGGTTCAGCTTCAGGCCGAAGGTCTGGTCGGCCGCGGCGTTGAACTGGCCCGTGAGCGTGCCTTCGTACAGGCCGGCCGCGAGCCTGGAGACGGCCAGCGCGCCCTTCTGGACGCGCGCCTGCAGGCCCACGCCCGTCAACTGCACGTTGCGCACCCGCAGGTCGCCGATCTTCACGTCGCCTTCGATGTCCAGCCCCCGCAGGAAGGACAGGTCGACGGGCGTGGGCGCAGGCGCGGGCGGCGGCGCGGCGGCGGCCTGCTCCGGCGCCTTGTCCGCCGCCTTGTCCTTCGGGGCCTCCTTGCCGCCGCTGGCCGGCTTGGCCGCGGCGCCGGCGGACGGCGGCACGGGCAGCCAGCGGTTCAGATCGAGCTTTTCCGTATTGAGGGTGAAGCGGGTCTGGGGCTGGGGCGCGGTCAGCCCCGTGGTCTGGGACTTGAAGACGGCCTGCCCGCCGTCGATCACGGCGCTCAGGTCCGCCGACAGCAGGTCCTGCACCAGGTCCAGGTGCACGCTGCCGATCATGGGGAATTCATAGCTGCCGGAGGGCAGCGCCCGGTCGCGCACGCCCATGTCGCCCTTGATGGCGTTCAGGGCGCCCTTGCGCAGGGACATGTTCCAGGCCAGCGGCGAGGTCAGCTTCAGGTGCAGCAGGCGTTCGCCCTGGGTCAGCGCGCCGTCCAGGCTGGCGGCGCGGAACTGCCATTCGTTGGCGTTGCCCGACAGCCCTTCCAGGCCGAGCGAGACGGCCAGCGTGTCGTCGCCGGTCCATTTCAGGGTGCCGGTCACGGGATCGGCCTGGGCGGAATCGGGCGAAATCGCCAGGGCCGGCGCGTCCAGGGCCAGGTCCAGCGCGCGCTTGCGGTCCTGGCCCACGGCGCGCAGGGCGAGCTTGTCGATCTTGAGCGCGGTGTTGCGCTGGTCCAGGCGCAGCTGCGCGGCCGTCAGGCTGGCCTTCAGCCCCTGGATCGGATGGGCGCCGACGATGTTGCCGTTCAGGGCCAGCTCCAGGTTGTCGGCGGAAAAATGGCGGGCCTCGCCGTCGTAGGCCAGGTTGCCCCGCAGCGTGGCCTGCGACTGGTCCAGATTGCCCAGACGTCCGCTCAGCTGCACGTTGATCTTCTGCGCCGAATAGCCGCGCACGGCCGGGTTCAGGCGCAGCAGCGCCTGCGCCTGGAGCTGGGCGTTCTGCACCGGATCGTTGCCCGTGATCGCGGCCTTCAGGGACACGTCGAACGGCTGGTCGTAGGTGACCCGGCCGGTGTTCGCCTCGATCTGGTCGAAGACCGTGGACAGGCCGTCGCGCTGGTCGACGTACTGGACCCGGCCGGACTTCAGCTCCAGGCCGGCGATGTCGATGTTGAAGTCCGATCCGGCGCCGGACACCGCCGCCGCGGCGGCCATGGGCGCGGGCATGGCGGCGGCCGCCGACGCCGTCCGGGCATCCAGCAGGTCGCTGAAATTGAAGCGGCCCTGGGCGTCCCGCACGACATAGGCCTTCAGGCCGGTGACGGCCACGTGGTCCACCACCAGGCGGTTGGACAGCAGCGGCCAGATCGCCACCGCGAAGCGGGCGCTGTCGACGGAGACGAAGGTGTCCGGAGCGTCGCGTTCGGACAGGGACACGTCGCTGACGGACAGGCCGATGCGGGGGAACAGCGACAGGCCGATGTCGCCGCCGATGGTCAGCGTGCGCGCGGTGCGCTCGAACACGAAGGATTCCAGCCTGGACTTGTAGGCGTTCGGATTGAAGGTCAGCAGGAAGATCGCCAGCCCGACCACCGCCAGCAGCAGCGCCACGACCAGGCTGAACAGCACCCGCTTCAACCAGACATTCATATCGCAACCCGCATTCTGACCCGCCTCATCGATCCTCGCCGCCCGCACATGCCGCACGGCAAACGAAATGCTAACCCATGCCCGCGCGCGGCACGGCCGTTTGCGGCGCCCGGGCGCATTCTATTGCACCACATTGCATTTCGTAGAAGAATGCACAGGACTTTATATGACACGACGCTATATGAAAATAGGGCCATAGACCTTATGCTGCAACGGCATTCGCCGGTACGATGGTCGATCGCCCCATAAACACGCAGTTCAGAGGAGACTTCCCCATGACCCGCCGTTTCGAGACCCTGGCCATCCACGCCGGCTACTCCCCGGACCCCACGACCAAGGCCGTCGCCGTGCCGATCTACCAGACCACCTCGTACGCGTTCGACGACACCCAGCACGGCGCGGACCTGTTCGACCTGAAGGTGGCGGGCAACATCTACACCCGCATCATGAACCCCACCACCGCCGTCCTGGAAGAGCGCGTCGCCGCCCTGGAAGGCGGGGTGGCCGCGCTGGCCGTGGCCTCGGGCATGACGGCCATCACCTACGCCATCCAGACCCTGGCGCAGGCGGGCGACAACATCGTCTCCACCAGCAAGCTCTACGGCGGCACCTACAACCTGTTCGCCCACACCTTCCCGCGCCAGGGCCTGGAAGTCCGCTTCGCACCCCACGACGACGTCGCCGCCCTGGAGGCCCTGATCGACGAGCGCACCCGCGCGGTGTTCTGCGAATCCGTCGGCAACCCGGCGGGCAACATCATCGACATCCAGGCGCTGGCCGAGGCCGCGCACCGCCACGGCGTGCCGCTGATCGTGGACAACACGGTCGCCTCGCCCGCCCTGTGCCGCCCCATCGAATGGGGCGCCGACATCGTCGTGCACGCCCTGACCAAGTACATGGGGGGACACGGCACCAGCATCGCCGGGGCCGTCGTGGACAGCGGCAGATTTCCCTGGGCCGAGCACCGCGACCGCTTCCCCATGCTGAACGAGCCGGACCCGTCCTACCACGGCGTGGTCTACACGGAAGCCTTCGGGCCGGCCGCCTTCATCGGCCGCTGCCGCGTCGTGCCGCTGCGCAACACCGGCGGCGCGATCTCGCCCTTCAATTCCTTCCTGGTGCTGCAGGGCATCGAGACCCTGGCCCTGCGCATGGAACGCCACTGCGCCAACGCCCTGGCCGTGGCGCGCTTCCTGCGGGACCACCCCCAGGTCGCCTGGGTGAACTACGCCGGCCTGCCGGACCATCCCGAGCACGCGCTGGCGCAAAAATACATGGGCGGGCTGCCCGCCAGCATCCTGTCCTTCGGCATCCAGGGGGGCCGCGCCGCCGGCGCCCGCTTCATCGATGCCCTGCAACTGATCCTGCGGCTGGTCAACATCGGCGACGCGAAATCCCTGGCCTGCCATCCGGCCTCGACCACGCACCGCCAGCTCAGCCCCGAAGAACTCGCCCGAGCCGGAGTCGGCGAAGACATGATCCGCCTGTCCATCGGCATCGAGCACATCGACGACATCCTCGACGATCTGCGCCAGGCGCTGGACGCCAGCCGCTGATCCCGGCCCCGCGTTCCGCCTGAAACCCTCAAGACATCAAGGAAAACCCCATGCAGCAAGACTGCCACATCCCCGCCGGGAGGCCGCCATGCAGGTAGGCATCCCCCGTGAAACCCTGCCCGGCGAGACCCGGGTCGCCGCCACGCCCGAAACCGTCAAGAAGCTGGCCCAGGCCGGCCATCGGGTGCTGGTCGAGCGCGGCGCCGGCACGGCCGCCCGCCATCCCGACGCCGACTACGAAAAAGCGGGCGCCGAACTGGCCGACGCCGGCGCCGCCCTGGGCGCCGAGCTGGTCCTGAAGGTGCGCCGCCCCGACGCGGCCGAACTGGCGCGCATGAAATCCGGCGCCGTGCTGCTCGGCATGCTCGATCCCTTCGACCGGGACGGCCTGCAGGCCCTGGCGGGCGCGGGCCTGACGGCCTTCGCCCTGGAGGCCGCGCCGCGCACCACCCGCGCGCAAAGCCTGGACGTGCTCTCGTCCCAGGCCAACCTGGCCGGCTACAAGGCCGTGCTGCTGGCCACCCAGTACTACGGCCGCATCTTCCCCATGATGATGACCGCCGCCGGCACCCTGAAGGCGGCCCGCGTGGTCGTGCTGGGCGCGGGCGTGGCCGGCCTGCAGGCCATCGCCACCGCGCGCCGCCTGGGCGCCGTGGTGGAAGCCTCGGACGTGCGCCCCGCCGCGCGCGAGCAGGTCGAGTCGCTGGGCGGCAAGTTCATCGACGTGCCCTACGAGACCGACGAGGAACGCGAGATCGCCGAAGGCGTCGGCGGCTACGCCCGGCCCATGCCGGCCGCGTGGATGGCGCGCCAGGCCGCCCTGGTGGCCGAGCGCTGCAAGCAGGCCGACATCGTCATCACCACGGCCCTGATCCCCGGGCGCCCGGCGCCGACCCTGATCCAGCCGGACACGGTCGCCGCCATGAAGCCGGGCTCGGTCATCGTCGACCTGGCCGTGGAGCGCGGCGGCAACTGCCCGCTGTCGGTGCCGGGCGAGGTCGTCGAGCGCGACGGCGTCACCCTGGTCGGGCTGGCCAACCTGCCCGCCCTGCTGGCGACCGACGCCTCCGCGCTGTACGCGCGCAACGTGCTCGATTTCCTGAAACTCGTCATCGACGCCGAGGGCCGCTTCGTCCTCCCCGCGGACGACGACATCGTCAAAGCCTGCCTGGTCTGCAAGGACGGCCAGGTCCTGAGGAGCGCCTGATGGAAGCCGTCAACCCCACCCTGATCAACATCATCATCTTCGTGCTCGCCGTCTACGTGGGCTTTCACGTGGTCTGGAACGTGACCCCGGCCCTGCACACCCCGCTGATGGCCGTCACCAACGCCATCTCGGCCATCGTCATCGTCGGCGCCATGCTGGCGACCGGCCTGACCGACGGCGGCCTGGCCCAGTCGATGGGCGTGTTCGCCGTGGCCCTGGCCGCGGTCAACGTCTTCGGCGGCTTCCTGGTCACCCAGCGCATGCTGGAGATGTTCAAGAAGAAGGAACGCAAGGGAGGCCAGGCATGATCTCGGCCAACCTCGTCACCCTGCTCTACCTCGTCGCCTCGGTCTGCTTCATCCAGGCGCTCAAGGGCCTGTCCCACCCCACCACCTCGCGGCGGGGCAACGCCTTCGGCATGATCGGCATGGCGATCGCCATCGTGACCACGGCGGCGCTCATCGTCGGCCTGGCGCGCGACGGCGCCACCGCCGCCGGCCTGGGACGCGTGGTCCTCGGCCTGCTGGTCGGCGGCGCCATCGGCACCGTGCTGGCGCGCAAGGTCCAGATGACCAAGATGCCGGAGCTGATCGCCTTCATGCACAGCATGATCGGCCTGGCGGCCGTGGCCATCGCCACGGCGGTCGTGGCCGAGCCGCACGCCTTCGGCATCGCGGCCGTCGGCGCGCCGATCCCGGTCGGCAACCGGCTGGAACTGTTCATCGGCACTTTCGTCGGCGCCATCACCTTCTCCGGTTCGGTGATCGCCTTCGGCAAGCTGTCGGGCAAGTACAAGTTCCGCCTGTTCCAGGGCGCGCCGGTGGTCTTCCCCGGCCAGCACATGCTGAACCTGCTGCTGGCGGTCCTGATGCTCGCCTGCGGCTTCTGGTTCATGGCGACGCAAGCCTGGCTGCCCTTCATCCTCATGACGGCCATCGCCTTCCTGCTGGGCGTGCTGATCATCATCCCGATCGGCGGGGCCGACATGCCGGTGGTGATCTCCATGCTGAACAGCTACTCGGGCTGGGCGGCGGCGGGCATCGGCTTCTCGCTGAACAACCCGATGCTGATCATCGCCGGCTCGCTGGTGGGCTCCTCCGGCGCGATCCTGTCCTACATCATGTGCAAGGCGATGAACCGGTCGTTCTTCAACGTGATCCTGGGCGGCTTCGGCGCCGAGCCGTCCGCCGCGGGCACCGCGGACCAGGTCCAGCGCAGCGTCAAGTCCGGCAGCCCGGACGACGCCGCCTTCCTCATGAGCAACGCCGAGACCGTCACCATCGTGCCGGGCTACGGCCTGGCCGTGGCGCGCGCCCAGCACGCGCTCAAGGAACTGGCCGCCAAGCTCTCGGCCCAGGGCGTGACGGTGAAATACGCCATCCACCCGGTGGCCGGGCGCATGCCGGGGCACATGAACGTGCTGCTGGCCGAGGCCGAGGTCCCCTACGACCAGGTGTTCGAGATGGACGACATCAACGGCGAATTCGGCCAGACCGACGTGGTGCTGGTGCTGGGCGCCAACGACGTGGTCAACCCGGCGGCCAAGACCGACCCGAATTCGCCCATCGCGGGGATGCCGATCCTGGAGGCCTACAAGGCGCGCACCGTGATCGTCAACAAGCGCTCGATGGCGGCGGGCTACGCCGGCCTGGACAACGAGCTGTTCTACATGGACAAGACCATGATGGTGTTCGGCGACGCCAAGAAGGTCCTGGAGGACATGGTCAAGGCCCTCGAATAGGGGTCCTCGTCCTCCCGGGAAGGCCCGCGCATGCGGGCTTTCCCGCATTCCCGGAACGCCGTCTTCCGGGACCCTATCGTTTAGAATTCATCCTTGTCGCACTCTAGGCGCAGCCCACGACCATGCCCTTCCAGGAAGACGATCCCTGTCTGGTATCGCAATCACTCGAAATCAATTCCATCCTGCAGGGCCTGCTCAGCCAGCGCGTGCTGGTGCGTCTGGACATTCCCGGCAAGGCGGTCTCGATCATCTCCACGCTGCTCGACGTCGATCCGAAGAGCGGCACGCTGCTGCTGGACACCGCCTCCGAGGAGCAGATCAACACCCAGCTGCTGCGCGCCGAGGCCGTGCGCCTGCAAGGTTCGCTGGCGCGCGTGATGATCGAATTCTCGGGGCCGGTCAGCCCCGCCATGCACGACGGCAAGCCCGCCCTCTCGATGGCCTGGCCCACCCAGCTGCGGCGGGTCCAGCGGCGCGAGTTCTTCCGGGTGGACGTGCCGGCCAGCAGTCCCGCCCACTGCCTCATCGAGGACGCCTCGCTGCCCTCGGGCAAGGCCCGCTTCCGCATCGCCGACATCAGCGCCGGCGGCCTGCAGCTGGTGGACCGGGACAATCTCCTCACCCAGACGCCCGTGGGCACGATCTTCGACGAATGCACGCTGGAACTGCCCGCCGCCGGCGAACTGGACGTCGCCCTGCGCGTGCTGCGGTCCACCCACCTGATGCAGGACAACGGCAAGCCGCAGCACCAGGTCGCCTGCCGCTACTTCAACCTGCCGGACAACCGCCAGGTCGCCATCCAGCAGTACATCGTCTCCCTGGAACGCGCCGTCCTCGCCCGCCGCTGGGGCATGGAATGAACACCCGGCCCGTGTAAATATATTGGTTGAATATTTACCGCGTCTGTGAAATCATCCCCGGTATCGGACCCATGCGGGGTCCTGACCGGCAACCATCATGAACGCTTCCTCCTGTGACGTCGCCATCGTGGGCGGCGGCATCATCGGCCTGAGCTGCGCCCTGTACCTGCGCGAAGCCGGGCACGACGTCGTCGTGGTCGAACGCAACGACCCGGCCAGCGGCGCCAGCCGGGGCAACGCGGGCGCCCTGGCCTTCGCCGAAATCCTGCCGCTGGCCTCGCCGCGCATCATCCGCAAGGCGGTGCGCTGGCTGTTCGACCCGCTGGGGCCGCTCAGCCTGCCGCCCGCCTACCTGCCGCGCATCGCGCCCTGGCTGCTGCGCCTGTGGCGCGCCAGCTGGCCGTCGCATTACCGGGCCAACATCCAGGCCCAGGTCGCCCTGATCGGCCTGGCCGAACGGGAAATGCTGGCCATGCTGGCCCGCACGGGGCTGGAGCGCCACCTGGGCACCGAAGGCGTGCTGGAAGTCTACGAGGGCGCCGAGCGCTTCGCCGCCGCCCGGGAAACCGCCCGCCAGCGGCGGGCCCACGGCATCGAAAGCCACCCCGTCCAGGGCGCCGAACTGGCCGAACTGCAGCCCGGCCTGGCGCCGCGCTTCACCCACGGCATGCTGGTGCCCCGCTGGCGCAACGTGGACGACCCCCAGGCGCTGGCCGTGGACATCGGCCTGCGGGCGCAGGCGCTCGGCGCCCGGCTGCTGCGCCGCGAGGTGCGCGCCGTCGAGCCCGCCGCCGCGGGCGCGCGCCTGCTGCTGGACGACGGCACCGCCCTGCAAGCGCGCCGGGTGGTGATCGCCGCCGGCGCCTGGTCGCACCAATTGAGCCGTCCGCTGGGCGATCCCATCCCCCTGGAGACCGAGCGCGGCTACAACACGACCCTGCCGCCGGACGCGCTCGACCTGCGCCGCCAGATCACGTTTTCCGACCACGGCTTCGTGGTCTCGCCCCTCGCCTGCGGCATCCGCGTGGGCGGCGCCGTCGAGCTGGGCGGCCTGGAACGCCCGCCCGACTATCGCCGCGCCCAGGCCATGCTGGACAAGGCCAAGGCCTTCCTGCCGGCGCTGCGCACCGAGGGCGGCGAGCAGTGGATGGGCTTCCGGCCCAGCCTGCCCGACTCGCTGCCGGTGATCGGCCGCGCGCGGCGCCATCCGGACATCTTCTACGCCTTCGGCCACGGCCACCTGGGCTTGACGCAGTCGGCGGCCACCGCCCGCCTGATCCGCGACCTGATCGGCGGCCAGCCCACGGCCATCGATCCCGCCCCCTACCGGCCGGAACGCTTCTTCTGAGGACACATCATGCATCGCATCGCCATCCTGGATTCCCACACCGGCGGAGAGCCCACCCGGCTGGTGCTCGACGGCTTTCCCGACCTGGGCGGCGGCTCCATGGCCGAACGCCGCCGGCTGCTGGCCGAGCGGCACGACGCCTGGCGCAAGACCGTGATCCTGGAGCCGCGCGGCAGCGACGTGCTGGTCGGCGCCCTGCTGTGCGCGCCCGTGGATCCCGCCGCCACGGCCGGCGTGATCTTCTTCAACAACACCGGCTACCTGGGCATGTGCGGCCACGGCACCATCGGCCTGCTGGCCTCGCTCGCCTGGCTGGACCGCATCGAGCCGGGCGAGCACCGCATCGAGACCCCGGTGGGCACCGTCACCGCCACGCTGCACGAGGACGGCTCGGTCGGCGTGCGCAACGTCCCCGCCTACCGCCACCGCAAGGCGGTCGCCGTGGACGTCCCCGGCCACGGCACCGTGCGCGGCGACATCGCCTGGGGCGGCAACTGGTTCTTCCTGGTGGACGCCCCCGACCGCGTGGTGCCCGGCGCGGACCGGGCCGCGCTGACGGAATACGCCTGGGCCATCTGCCAGGCCCTGGACGCCCAGGGCATCCGCGGGCGCGGCGACGCGCGCATCGACCACATCGAGCTCTTCGGCGCCGACGAGGACGCCGACAGCCGCAACTTCGTGCTGTGTCCCGGCAAGGCCTACGACCGCTCGCCCTGCGGCACCGGCACCAGCGCCAAGCTCGCCTGCCTGGCCGCCGACGGCAAGCTCGCGCCGGGGCAGGTCTGGCGCCAGTCCAGTATCATTGGCAGTCAGTTCGAGGCCAGCTACGAGCCGGGCGAGGACGGCGAGGTCGTCCCGACTCTGCGCGGGCGCGCCCACATCAGCGGCGAAACCACCCTGATCCTGCAGGACGACGACCCCTTCCGCTGGGGCATCGAACCGCAGTCCTGATTCCATGACATCCGCATCCCCCACCGTCAAGATCCGCGCCACCGAGGCGGCCTACGACCGCATCGAGCAGATGATCGCCACGCTGCAGCTGGAACCCAACCAGCCCATCGTGGAAAGCGACCTGATCCAGATGACCGGCCTGGGCCGCACGCCCATCCGCGAAGCCCTGATGCGGCTGATCGCCAGCGGCCTGATCGAGCAGCAGCCGCGGCGCGGGCTGCGCGTGAGCGAGATCCGCATCGCGGAGCACCTGATCCTGATCGAGACGCGGCGGGTGCTGGAACGCCTGATCGCCGGATCGGCGGCGCGCCGCGCCACGGCGGGGCAGCGCGCCGCGCTGCTGCAATGCGCGCACGACATGACGGAGGCCGCGCGCCGCGGCGACCTGGAAGGCTACATGCGGGCCGACCAGGCGCTGGACCGCGTGACCCACGAGGCCAGCCGCAATCCCTACGCGGTGCAGGCCATCATCCCGATGATCATCCAGTGCCGGCGCTTCTGGTACGCCTACCAGCACGAAGGCGACCTGGAACGCGGCGCCCGCTGCCACCTGATGCTGGCCGAGGGCATCCACGCCAACGACCCGGACCGCGCCATCGCCGGCGCGGACGCGCTGATGGACTATCTGACGGAATTCACCCACACCGTCATCGAAGGATGAAAAAGGCGCCTTACGGCGCCTTTTTCATCCTCAGTTCACATACCAGATCGTCTTGACCTGCTGGTACTGGTCCAGGGCCTCCAGGCCGTTGTCGCGGCCGCCGAAGCCGGACTGCTTGTAGCCGCCGAACGGGGTGGTGATGTCGCCTTCCGAGAAGCCGTTGACCGACACCGTGCCCGCCTGGATGGCGCGCGCCACGCGCTGGGCGCGGCCCACGTCGCGGGTGTACAGGGACGCGGCCAGGCCGTAGTTGCTGTCGTTGGCCAGTTCGATGGCCTCGGCCTCGGTCTCGAAGGTGGACACGGCCAGGATGGGGCCGAAGACCTCTTCGCGGAACAGGCGCGATTCGCGCGTGACGCCGTCGAAGATGGTCGGTTCGACGTACCAGCCGCTGCCCAGCTCCGCATGGATGCGGCCGCCGTGCGCCAGGCGCGCGCCCTCGGCCGCCGCGCCTTCCAGGAAACCGCGCACCTTGTCGAAGTGCGCGCGCTCGACCATGGGGCCGATCTGCACGGACTCGTCCGTGGGCAGGCCGACCTTCCAGTCCGACAGGCGGGCGCGCAGGCGGTCCAGTACGGCGTCCTTGACGCCCGCCTGGACGATCAGGCGCGAGCCGCAGCTGCAGTTCTCGCCCATGTTCCAGAAGGCGGCGGCCAGCACGTGGTCCACCAGTCCGTCCAGGTCCGCGTCCTCGAAGATCACCTGCGGGCTCTTGCCGCCGCATTCCAGGACGATCTCCTTCAGGTTGCTCTCGGCCGAGTATTTCAGGAAATAGCGGCCGACCTCGGTGGAGCCGGTGAAGGACACCACGTCCACGTCCATGTGGCGGCCGAGCGCCTGGCCGACTTCCTCGCCCAGGCCGGTCACCAGCTGCAGCGCGGCGGCCGGGACGCCGGCCTCGTGGGCCAGCTGGGTCATGCGGTAGGCGCTCAGGGAAGTGAGCTCGGCCGGCTTGACGATGACCGAATTGCCGGCCGCCAGCGCGGGCGCGACCTTCCAGGCGTACATCTGGGCGGGGAAGTTCCAGGGCAGCACGGCCCCCACCACGCCGATGGGCTCCTTGACGATCAGGCCCGTGGCGGCCGGCCCGGTCGGGGCGATGCGGCCGAAGCACTTGTCGATGGCTTCGGCGTACCAGCGGAAGGTGTCCAGCGTGGCCGGCAGGTCCGTGTTCAGGCATTCGGTGATCGGCTTGCCGGCGTCGATGCAGTCCAGCGCCGCCAGTTCCTCGGCGTGGGCCTCCATCAGCTCGGCCCAGGCCAGCAGCACGCGCTTGCGTTCCGCGGGGGCGCGCTGCGACCATTCGCCGGACTTGAAGCTGGCGCGCGCCACGCGCACCGCCAGGTCCACGTCGGCGGCGGTGCCCGATTCCAGGGCGCCGATCACGCTGTTGTCGATCGGCGTGGTGTTGTCCATCCGGACGCCCGGCACGTCGTGGCCGGGGATCAGGTGTCCGGCCCACAGGCTGCCCGCGCGGGCCTGGGCGAAAATCTGTTCCTTGGTTTGCGGCATGGCGGTCTCCTCAGCCCTGGTAGGCGTCCAGCAGCGCCAGGAAGGCGCGTTCGTCCTGTTCCGGCAGCGGCGCCAGCGGCAGGCGCACCGGGCCGGCCTCGATGCCGTGGCGGCGGCAGCCGAGCTTGGCCTTCTGGTTGTAGTCGCCGGATTCCATGGACTGGATCACGGGATACATGGCGCTCATCAGGCGGCGCACCTCATCCCAGCGGCCTTCGCCCGCGGCCTTGACCATCGCGGCCTGCTCGGCCGGGAAGACGTTGGCGCCGCCGCTGATCCAGCTGCGCACGCCCCAGAACAGGAAGTCGGCCGCCATGTCGTCGGAGCCGCTGATGATCTGGAAATCCGGGATGCCGGCCTGGATCAGGGCCAGGGCGCGGTTGAAGCTGCCGCTGCTTTCCTTGATGCCGACGATGTTGGGGATGCGCGCGAGTTCGATCACCGTGTCCACGGCGATCTGCACGCCCACCCGCGCCGGGAAGTCGTACATGATGATGGGCAGCTGCGTGGCCTGCGCGACCGTGCGGAAGTGCTGCGCGATGCCGGCCTGCTCGGGCAGGCTGTAGGGCGGCGTGGACAGCATCAGGCCGTCGTAGCCCAGCGCCTCGGCCTGGTGCGCGTTGCGGATGGCCTGGGTCGTGGACAGGGCGTTGATGCCGGCGATCGCCGTCACGCGGCCGCGCGCGGCCTCGGCCACCGTGCTCAGCACGAGCTCGCGTTCCTCGTCCTCCAGCGCATAGTATTCGCCCGTGGTGCCGCAGGCCACGATGCCGGCGACGCCGGCCTCGATGAAGCGCTCCACCAGCCGGCGCAGCGCGTCGGCGTCGACGCGGCCGTCCGCCGCGAAGGGGGTGACGATGGGAACCAGGACTCCTTCGGTGTTCATGTGCTTTTCCTAAAACAAAAAGGCTGCCCGCGGACCGGGCGGGAACGGGGCGCGAGGCCCCGCGGTCGGATTCAGAACCCCACGACGCGCTGCGGCAGCCAGGTGGCCAGGGCCGGGAACAGCACCACCAGCGCCAGGGTGGCGATCTGGACCAGGATGAAGGGCACCACGCCCTTGCAGACCTGGCCGTATTTCATGTCCGGCGGCGCGATCGACAGCAGGTAGAAGATCGAGGACGCCATGGGCGGGGTCAGATAGCTGGTCTGGATGACGATGATCACCAGCGTGCCGAACCAGATCGGATCCACCCCGGCCGCCGTCAGCACGGGCAGGAACAGCGGCACGCAGATCAGCACGTTGGCGGTCCAGTCCAGCACGAAGCCCAGCAGGAACACGATGAACAGGAACAGCACCAGGGTGCCCGGCAGGCCCAGGCCCATGTCGGAGATCAGCCCCTGGATCAGGCGCGAGCCGCCATTGGCCGCGAAAATCCCCGTGAACATGATACCGCCGGCCACGATCAGCAGGATCATGGCGGAGATCCGCACCGTGATCGCCAGCGATTCCCGCATCACGCCCAGGCTGAACCTGCCATAGCAGATGCACAGGATCAGCGCGCCGATCGCGCCGACCGCCGCGGCCTCGGTGGGCGAGGCGATGCCGGCCATCAGCGAGCCCAGCACGGCCACGATCAGCAGCATGGTCGGCAGCAGGCCGCTGAACGTGATCTTCAGTTTTTCCATCACCGGCAGGCGCATGTCCGGGTCGTCGGCCCGGGGGCCTTTTTTCGGGTCCAGGATGCAGACGGCGATGATGTACAGGATGAACAGCCCCACCATCACCAGCCCCGGGAACAGCATGGCGGCGAACAGCTCGCCCACGGAGATCTGCGCCAGCGAGGCGTACACCACGGCCACCACCGAGGGCGGGATCATGGTGCCCAGCGAGCCGCCCGCGCAGATGGTGCCGGCGATCAGCGAGTTGTCGTAGCGGAAGCGCTGCATGGCCGGAATGGCCATCAGGCCCACCATGACCTCGACCGCGCCCACCACGCCGGCGGCGGCGGCGAACGTGGCCCCCATGGCGATGGTCGCCACGGCCAGGCCTCCGGGCAGCCGCCCCAGCCACAGCTGCATGGTGCGGAACAGCCGCGCGGCGATGCCGGAGCGCTCCAGGATCGCGCCCATGAGCACGAACATGGGGATGGCCGACAGGATGTAGTTGGTGGCGGCCGAATACAGGCCGCCGTAGAGCTGGTTGAACACCTGGTCGCCGAAGGCGAACCAGCCCGCGATCACGGCGGGGATGATGAGGGAAAAGGAAACCGGGATGCCCAGGAAGATGAGCAGGAACATCCCCGGAAACATCAGGGCGGCGATGGTCGGATTCATCAGTGGTCCTTCCGGGCGGCGGAATCCAGGCCGCGGAAGGCCTGCAGGCCCCCCACCGCCAATTGCAGGGTCAGGGCGATCAGCCCGAGCGCGATGCACAGATAGAACGGCCACATCAGCGGCGCCCAGGGGCTGACCGTCTCCACCTCGTGCAGCACCCAGGCCCGCCAGGTGTGCGATACGGCGATCCAGGACAGCATCCCGAAGAACGGCGCCAGGATCAGCAGGTAGGCGATGCCCTGGACTCCGCGGTTGAAGCGGACGGGCAGGCGGTTGCGCAGCACGTCGATGCGGATGTGGGCGTCTTCCCGCAGGACGTAGGCCACGCCCAGCAGGAAGACGGCGCCATTGGCCATGTAGGCGATGTCGAAGGCCCAGGCCGTGGGCGCGTCGAACACGTAGCGGGCGGCCACCTCGTAGACCATGGCCACGGTCAGGACGGCCGCCGCCACGCTGGCCAGCTGGGAGGCGCACCAGGACACGCCGTTCGCAAATCGGGTCAGGACATCGAGCATCTCGGCCTCGCTGGGTGCAGTCGCGGATCGGCCGCGGATCAATCGCGGATCAGGTAGCCGCTCTCGGCCTTCCAGCGCTTGTGATAGGCCTCGTATTCGGCCAGCACCTCGGCCATGTCCGGCTTGCCGGCGGCCTTCTGCGCCTCGGCCGTCTTGTGCATCCAGTCGTAGCCCGCGTCGGACAGCTGCTTCACGAACTCGGGACTGAGCGTGATGATCTCGTTGCGGCCGCTGCGGTACTTTTCCATGGCCTTCATGTCCGCGTCATAGAAATAGTCCAGGCTCTGCTCGGTGGTCAGGTGGGCGGCGGCCTCGATCAGCGGCTTCAGTTCCGCGGGCACCTTGTCCCAGGTGTCCTGCTTCACGACCACTTCCCACATGAAGGTCGGCTGGTGCACGCCCGGCACGACAATGTACTTGGCGGCCTGGTGGAAGCCTTCCGGCATGTTGGCCGACGGCGGCGCCCATTCCACGGCGTCCACGCCCTTGCGCTGCAGCAGCGTGTAGGTCTCACCCGGCGGCACCACGGTCGGCACGGCGCCGAAATAGTCGCGCATCACTTCCGCCCAGGGGCCGGAGGTGCGGTATTTCAGGCCCTTGAGGTCTTCCGCGCCGCGGATGGGCTTGTTGGCATGCGCCAGGATCTCGGAAGATCCGATGCCGACGATCATGGTCTTCAGGCCCTGGCCGGCGCGCAGCTTTTCCAGCCTTTCCTTGCCGCCGCCCTGGTACAGCCAGGCCTTGTAGGCGTCCGGCCCCATGCCGCCGGGGAAGCCCGAGAAAATGGCGTTCTGCGGGTCCTGGTTGACCAGGTAGCTGGAGGTGGAATGGCCCGCCTCGACCACGCCGTCGCGCACCGCGTCGAACACCTTCAGGGCCGGCACGATGACCCCGGCGCCGAAGGGCTGGATCTCGACCCGGCCCGCCGTCAGGGTCTTGACGTTGGCGGCGAAGCGCTCCAGGAAATTCTGGTAGAAGGGCGAACCCTCGGGCACCGAGGTCGGTACGCGCCAGGTCACGTCGGCCGCCGAGGCGGCGCCCATCGCGCACATCGTGAAGGCCGCCACGGCCAGGCTGCGAAACATTTTCTTCATGGTCTCCCCCTTGGATATGGAATACGCGACGGCCCTCCAGGCATGCGCGTTGGCACCAGTCTAATATCCAATAAATATATTTACAACATATCAAGGGTAAATACCGATGCCGCCGGCGGGGGAAAGCGGTCGTCCGGGGGAGGAGGAAGGAGAGGAAGCGGCCGGGTGCGGGCCGTGGCCGTGGCCGTGGCCGTGGCCGTGGCCGTGGCTGGGGAGGCGGGAGGCGGGAGGCGGGAGGCGGATTATGCTAGCCTCCCTCTCCTCACTTCACCGGAGCCACGCCATGCCGACCATGCACATCGAATTGTTCGAGGGCCGCACCCCCGAAAAGAAACGCGAACTCGTCCGTGCCCTGACCGAACGCACCTGCGAAGTCCTGGGCTGCGCGCCGGAATCGGTGGACATCATCCTGACGGAGATCAGCAAGGACCGTTGGGCCACCGGCGGCGTGTTCTGGTCCGAAAAAAACTGATTCCGCCCGGGCGGAACGCTCGCGCGATCCTGGAGCCGGCGGACGGCATCCCCGCCGACCCCGCGCCTCCGGCCGCCGGGCGGATCGGCTCCGGGGCCGGACGGACCCGGCGCATCGCCGTCACTGGCCGACCATGCGCTCGACCTTCTGGCGCAGTTCGGGATTCTCGCGCACGGCGCGGCTGATGCCGTTGTATTCGGCGACGCTCATGCCACCCGCTTCGACCTGGTCCACCATCTTCTGGTCGGCCTCGACGCGGACCGCCTGCTTGGCCGGCTCGTCCTGGGCGGCCTCGAGCTTGGGCTGATATTCCGCCGCCACGGCGCTGACCTTGCGCACGGCGGCCGCATAACGCTGCAGCTGCTCGTCGGTCGGCTGGTCCACGGCCTCGTAGGCCGTCTGCGCGCCCGCCGTCCGGGGCACCGCCAAAGGACCCGCCAAGCCCAACGCGATAACGGACGCGGCTAGAAAGCCTTTCATCAGCTGGCTCATCCTGTACTCCTGCATGACGTGATCGACCGCTTCATGATCGCGGCGGAGGCGGGGCATTTCAAGTTTCCCGATGTATGGGCCTGTGTCGTCATGACACAGGGATTTCCCGTCCCCTCCCGCCGCCGGCCCCCGCCCGCCGGTATGTATCGCAAAACCCATATTCGCACTATCAGGATCCCGGCATGCCCATGAGGCCAACACTTCGTTACGTTAGCGGGGCGCCGCATCAGGCGCGCGGCATCGCGGAACATCCGCCGCCATCCCTCTCGAAAACAATAGCACTGGAGACACTATGCAAAAACAGCCGCTGCGCCTGCTGGCCGCCACCTGCCTCGGACTGAGCGTATCCGCGGGCACCGCCCACGCCGCCAACTGGAGCGACAACTTCGTCGGCTACCGCTACAGCCCGTCGTACACGGAACCCACGAATCCGGAAACCATCACGAAGAACATCCTGTCCTTCACCCACGCCAGCGGCTACGACTACGGACAGAACTTCCTGAACATCGACATCCTGCAATCCAGCAGCAACGACCCGACGAACGGCGGCTCGCGCAACGAAAGCAGCACGGGAGGCGCGACCGAGGCCTACCTGACCTACCGGCACCAGTTGCTCCTGGACAAGGTCTTCGATCGGGACCTGGCCTTCGGTCCCGTCAAGGACGTCGCCTTGACGGCGGGCTTCGACCTGAGCACGAAAAGCACGGCGTTCGCTCCCCGCAAGCGCCTGCTGGTGCTCGGCCCGACGCTCAAATTCGACGTGCCCAAAGGCTTTGTCGACCTGAGCCTTCTCTGGGGCAAGGAATGGAACCATTGCGGCCTGGGCGCCCCGGCCTGCCCCGAGGCCAACGTCGCATTCGATCCGCAATGGATCGTGAGCCTGGCCTGGGGTCTGCCGTTCCAGGCCGGACGGGTCCCCCTGAAATTCCAGGGCTTTGCGAATTACAACAGCAAGAAGGGCCGCGACTACGCCGATGTGGCAACCGAGCCGGAAATCCTGGTGCGGGCTTCGCTCATGGCCGACGTCGGACAGATGATGTTCGACAAGAAGAACACGCTATGGGTCGGGGTCGGCTATGAATACTGGCACAACAAGTTCGGCAACCGCTACTTCGGCAACGGCGCGAAGAAGGACGGCATCCTGACGACCGCGCCCACGCTGCAGGTCGAATACCACTTCTGACCGCCACCCAGGGAACCATCCAGGAACCGCTACACTGGGGACTTGCGGTTTCCGGATGGAACATGAGACATGGATACGGATTTCTGGCTGCAACGCTGGGAGCACGGGCAGACCGGCTTCCATCAATCGCGCGTCATGCCGCTGCTGCAGAAGCACTGGCCCGGGCTCGGCCTGCCGGCCGGCAGCCGGGTGCTGGTGCCCCTGGCGGGCAAGTCCCTGGATGTCGCCTGGCTGGCGGAACAAGGCCACGCCGTGCTCGCCGTGGAACTGTCGCCGATCGCCGTCGGGCAGTTCTTCGAGGAACACGCGCTGCGGCCCGACATCCGCACCACGCCGCGGGGCACGCTGTACCGCGCCGGATCGATCGAGTTCCTGTGCGGCGACATCTTCGGCCTGGATGCGGCCACCCTGGCCGGCTGCGCGGCCTGCTACGACCGTGCCGCCCTGATCGCCCTGCCGCCGGCATTGCGCACGCGCTACGTGCGCCACGTCTACGACCAGCTGCCCGCCGGCTGCCGCACGCTGCTGCTGACCCTGGACTACCCGCAGGCGGAAATGGACGGCCCGCCGTTTTCCGTGCCGGAATCCGAGGTCCGCGCGCTCTACGGCGAGCGCTGGCGCATCGAACGGCTGGAGCACCGCGACATCCTCGACCAGGAGCCGCACTTCGCCGCCCGCGGCATATCGCGCCTGGGCACCGACGCCTACCGCCTGACGGCCACCTGAAGCCTGGAGCGATTCCCATGCGATTCCCGCATGAACAAAGGGGTTAAGCGGCGATAAACGAAATACTGGGGCGGCTATTGCCCGCTGCTGTATCGATCATGAGCCCAGGGTTTTCCCTAACATTGAGGGTATCCTTCCCCACACGGCGTACGCCGCCGAACCCTCATGAAAAACCTCAAGATCAGCACGCGGCTCGCCGCGGCTTTCGGCTTCATCCTGTTCCTGGCGCTGATCCTGGCGCTGATCGGCATCTGGAACGCATTCAACGCCCAATCGATCGCCGCTGAAGTCGGCCAGCGCCAGCAGGCCAGCCAGCTGATGGACCAATGGACCCGGGACGTGGACGTCCGGGCCAACCAGGTCATGGCCTACGCCCTGGCCTCGGATCCGAAGATGATCGGGTACTTCAAGCAGGGCATCGACGGCGCGACGGCGCGGATCGCGGACTACACGCGGCAGGCGGACGCCCTGTTCACCGTGCCTGAATCGCGCCGCCTCTTCCAGCACATCATGGACCAGCGCGCCAGCTACCTGAACACCCTGGACACCATCTACAAGGCGCTGGACGCCCGCCAGGCCACGGCCGCCCTCGACGTCGTCCGTGAACGGCTGCCGGAGATCAACCGGACCTATCTCGCCAGCATCGAGGCCCTGCGCAGCTACCAGCAGGAGCAGGTGGACCACGCCCAGCGGCGGGCGGCGGACCAGGCCGTGCTGAGCGAACGCATCCTCGCGCTGGCCACGATCCTGGCCCTGATCCTCGGCCCCCTGTTCGCCTGGCGCGTCATGCGCGCCATCACCGGGCCGCTGCGCCGCGCGGTCGCGGCCGCCGAGGCCATCGCGCAGCGCGACCTCAGCCATGAAATCCACGTGGATTCGGCCAACGAAATCGGCCAGCTGCTGAGCGCGCTGGCCACCATGACGCGCAACCTGCGCGGCGCCATGACCGAGGTGCGCACCGGCTCGGACGCCATCGCCTCGGCCTCAAGCCAGATCAGCGCCGGCAACCTGGACCTGTCCTCGCGCACCGAGCAGCAGGCCAGTTCCCTGGCCGAGACCGCCGCCACGATGGAGGAAATCACCGCCACCGTACGCCAGAACGCCGACAACGCCCAGCAGGCCAACACCCTGGCCGCCTCGGCCGCCAAGACCGCCACCGACGGCGGGGCCATCGTCGCCGAGCTGGTCTCCACCATGAGCGAGATCAACACCAAGTCCCAGCAGGTCGCCGACATCATCGGCGTGATCGACTCCATCGCCTTCCAGACCAACATCCTGGCGCTCAACGCCGCGGTCGAGGCCGCGCGCGCCGGCGAACAGGGCCGCGGCTTCGCCGTGGTGGCCTCCGAGGTGCGCGCGCTGGCCCAGCGCTCGGCCGGCGCGGCCAAGGAGATCAAGGGCCTGATCGACACCTCGGTGGAATCGACCGCCAAGGGCAACGAGCAGGCCTCGCGCGCCGGGGCCACGATGCAGGACATCGTCGACAGCATCAACCGCGTCACCGACATCATGGGCGAGATCAGCGCGGCCAGCCGCGAGCAGACCACCGGCATCGAGGAGATCAATGCCGCCGTCACGCAGATGGACGACGTCACGCGCCAGAACGCCAGCCTGGTGGAAGAATCGGCCGCCGCGGCTTCCAGCCTGCAGGAGCAGGCCGACACCCTGGCGCACCTGGTCGCCACCTTCACGCTGAGCCAGAGCGATGCGGCCGGCGCCCAGGGCGGCGCCCATGCGCGCGCCCGGACCGGTGCGCAGGCCGGTGCCCAGGCGGGCGCGCGCGCGGCCCAGGCGGAGGCCGCCGCCGCGGGCGCCGGCGCCGCACGCGCGGCCCAGCCGGCGCGCCTCCCCTCGGCGCCGGAAAAGGTCGTCAGTCCCGCGCCGCACCGGCCCCGCCACGACGCCCCGGCCGATGCGCCCGCGCCGCGCGCGGCCGCGAAGCCGGCCCTGCGCGCGCCCGGCAAGCCCGCTCCGGCCTCGGCCGCCACCGAGGAATGGACCGAGTTCTAGCACGAGCCTCAAACCTGGGCAGGGGCCGACCGCCCCGGGCCTGCGCACCGCGGGCCGCAGGCCGGCCATTTTCTTGACCCGCAGCATCTTTCCGCCCGTTTCCGACCGAACTGTGGCAGCACCGGGCGGCTGTTAGCCGATTTGAAAACGGAACAGCTTCGTACAATCGGACACAAACAATCGTTCGATCCGCAGCGGAAGGCTGCCAACGCGGGTTCAGGAGACATCCAGCCATGACGCGAGTACATCATGCGTAATATGAAGATCGGCACCCGACTGGCCCTGGGCTTCGGGCTCATCATCATCCTGTTGCTCATCATGTCGGCCATCGGCGCCTGGCGCATGATCGACAGCCAGCGGGCCAACGACAATCTCGAAGAACGGCAGACCGCGAACGCCCTGATCCTGCAATGGGCCCGCCAGGTGGAAGTCAACGCCAACCAGGCCCTGGCCGCCGCCAACCTGACCAATCCGGACGTGCTGGCGGTCTTCAAGAAGGGCATGGATACTTCGGACCAGAATGCGACCGACATCCGGGCGAAGATCGAGACCATGATCTCCACCCCCGAGGCCAAGACGCTGTACGACAACGCGATGAGGGTCCGCGAGGCCTACATCCAGGGCCGCACCCAGGCCTTCAAGGATCTGGACAACGGCGACTACGCCAAGGCCGATACCTTCTTCAACCAGGAAATGCCCAAGATCACGGCGCAGTACATCGCCGAGATCGACAAGCTGTCCCAGTTCCAGAGCAACGTCGTCGCCCGCCTGTTCGGCGAAAGCGAGCAGGACACCCGGCTGGGCCTGACCGTGCTGGCCGTGGCCACGCTGCTGGCCCTGATCCTCGGGCCGCTGTTCGCCTGGCGGGTGACGCGGTCCGTCACCCATCCGCTGCGGCATGCCGTGAAGCTGGCGGAAGCCGTGGCGCACCGCGATCTCAGCGCCGACGTCGTCGCCCGCGGCAGCGACGAGATCGGCCAGCTGCTGAGCGCGCTGGCCACCATGACGCGCAACCTGCGCAGCGCCATGACCGAGGTGCGCACCGGCTCGGACGCCATCGCCTCGGCCTCAAGCCAGATCAGCGCCGGCAACCTGGACCTGTCCTCGCGCACCGAGCAGCAGGCCAGTTCCCTGGCCGAGACCGCCGCCACGATGGAAGAAATCACCGCCACCGTGCGCCAGAACGCCGACAACGCCCAGCAGGCCAACACCCTGGCCGCCTCGGCCGCCAAGACCGCCACCGACGGCGGGGCCATCGTCGCCGAGCTGGTCTCCACCATGAGCGAGATCAACACCAAGTCCCAGCAGGTCGCCGACATCATCGGCGTGATCGACTCCATCGCCTTCCAGACCAACATCCTGGCGCTCAACGCCGCGGTCGAGGCCGCGCGCGCCGGCGAACAGGGCCGCGGCTTCGCCGTGGTGGCCTCCGAGGTGCGCGCGCTCGCCCAGCGCTCAGCCGGCGCGGCCAAGGAGATCAAGGGCCTGATCGACACCTCGGTGGAATCGACCGCCAAGGGCAACGAGCAGGCCTCGCGCGCGGGCGCCACGATGCAGGACATCGTCGACAGCATCAACCGCGTCACCGACATCATGGGCGAGATCAGCGCGGCCAGCCGCGAGCAGACCACCGGCATCGAGGAGATCAATGCCGCCGTCACGCAGATGGACGACGTCACGCGCCAGAACGCCAGCCTGGTGGAGGAATCCGCCGCCGCGGCTTCCAGCCTGCAGGAGCAGGCCGACACCCTGGCGCGCCTGGTCGCCACCTTCACGCTGAGCCAGAGCGATGCGGCCGGCGCCCAGGGCGGCGCCCATGCGCGCGCCCGGACCGGTGCGCAGGCCGGTGCCCAGGCGGGCGCGCGCGCGGCCCAGGCGGAGGCCGCCGCCGCGGGCGCCGGCGCCGCACGCGCGGCCCAGCCGGCGCGCATTCCCTCGGCGCCGGAAAAGGTCGTCAGTCCCGCGCCGCACCGGCCCCGCCACGACGCCCCGGCCGATGCGCCCGCGCCGCGCGCGGCCGCGAAGCCGGCCCTGCGCGCGCCCGGCAAGCCCGCTCCGGCCTCGGCCGACACCGAGGAGTGGACCGAGTTCTGAGTATTACAATCACGCATGATTCGTGCACGGCCCGCAATCGCGGGCCGTGCTTCATTCAGGAGACATCCGCCGTGAACATCCGCATCCCCGGTGCCGCCCTGGCTGCCGCCCTGGCCCTGGCCTTTCCGCTCCACGCCCATGCCCAGGTGAAAGTCGGCGTGGTGGTGTCCGCCACCGGCCCGACCGCCCTGGTCGGCATCCCCCAGAAGAACACGGTGCCGCTGCTGCCGACCCAGGCGGGCGGGCAGAACATCGAATACATCACGCTGGACGACGCCAGCGATCCGACGCAGACCGTCACGGCCTTCAAGAAGCTGATCACCGAGGCCCGCGTGGACGCCCTGATCGGCCCCACCGGATCGCCCAATTCCATGAGCGTGCTGCAGTTCGCCGCCGAATCCGGCACGCCGATGCTGGCGCCGGTGGGCGCGGCCTCGGTGGTGCTGCCCATGACCGAGCAGAAGAAGTGGGCCTTCAAGACCACCCAGAACACCGAGATCATCGCCCAGGCGCTGGTGCAGGACATGGTCGCACGCGGCATCAAGACCGTGGGCTTCATCGGCTTCGCCGACGCCTACGGCGACGACTGGTACCAGGTCTTCAGCCGCATGGCCAAGGACAAGGGCCTGAATCTGACCGTGGTCGAACGCTACCAGCGCACCGACAGCTCCGTCACCGGGCAGGCCCTGAAGCTGCTGGCGGCCAAGCCCGACGCCATCCTGGTCGCCGGCACGGGCGGCGCCGCCGCCCTGCCGCAGGCCACGCTGGCGCAGCAAGGCTACAAGGGCCGCTTCTACCAGACCCACGGCGCCGCCCTGCCCGCCTTCCTGAAGTTCGCCGGCAAGTCGGCCGAAGGCACCATCCTGGCCGCCAGCCTGATGCTCGTGCTGCCCGAGATCCCCGACAGCAATCCGTCCAAGCCCATCGCCCAGGACTACATCCAGCGCTACGAGGCGAAATACGGCGAGAAGCCCGCCACCTTCGGGGCCAACGTCTACGACGCCGGCCTGCTGCTGCAGCACGCCATCCCCGTCGCCCTGAAGTCCGCCAGGCCGGGCACGCCGGAATTCCGCCGCGCCCTGCGCGACGCCCTGGAGCAGACGCACGAACTGGTGGCCACCCAGGGCGTCTACACCATGAGCCCCGAGGACCACAGCGGCTTCGACCAGCGCGGCCGCGAACTCATCACCGTCAAGGACGGCGCCTGGACGCTGCTGAAGTAACCGCCGTCGGGCGCGCCGCCAGCGCCCTGCGCATGATGCACCCCCGCCTTTCATTCACAGTGCGGGGGGCGCTTTCAGGACTGAGCGTCCAGCTTCTTCTTCAGCGCTTCCAGCGGCAGCGCGCCGTTGACCCGGCTGCCGTCGGCGAAGAACAGGGCCGGCGTGCCCTGCACGTTCAGCTTGCGCCCCAGGGCCAGGTTGGCCTGGATCGGCGTGTCGCATTCGGCCTTGGCGGGGTTCGTACCGTCCAGCATCCAGGCCTTCCAGGCCTTGGCCGGATCGGCCGCGCACCAGATGTCGCGCGAGCGGGTGGTGGAGTCCGGCGACAGGATCGGGAACAGGAAGGTGTAGACCGTGACGTCGTCCACGTCTTCCAGCGTCCGGTGCAGCTGCTTGCAGTAGCCGCAGTTGGGATCCTCGAACACGGCGACCTGGCGCGCGCCGGTGCCCTTGACCTGCTTGATCGCGTGGTCCAGCGGCAGGCTGTCGAAGGCCACCTGCTGCAGGGCTTCGAGCCGCTCGGCCGTCAGGTCGCGGCGCGCATGGGCATCGATCATCGAGCCCTGCAGCACGTAGTCCACCTGGGCGTCGGTGTACAGCAGGTCCAGGCCCACCTGGACCTCGAAGATCCCGTTCATGGGCGTCACCCGCACGGCATCCACGTGGATGCCGGGAAAGCGCTGCTCGAAGGCGCGGCTGACGGCCTGGGCGGGCGCGGTGGACAGGACCTTGTCCGCCGCGCCGCCGCGCGCGGCCGGTTCGGCCGGCGTGACCGGCGTGGCCGGCGCGGCCTGATCGGAGGGCGGCCGGGTGCTCAGGACCTGGTCGCCGGAGGGCTGCGCCAGGGCGGACAGGCTGCCGCACAGCAGCAGCGCGGCCAGGCTCAGGGAGTATTTCATGGAATAGGACCTCAATGGAAAAACGGGCCGGCGTCCAGGGGACTGTGCGTACCGGACAGACCCTAGTCGCCGGCGGCCGCCCGGATCAGGCGGCGTTTCAGGAAAGGCAGGCCATCGACGAGACGCATGCCCTGGTTGCGGGCCCAGGCCACCGGGGCGTTGGACGTGCCGAACAGCCGGTGCAGGCCGTCGGTGACCAGGCCCATGGCGCAGACGGGCTCGGCCCGGCGGCGGCGGTAGCGCGCCAGGATCCGCGGGTCGCCCGGCGCGCGCTGGGGTTCGCGCGTGCGCAGGACGTCCAGCAGGTCCCGCACGTCGCCCAGGCCCAGGTTCAGGCCCTGCCCGGCAAGCGGGTGGACGCGGTGCGCGGCATCGCCCACCAGGGCGACGCCCGGGGCGATCATGGCGCTGCGTTCGAGCGTCAGCGGAAAGCCCTGGGGGCGCGTGCGCAGGCGCAGCGGCCCCAGGCGATCGCCCGTGATGGCCCGCGCATGCGCGGCGAAGAACGCCTGCTGGGCGTCGGCGTCCAGCGCCAGCCATTCGCGCGCCCGGCCTTCGTGCATCGACCACACCAGGGACGCCTGCGGACCGTCGGCCGTGTCCGGCATGGGCAGCAGGGCGAACACGCTGTCGCCGGTGAACCACTGGCAGGCGCGGTTCTGGTGCGGCAGGCCGATGTCCAGGTGCGCGACCACGCCCATGTCGCCGTACGGCGTGTAGTGATGCTCGATGCCGGCCGCCAGCCGCACCGGCGACCGCGCGCCGTCCGCGCCCACCAGCAGGGCCGCGTCCAGCACACGGCCCTGCGCGGTCGTGACGCGCACGCCCAGGCCGCGGGTCTCCAGGCGCTCGAAGCGGTCCTCGTGCCAGGCGATCCCCATGACCCGCACGGCCTGGTGGAGCGCACGCTCCATCTCGCCGGCCTCGACGATCCAGGCCAGGGTGTCGCGCGCGTCCTGCCAGGCGGACAGGTCCAGGCGGCCGTCGGCGTCGCCATGGACTTCCATGGCCTCGACGGCGGTGATGCGGCGCGCATCCATCAGCGGCCAGGCGCCGAGCCGGTCGAGCAGCTCGCGGCTGGCCGGCGAAATCGCATAGACGCGCGGATGGTAGTCGTCGGCCGCGCGCACGGCAGGGCTCTGGCGCGGCCCCAGCAGGGCGGCGGGCAGGCCCGCCCGGGCCAGCCCCAGCGCGCAGGCCAGGCCGGCGATGCCGCTGCCGCAGACGAGTATGGGTTCCTGAGTCTTCATCCGGTCATCTTACCGCGCGGCGGCGCGGCGCGCGTTGCGGCACGCCAAGGAAAACGGGTTTCACAGGCCGGCCGCCAGGCCGGCTCAGCGCGCCGACGGCGCCCCGGCGCGCGCCGGCCACAGCAGCCACATCCGGCCGGACTGCTTCATGCGGCCGGCGCGCGCGCCGGCCTCGTCGCCCGTGCCCCAATAGAAGTCGGCCCGGGCCGCGCCCTTGATCGCCGCGCCCGTGTCCTGGGCGAACACCAGCCGGCGCAGCGGCTCGGCCCCGCCCTGGGGGCCGGCTTCGAGGAAGACCGGCGTGCCCAGCGGCACGTAGGCCGGATCGACCGCGATCGCGCGCCGCGGCAGCAGCGGCACCCCGTAGGCGCCCCGGGGGCCGAGCTCCGGATCGACGATGGGCTCCTCGCGGAAGAACACCATGGCCGGGTTCACGTTCAGCAGCTCCGGCACGCGCTCGGGATGCGCGCGCGCCCAGGCCTTGATGTTCTGCATCGACGTCTGGGCCAGCGGCATCTCGCCCTGCCGGGCCAGCCATTGGCCGATGGAGACGTAGGGCCGGCCGTTGTGGTCGGCGTAGGCCAGCCGCAGCACCCCGCCATCGGGCAAAATGGCGCGCCCCGAGCCCTGGATCTGCAGGAAGAAGGCCTCGACCGGGTCGTCCGCCCAGACGATCACGGCCGGCTGCCGGGCCGGGTCGGAGGCGATCTGGGCGCGCGTGTCGTAGGGCACCACGCGGCGCCCGTCGAGCTTGCCGCGCACCCGCTTGCCGGCCAGTTCCGGATAGACCGAGCCGAGGTCGATGGTCAGCAGGTCGTCGGGCGTGGCGTAGAGCGGCCACTGGTAGGCGCCCCCGCGCGTGCGCGAGGCCCGGATGAGGGGCTCGTAATAGCCCGTCACCGTGCCGCTGGCGGCCTGCCCGGAAGCGTCGTCCAGCCGCCAGGGCCGCAGGTGGTCCTGCAGGAACCGGCGCACCGCCGGGCCGCCGGCCTCGGTCCCCAGGCCGGATTGCACCGCCGCCTGGCAGACCGGCTGCCAGGCCCGGGGCGCCGCGCGCGCCGGCAGCGCGAGCGAGCCCGCCACGGGCCGCATCAGGCCGCGGCAATCATTCAGCAGCGCCTTCCAGACGTGGTTCAGGTCGTCGCCCCCCCAGCCCGGCACGCCGTCCCAGGAAACCGCCGTGTAGCGTCCCTGCAGGGGCCGCACCGGCGTTTCCGGCAGGGCCGAGAGCGGCGGGACGACCAGGGGCTGCTCGACCGAAACCGGGGCGCCGGCCTCGCCGCCCGGCGCCGGTTCTTCGGGCGGCACCGTGGAACAGGCGCTCAGGACGACCAGCGCGGCAGCGGACAACCAGTGGATTTTCATTCCGGATTGCGGCACCCGGGGGTGCACTAAAATGAAGGCTGCAAAACCGTCATCATGACATATCCGGACCCTCCCCCGCCATGACCGAACTGCCCGCCGCCCGCATCGCCCCCAGCCTGCTGTCCGCCGACTTCGCCCGCCTGGGCGAGGAAGTCGCCGCGGTGGTGGCCGCCGGCGCCGACTGGATCCATTTCGACGTCATGGACAACCACTACGTCCCGAACCTGACCATGGGCCCCATGGTGTGCGCCGCCCTGCGCCCGCACACCACCGCTCCCATCGACGTGCACCTGATGGTCGAGCCCGTGGACGCGCTCGTGCCCGCCTTCGCCAAGGCCGGCGCGGACATCATCAGCTTCCACCCCGAAGCCTCGCGCCACGTGGACCGCACCCTGGCCCTGATCCGCGACCACGGCTGCCGCGCCGGGCTGGTGTTCAACCCGGCCACGCCGCTGGAATGGCTGGACCACGTCATGGAGCGCCTCGACCTGGTGCTGCTGATGTCGGTGAACCCGGGATTCGGCGGCCAGTCCTTCATCCCGCATACGCTGGACAAGCTCGCCCAGGCGCGCGCCCGCATCGACCGCTGGCGGGACCGGGGCGGCCAGGCCATCGACCTGGAAGTCGACGGCGGCGTCAAGGCCGACAACATCGCCGACATCCGCGCCGCCGGGGCCGATGCCTTCGTGGCCGGCTCGGCCGTGTTCGGCCAACCCGACTACCCGCGCGTGATCGCCGCCCTGCGCGAGGGCATCGCCCAGGGAGACGCCCGGCGCCGCGTGGCCGGCGCACAGGGTTCGTAACCAAACAGGGGCGGCATATTCTTCCTGGTGATGATACGATGACGCCCGCCGATGCCCGGGCGTCCACACGCGCCCCGACGCTCTCATGATTCACCTGGCCGCCGATCCGGCACGGCCGCTTTCCCCAGCGCGCGACACCATGCAATTTCCCGGAATTCTGTTCGACCTGGATGGGACCCTGCTGGACACCATCCCCGATCTGGCGGACGCCGCCAACGCCATGCGCCAGGACATGGGCCTGGCGCCGATCGCCGAGGACGTCATCGCCACCTACGTCGGCAAGGGCGTGGAGCAGCTGGTCATCCGCACCCTGGGCCACGACGGCCGTCCCGCCAGCGTGGACATGGTCATGCGCGGCCTGGCGCGCTACCAGGACCACTACCGCGCCCTGAACGGCCAGCGCAGCCGCGTGTATCCCGGCGTGGTGGCGGGCCTGCAGGCCTTCCGCGCCCAGGGCTCCCGCTTGGCCGTGGTCACCAACAAAGGCACCGAATTCACCGCTCCCCTGCTGCGCCAGATGGGCCTGGACGGCTATTTCGACGCGGTGGTCTGCGGCGATACCTGCGAGCGCAAGAAGCCCGATCCCATGCCGCTGTTCCACGCCTGCGACCTGCTCGGCATCGTGCCCGCCCAGGCCCTGTTCATCGGCGACTCGATCAACGACGCCCTGGCCGCCAACGCCGCCGGCATGCGCGTGCTGGCCCTGCCCTACGGCTACAACGAAGGCCGTCCCGTGCAGAGCCTGCCGGTGGATGCTATAGTTGATTCCATCGTCGCGGCCGCCCAGTGGGCCGCCGATGCGACTTCGCACACCGAACACGCATGAACATCATCCGTTATTACCCGATCACCGCCGGCGCCTATTGGCGCTGGTGGTGTTCTCGTTCCGGGTAATGATGGTCACCCGGCGCGCGGGGCTACCCGTGGCGCCCACCTGCAGCCCGGACCCTTGATCGGCCGGGCTGTTTCAATTCTGTCCCGGTCCATACCCCCACCCAGAGACCCCCATGACGGAAATCGAATTCAACGCACTGGCCGCCCAAGGCTACAACCGGATTCCGCTGATCGCGGAAACCTACGCCGACCTGGACACGCCCCTGGCGATCTACCTGAAGCTGGCCCATGCGGGACCGGAAGCCGGGCGCAACAGCTGCCTGCTGGAATCGGTGGTGGGGGGCGAACGCTTCGGCCGCTATTCCTTCATCGGCCTGCCGGCCAGGACCCTGATCCGCGCCACCGGCACCACCACCGAGGTCGTCACCCGCGGCCAGGTCGTGGAAACCCACGAAGGCGATCCCCTGGCCTTCATCGAAGCCTTCCAGAAACGCTTCCGCGTGGCCCTGCGCCCGGGCATGCCGCGCTTCGCCGGCGGCCTGGCGGGCTATTTCGGCTACGACACCGTGCGCCACATCGAGCCGCGCCTGGGCCCCTGCGTCAAGCCGCGCCCGACCGGCCAGCAGCCGGGCACGCCCGACATCATGCTGCTGCAGATCGACGAACTGGTCATCGTGGACAACCTGGCCGGCCGCACCTACCTGATCGTCTACGCCGACCCCCAGCAGCCGGAAGCCTACGCCCTGGCGCGCCGCCGCCTGAAGGCCCTGCGCGAGAAGCTGCGCACGCCCGTGGTCATCCCCTATGCCTACGCCAGCATGCAGACGCCCACGGAGCGCGACTTCAAGAAGGACGACTACCTGGCTGCCGTGCGCAAGGCCAAGGACTACATCGCCGCCGGCGACCTGATGCAGGTGCAGATCGGCCAGGTGATCGCCAAGCCCTTCCGCGACTCGCCGCTGTCGCTGTACCGGGCGCTGCGGTCGCTGAATCCCTCGCCCTACATGTACTACTGGAACTTCGACACCTTCCACGTCGTGGGCGCCTCGCCGGAGATCCTGGTGCGCCAGGACCGCGAGTTCGAGAACGGCCGCGCCCGCGAGATGGTCACCATCCGTCCCCTGGCCGGCACGCGCAAGCGCGGCGCCACGCAGGACGAGGACCTGCGCCTGGAGCAGGAACTGCTGGCCGACCCGAAGGAGCGCGCCGAGCACGTCATGCTCATCGATCTGGCGCGCAACGACATCGGCCGCGTGTCCAAGCCCGGCACGGTCGAAGTCACCGACACCATGGCCATCGAGCGCTATTCCCACGTCATGCACCTGGTGTCCAACGTGCGCGGCGAGCTGAACGACGGCATGAGCAACATCGACGTGCTGCGCGCGACCTTCCCCGCCGGCACGCTCACCGGCGCGCCCAAGGTCCGTGCCATGGAAATCATCGACGAGCTGGAACCCGTGCGCCGCGGCATCTACGGCGGCGCCGCCGGCTACATGAGCTACGGCGGCGAGATGGACCTGGCCATCGCCATCCGCACCGGCATCATCCGCGACGGCATGCTGTACGTGCAGGCCGCCGCCGGCATCGTCGCCGATTCGGACCCCGAAAAGGAATGGCAGGAAACCGAGGCCAAGGCCCGCGCCCTGCTGCGCGCCGCCGAGCAGGTGCAGTTCGGGCTGGACGAGCCTATCTAGGACCCCAAAAGGGGGGCGCTTCTTGCCTTGGGACGGCCCGGCGGCAAAAAGAAGGCCCCCACGCCGCGCAGGCGGCAAGCGGTCGGGCCCACGCGGTACGGTTTCAGGCGCGCACCAGCAGATCCGGCGTGATGTCGGCGATGGTGCGCGCGCCGGTCAGGGTCATGGCCACGCGCATTTCCTTTTCGATCAGGTCCAGCAGATTGGCGACGCCCGCCTCGCCGCCCACGGCCAGGGCGTACAGCCAGGCGCGGCCCAGCAGCACGCCGTCGGCGCCCAGCGCCAGCATGCGCACCACGTCCAGGCCGGTGCGCACGCCCGAATCCGCCAGCAGGGTGATCCGGCCCTTGACCGCGTCGGCGATCGCGGGCAGCGCGCGGGCGGTGGACAGCACCCCGTCGAGCTGCCGCCCGCCGTGGTTGGACACCACGATGCCGTCGGCGCCGAAACGCACGGCGTCGCGCGCGTCGTCCGGATCCAGGATGCCCTTGATGACCATCGGCCCCTGCCAGAAGTCGCGGATCCACTGCAGGTCCTTCCAGGAGATCGAAGGATCGAAATTGGCCCCCAGCCAGCCGATGTAGTCCTCCAGGCCGGTGGGCTTGCCCAGGTACCTGGACACATTGCCCAGGTCGTGCGGCCGGCCCCGCAGGCCCACGTCCCAGGCCCAGCGCGGGTGCAGGACGGCCTGGACGTAGCGGCGCAGGGCGGCGCACGGGCCGCTCATCCCGGCATGGGCGTCGCGGTAGCGCGCGCCCGGCACCGGCATGTCCACGGTGAACACCAGCGTCGACACCCCGGCCGCCCGGGCGCGCTCCAGCACGCTCTTCATGAAGCCGCGGTCCTTCAGGACGTAGAGCTGGAACCACAGGGGCCGGCTGATGGCGGGCGCGACCTCCTCGATGGGGCAGACCGACACGGTGGACAGGGTGCAGGGGATGCCCTTGCGGTCCGCCGCCCGCGCCGCCTGGACCTCGCCGCGGCGGGCGTACATGCCGGTCAGGCCCACCGGCGCCAGGGCCACCGGCATGGACAAGGTCTCGTCGAACAGCCGCGTGGACAGGTCCAGCTGCGACATGTCGTTGAGCACCCGCTGGCGCAGCGCCACGCCCGACAGGTCGCTGACGTTGTGCCGCAGCGTGTATTCGGCATACGCCCCGCCGTCGCCGTAATGGAACAGGAAGGGGGGCAGGCGGCGCCGGGCGGCTTCGCGGTAATCGGTGGAGGCGGAAATGATCATGATGTGAGAGAGAAAGGGGGCAAACGGGATGAACGGGCGCGCCGCGCCTCGTCTTCGTCGAGCTTGCGCACGCTGCCGTGCACGAACTCCAGGTGCCGCCAGACGGTCGTCCGGGCGGCTTCGGCGTCACCGCGCAGGATGGCTTCCATCAGCGCCTGGTGCTGGGCCGTCAGCTGATCCTGGGTATGCTGGATCAGGTACATGCGCTGGCGGTTTTCCGTGACGGTGGACCGCAGCAGCTCGAATACGCCGCGCATCATCTGCAGCAGCACCGCGTTGTGGGAGGCCTCGGCGATGGCCAGGTGGAAGCGGGCGTCGGCGCGCGCCGACAGGGCGGGATCGCCGCTGCTCTGGAAACGCACGATGTCCTCGAAGCAGCGCTGGATCGCCCGGCGGTCCTCCGCCGTGGCGCGCAGCGCGGCATGCCAGGCGGTGCCGCCTTCCAGCGCATGGCGGGCCTCCAGCACGTCGTAGCGGTATTCGGGGTCGTCGGACACCAGCTCATCGAGCGGCCGCACCAGGTGCCTGTCGGGCCAGTCGTCGGCGGCGGACTCGCGCGCCTGGACGTAGGTACCGCCGCCCTGCCGGCTGCGCAGCAGCCCCTGGCTGGCCAGCTGGCGGATGGCCTCGCGCACCGAGGGCCGCGAAGCCCCCAGCGCCTCGGCCAGCCGGCGTTCGGCCGGCAGGCGGTCGCCGGGCCGCAGTCCCTGTTCGTCGATCAGGGACCGGAGCTGTTCCGCGAGTCGGTCGGAAAGGCGCATGGCGAGAAGAAGCCGAAGGGATGCGAGGAGATTCGGGGGGATTCGATCGACGGCCGGTTCATCGATGTCCGATCCATTGCTTGCCGGTTTCCGGGGACCGGTTTCTGATGGACGGCTTATTGGTCTTACCATTTTCCCGGATCGTGAACCGGCCACCGCATTATAAAAATGCGGCACGGCCCAGGTCAATCTTTATCTGGATCTACGTTTACCCTGGAACCTCGCCAAAACCCAGTATTCAAGCGCATTTCCGGTAGAAAAGCAGCGTATGTCGTCCGCGCGCTCCAGCAACGGCCGCACACCTGTATATGCCCCGCCCACCCATAATGGTATGACCATTTAGAGGAAATCCCGGCCGAGCCCGATGAGCCGGGCGGATGCGGGGAAGGCGTAGGGAACGCCCGCGTCCACCGGTATTTACCCCGCTCGACAGCGCCCGCGCCGCACAGTAGAATGCTTGCCATGATTTCACACGCGACCGTGCACGCTTCGTTCTGGTGGCGCTCCTCCTAGGGGCGGCATCCTCATGCGTGATTCATCGCACCTTGCCGCCGTTCTGGCAGGCATAGGTCTTCGTGAATCTATCTCCGGTGCGGCGGCTCCTGACTCCAAGGAAGACCATGTCCGTATCGCATTCCCCTCTCCGCATCACCCGGCTTCCGCGGCCCGCCTCGCTGCGCGCGTCCGCTTCCCGACACTGACCAGGACGACCCGATCATGAAGCTGCTGATGCTGGACAACTACGATTCCTTCACCTACAACCTGGTGCAGTATTTCGGCGAACTCGGCGCCCAGGTCCAGGTCGTGCGCAACGACCAGATCGACCTCGCCGGCGTCGAGGCCATCGATCCCGACCGCATCTGCGTGTCGCCGGGGCCGTGCTCGCCGGCCGAGGCCGGCATCTCCATCGAGCTGATCCGCCATTTCGCCGGCAGGAAGCCCATCCTGGGCGTCTGCCTGGGCCATCAGGCCATCGGCGCGGCCTACGGCGGGCGCATCGTGCGCGCCCGGGAAATCATGCACGGCAAGGTCTCGCCCATCACGCACCGGGGCACCGACGTCTTCGCCGGGCTGCCGTCGCCCTACACCGTGACCCGCTACCATTCCCTGGCGATCGAGCGTGCCTCGCTGCCCGACTGCCTGGAGATCACCGCCGAGACCGCCGACGGAGAAATCATGGGCGTCGCGCACAAGACCCTGCCCGTCTACGGCGTGCAGTTCCACCCGGAATCCGTGCTCAGCGAACACGGCCACGCGCTGCTGCGCAATTTCCTGGAACTGTAGGGCGTCGGCGACGGTCCATTCCGAAAACGGGTTCCGCAGGCACGCAGACACAGGCACGCAGACGCAGCAGGCCCGCCGACATCCGGACACGCCGAGACACAGAAACGCAAAAACGCAGACACACGAATACACGAAGACAGAAGGAATCATTCATGCCGCCGATCACCCCCAACGAGGCCCTGGCCCGCTGCATCGAGCACCGGGAAATCTTCCACGACGAGATGCTGGAACTGATGCGCATGCTGATGCGCGGGGAAATGTCTCCCCAGCTGGCCAGCGCCCTGCTGATGGGCCTGCGCGTCAAGAAGGAGACCGTGGGCGAGATCACGGCGGCGGCCCAGGTCATGCGCGAATTCGCCCTGGCGGTGGACACCCCCTACCCCGAGGACCTGCTGGACATGTGCGGCACGGGCGGCGATGGCTCGCACACCTTCAACATCTCCACCGCCGCGATGTTCGTGGCCGCAGCCGGCGGGGTCAAGATCGCCAAGCACGGCAACCGCAGCGCCTCGTCCTCCTCGGGCAGCGCCGACGTGCTGGAAGCCCTGGGAGTGCGCATCGCCGCCACGCCCGCCCAGGTCGCCGAATCCATCGAGGCCACCGGCATCGGCTTCATGTTCGCCCCGGCCCACCACGGCGCGATGAAGAACGTCGCCGCCGTGCGCCGCGAACTGGGCGTGCGCACGATCTTCAACATCCTCGGCCCGCTCACCAATCCGGCCGGCGCGGCCAACCAGCTCATGGGCGTGTTCCACCCCGACCTGGTCGGCATCCTGGTGCGGGTGCTGCAGCGCCTGGGCTCGCGCCACGTGCTGATCGTGCACGGCAAGGACGGCATGGACGAGGCTTCGCTGGGCGCGGCCACCCTGGTGGGCGAGCTGAAGGACGGCGAGGTGCGCGAATACGAGATCCACCCCGAGGATTTCGGCATGACCATGGTGTCCAACCGCAGCATCAAGGTCGCCAACCGCGACGAATCCGCCCAGCTGGTGCGCGCCGCGCTGAACAACACGGCCGGCACGGCGCGCGACATCGTCGCGCTGAACGCGGGCCTGGCCCTGTACGCCGGCAACCGCGCCGACTCGATCGGCGCCGGCATCCGCCAGGCCTTCGAGCTGATCGCCTCGGGCGCCGCGCGCGACAAGCTGGAACAATTCCGCCAATACACGCAAAGGTTCTCCGCATGAACGACATTCTGGCCCGGATCCTGGACACCAAGCGCACCGAAGTCGCCACCGCGCGGCAGATGCGCAGCGAATCCGAAGTGCTGCGCGAAGCCCAGAGCCGCCAGGACATCCGCGGTTTCGCGCGCGCCATCGAAGACAAGATCGCGCAGGGCAAGCCCGCCGTGATCGCGGAAATCAAGAAGGCCTCGCCCTCCAAGGGCGTGATCCGCGAGGACTTCCGCCCGGCGGACATCGCCACCAGCTACGCCGGCCACGGCGCCGCCTGCCTGTCGGTGCTGACCGACGTGCAGTATTTCCAGGGCGGCTACGACCACCTGCGCCAGGCGCGCGCGGCCTGCAGCCTGCCCGTGCTGCGCAAGGATTTCCTGATCGACCCCTACCAGGTCATCCACGCCCGGGCGCTGGGCGCCGACTGCGTGCTGCTGATCGCCGCCGCCCTGTCGCCCGCCCAGCTGCGCGAGCTGGAGTCCGTGGCCGCGAGCCTGGGCATGGACGTGCTGGTCGAAGTCCACGACCGCGACGAGCTGGACGCGGCCCTGTCCCTGGACACGCCGCTGATCGGCATCAACAACCGCAACCTGCGCACCTTCGAGACCCGCCTGGAAACCACCCTGTCGATGCTGCAGGACCTGCCGGAAGGCAAGCGCGTCGTCACCGAAAGCGGCATCCTGCTGCCCGAGGACGTCGACCGCATGCGCGACCACGGCGTGCAGGCCTTCCTGGTGGGCGAGGCCTTCATGCGCGCGCCCGATCCCGGCATCGCGCTGCAGGAGCTGTTCTTCGCCCGCTGATGCCGAATCCGCCCCGCGCCCGCGCCCGCGGGCGGCGGGCCCCTGCACCGCTTTCGCTGCCGCCATGGCCTTTTCCCCCGACTGCCCGCTCTGCACTCCGGACCACGCCGCCCTGCTCTGGCAGGACGACCGCCTGCGGATCGTCCGCGTGGACGATCCCCGGCACCCCGGCTACCTGCGCATCGTCTGGCACCGCCACGTGGCGGAAAACACGGACATCGATCCCCTGGGCCGCCTGCACCTGATGCGCACCGTGTTCCAGGTCGAGCGCCTGCAGCGCGCCTTCCTCGCGCCCGACAAGGTCAACCTGGCCAGCCTCGGCAACCAGGTGCCCCACCTGCACTGGCACGCGATCCCCCGCTGGCGCGCGGATCCCTGCTTCCCGGACGCCATCTGGGCGCCGCCGCGGCACGATGCCGCCCGCGCGGCCGCCTGGGCCGATTTTGCCGCCGCGCTGGCCCCGCGCGCCGAGCGGCTGCACCGCTTCCTGTCGGCCCGGGGCCCGGCGGCCGACATCCCCGAGCCCGATGCCTGAGGCGCCCGGTCTTCCGCCCAGCCTTCCTTGACGGCCCGGCCATGCCGAAGATCCGGCCGGCGCCCTCGGGCGTGGTGTGATGACGATGTAGCCGAAAACGGAATGCCGATCGGGTTCAGGCGGATGCGCGGGGATGAAAAAAAGCGCCCCGAAGGGCGCTCGCGCTTTTTTGCGTCTTTGCGAACCGGGCCTGGGGACGGGGCCCGAACGGACCGATCCATCGGAGCCGCCCGCCGGACCCACCCGGCCGGCCCGCGGGACGGGCCGGATCGATCGATCCGGCCGAAGCCACTCAGTGGGAGCTGCGTTTCTGGCTGAACTTGCGCGCGGCGGCGGCCTGGGCCGCCAGCATGGCGAGCTCGGCTTCGACCACGGCGATGTCGGCCTTTTCCTTGGTGTTGCGCAGGGCTTCCTCGGCGCGCTCGCGCGCGGCGACGGCCTTGGCCTCGTCCAGGTCGGCCGCCCGGATGGCCGTGTCGGACAGCACCGTCACGGCGTGCGGCTGGACTTCCAGGATGCCGCCGGCCACGAAGATGTGCTCTTCGGTGCCGTCGGGACGCCGGATTTTCAGCGTGCCGGGACGCACGCGCGAGATCAGCGGCGTATGCCCCGGCAGGATGCCGAGGTCGCCCGACTCGCCCGGCAGGGCGATGAAGGCCGCCTCGCCGGAGAAGATCGAGGCCTCCGCGCTGACCACTTCGATGTGAAGAGTCGCCATGTGCAATCCTTATTGGAGGGTTTTGGCCTTCTCGAAGGCTTCGTCGATGCCGCCCACCATGTAGAAGGCCTGCTCGGGCAGCGCGTCGCACTCGCCCTCGACGATCATCTTGAAGCCGCGCAGGGTCTCGGCCAGCGGCACGTACTTGCCGGGCGAGCCGGTGAAGACTTCGGCCACGTGGAAGGGCTGCGACAGGAAGCGCTGGATCTTGCGGGCGCGGGCCACGGCCTGCTTGTCTTCCGGCGACAGTTCGTCCATGCCCAGAATGGCGATGATGTCGCGCAGTTCCTTGTAGCGCTGCAGCGTCTGCTGCACGGCGCGGGCCACGTTGTAGTGCTCTTCGCCGACGACCTGCGGGTCGAGCTGGCGGCTGGTGGAATCCAGCGGATCCACGGCCGGGTAGATCCCCAGGGCGGCGATGTCGCGCGACAGCACCACGGTGGAGTCCAGGTGCAGGAAGGTGGTGGCGGGCGACGGGTCGGTCAGGTCGTCGGCCGGCACGTACACGGCCTGGATGGACGTGATGGAGCCGGTCTTGGTGGACGTGATGCGTTCCTGCAGCTTGCCCATTTCCTCGGCCAGCGTCGGCTGGTAGCCCACGGCCGACGGCATCCGGCCCAGCAGGGCGGACACTTCGGTGCCGGCCAGGGTGTAGCGGTAGATGTTGTCCACGAAGAACAGCACGTCGCGGCCTTCGTCGCGGAACTTTTCCGCCATCGTCAGGCCCGACAGGGCCACGCGCAGGCGGTTGCCCGGGGGTTCGTTCATCTGGCCGAAGACCATGGCGACCTTGGATTCCGCCAGGTTGTCGAGCTTGATGACGCCCGCGTCGGACATTTCGTGGTAGAAGTCGTTGCCTTCGCGGGTGCGCTCGCCCACGCCGGCGAACACCGACAGGCCGCTGTGGGCCTTGGCGATGTTGTTGATCAGTTCCAGCATGTTGACGGTCTTGCCCACGCCGGCGCCGCCGAACAGGCCGACCTTGCCGCCCTTGGCGAAGGGGCACACCAGGTCGATCACCTTGATGCCGGTTTCGAGCAGTTCGACCGAGGGGGAAAGCTCGTCGAATTTCGGGGCGGCCTGGTGGATGGCGCGCTTTTCATCGGACTGGATGTCGCCGCGCTCGTCGATGGGACGGCCCAGCACGTCCATGATGCGGCCCAGGGTGCCGGCGCCCACGGGCACCGAGATCGGCGCGCCGGTGCCGGCCACGGACATGCCGCGGCGCAGGCCGTCGGACGAACCCATGGCGATGGTCCGCACGACACCGTCGCCCAGTTGCTGCTGGACCTCGAACGTCAGGCCCTTTTCCGCGAAGGCGGAGGACTCGTCGGTCAGGGTGAGCGCGTCGTAGATGTTGGGGATGCTGTCGCGGGGGAACTGAATGTCCACCACGGCGCCGATGCACTGAACGATGGTACCGTTGCTCATGTTTAGTCCTATAAGTATCTCTGGGTTGCCGGTGCCTGCGTCGATCAGACCGCGGCGGCGCCGCCCACGATTTCCGAAATTTCCTTGGTGATGGCCGCCTGGCGGGTCTTGTTGTAGACCAGCTGGAGGTCGCCGATGACTTTCTTGGCGTTGTCGGACGCGGCCTTCATGGCGACCATCCGGGCGGACTGCTCGCTGGCCATGTTTTCCGCCACGGCCTGGTAGACCAGGCCTTCGACGTAGCGCAGCAGCAGCTCGTCGATCACGGTCTGGGAATCCGGCTCGTACAGGTAGTCCCAGCCGTACTGGCTCTGCAGGGCGTCCTCGTCCTGGGACCCGGTCTGGAAGGGGTCTTCCAGGCCCGAGGGCAGCGGCAGCAGGCGGATGAAGCTGGGATCCTGCTTCATGGTGTTGACGAAGCGGCTGGTCGCCACGTAGACCGCATCCACCTTGCCGTCGATGAAGTCGTCGAGCTGGACCTTGATGGCGCCGATCAGGCGTTCCAGGTTGGGCGCGTCGCCCAGCTGGACTTCCGAGGACACCACGTTGACGCCGACGCGGTTGAGCAGCCCCAGGCCCTTGGAGCCCAGCGCCGTGGCCTGGACGCGCACGCCCTGCTGCTCGAATTCCTTGATCCGCGCCAGCACCAGGCGCGAGATGTTGGTATTCAGGCCGCCGCACAGCCCCTTGTCGGTGGTGACCAGCACGACGCCCACGGACGACAGCTTCGGGCGTTCCACCATGTAGGGGTGGGTGTAATCCGGGTTCGCCTGCATCAGGTGGGCCGCGATGGCGCGCACCTTGGTGGCGTAGGGACGGCCCATGCGCATCCGGTCCTGCGCCTTGCGCATCTTGGACGCGGCGACCATTTCCATCGCCTTGGTGATCTTGCGCGTGTTTTGCACGCTCTTGATCTTGGTTCGTATTTCCTTGATTCCGGCCATTCCACTATCCTGTCAGGGCGGTCCGGGACGCGCGCCGCGCGCCCCGTGCGCTACTTAAAACGTGCCGTGCTTCTTGAATTCCTGGATGGCGGCGCCCAGAGCGGCGTCGTCTTCCTTGGAGAGTTCCTTCACGTCTTCGATGCGCTGGATCAGGGCTTCGTGCTTGGCCTTCAGGTAGTCCTTCAGGGCCTTTTCAAAAGCCAGCACCTGGCCGACTTCGAGGTCGTCCAGGTAGCCGTTGTTGACAGCGTACAGGGCGACCGCCAGTTCCCAGACCTGCTGCGGCTGGTACTGGGGCTGCTTGAGCAGTTCCACCACGCGCTTGCCGCGTTCCAGCTGGCGGCGGGTGGCGTCGTCCAGGTCGGAGGCGAACTGCGCGAAGGCGGCCAGTTCGCGGTACTGCGCCAGGTCGGTCCGGATGCCGCCCGAGAGCTTCTTGACGACCTTGGTCTGGGCGGAGCCGCCCACGCGCGACACCGAGATGCCGGCGTTGATGGCGGGCCGGATGCCGGCGTTGAACAGGTCGGTTTCCAGGAAGATCTGGCCGTCGGTGATGGAAATCACGTTGGTCGGCACGAAGGCGGACACGTCGCCGGCCTGGGTTTCGATGATCGGCAGCGCGGTGAGCGAGCCGGTCTTGCCCTTGACGGCGCCGTTGGTGAACTTTTCCACGTATTCGGGGTTCACGCGGGCGGCGCGCTCCAGCAGGCGGGAGTGCAGGTAGAACACGTCGCCGGGATAGGCTTCGCGTCCGGGCGGACGGCGCAGCAGCAGGGACACCTGGCGATAGGCCCAGGCCTGCTTGGTCAGGTCGTCGTACACGATCAGGGCGTCTTCGCCGCGGTCGCGGAAGTATTCGCCCATGGTGCAGCCCGAGTAGGCGGCCAGGTACTGCATGGCGGCGGAGTCGGACGCGGCGGCGGCCACGACGATGGTGTATTCCATGGCGCCGTGTTCTTCGAGCTTGCGCACCACGTTGTTGATGGTGGACGCCTTCTGGCCGATGGCGACGTACACGCAGGTGACGCCCTTGCCCTTCTGGTTGATGATGGTGTCGACGGCCACGGCGGTCTTGCCGGTCTGGCGGTCGCCGATGATCAGCTCGCGCTGGCCGCGGCCGACGGGCACCATGGAGTCGATGGCCTTCTGGCCGGTCTGCAGCGGCTGCGACACGGACTGGCGGGCGATCACGCCGGGCGCGACCTTTTCGATCACGTCGGTTTCCTTGGCGTTGATCGGGCCCTTGCCGTCGATCGGGTTGCCCAGGGCGTCGACCACGCGGCCGCGCAGTTCCGGGCCGACCGGCACGGACAGGATCTTGCCGGTGGTCTTGACGGCGTCGCCTTCGGAGACGCCGACGTAGTCGCCCAGAATCACGGCGCCCACGGAATCGCGTTCCAGGTTCAGGGCCAGGCCGAACCGGTTGTTGGGGAATTCGAGCATTTCGCCCTGCATCACGTCGGACAGGCCGTGGATGCGGGTGATGCCGTCGGTGACGGACACGACCGTGCCCTGGGTGCGGACATCGGTGGATGCGCCCAGGCCTTCGATGCGGCTCTTCAGCAGTTCGCTGATCTCGGACGGGTTAAGTTGCATGGTAAGACTCCTGGAATCCTGTTGTATGGCCCGCCATCACGCGGCCAGCGTATCGCGCAGGGCGGCCAGCCGGGCCTGCACGGAAGTGTCGAGCACGTGATCGCCGACGGCGACGCGCACCCCGCCGATCAGTTCCGGGTCGACCGTCACCTGGGACTTGAGCTTGAGGCCGAACTTGCGCTCCAGCCCCTGCAGCAGGGCGGCCACCTGGGCATCGTCGAGCGGGTAGGCGCTGGTGATGCGCGCCAGGGCGGTGCCTTCGAGCTGGTTGCGCAGCAGTTCAAATTGCTCGGCCACCTGGGGCAGCGCCTGGACGCGGCCGTTCTCGACCACGAGGGCGACGAGATTGGCCGCCTGCGCGGGAAGCTCCTGGGGGACCAGGCCCGTCAGCAGTCCGGTGCGCTGCGCGTCGGACAGGCGCGGATCGGCCATGGCCTCGAGGACGTCGGGCATGCCGGACACCTGGGCCAGCAGCGACATCACGCCGGACCAGTATTCGAGCCCGCGCGCGTCGTCGCGCACGGATTCAAACAGGGCCTCGGCGTAGGGCCGCGCGATAGTGGATAGTTCAGCCATGACTCGCCCTGATTCAGAGTTGGGCCTGGAGCTGGTCGAGCAGCTCGGCGTGCGCCTTGGCATCGACCTCGCGGCGCAGGATCTGCTCGGCGCCCTTGACGGCCAGCACGGCCACTTCGGCGCGCAGGGTCTCGCGCGCACGCTGGACTTCCTGGGCGGCGTCCTGACGGGCCTGGGCGAGGATGCGGGCCTTTTCGGCTTCGGCTTCGCGGCGGGCCTGATCGATCAGCGAGGTGGCCTGCTTTTCGGCTTCGGCCAGGCGCGCGTGGTTTTCCGTTTTGGCAGCCGCTTCCATCAGACTGACGCGAGCCTGGGCCTGGGCCAGATCGGCCTTGCCCTTCTCGGCGGCGGCCAGACCGTCGGCGATTTTCTGGCGACGATCATCCATTGCCTTCGTCAGGGGCGGCCAGATGAATTTCATCGTAAACCAACCCAGAACGAAAAACACGATCATCTGGAAAAAGAGAGTCGCGTTTAAATTCACGGTCGTTTTCCTAATTTACCCGTTCGTGCCTCGCGGCGATTCCGCAAGGCACCTAATCCGGCCGCCCGCGACCCGCGCGGGCCGCCGACGAACCCCTGGCCTGCGGCAAGCGCCCAGGCCTGCGCCGACATCAGCCCACGAAGGGGTTGGCGAACGCGAACAGCATGGCCAGACCCACGCCGATCAGGAAGGCCGCGTCGATCAGGCCGACCAGCAGGAACATCTTGGTCTGCAGGGTGTTCATCAGTTCGGGCTGGCGCGCGGAGGCTTCCAGGTACTTGCCACCCATCATGCCGATGCCGATGCAAGCGCCGATGGCGCCCAGACCGATGATCAGACCGCAAGCGAGAGCAACGAACGCAACGTTGGTCATAACAACTCCTTGGTAAGTAAACGTTGTTTAGTCAAAAAATCAAGAACCAGAAATCAGGGCAAGCCCCGCGAGCCCGCCCGGGAAGCCCGGGCGAATTTTAGTGGCCTTCGTGCGCCTGCCCGATATACACCAGGGTCAGCATCATGAAGATGAACGCCTGCAGCAGCACGATCAGGATGTGGAAGATCGCCCATGCCGAACCGGCGAGCACGTGTCCGAACGCAAGGCTGATACTGGAAGCATTCGCCCCCGTCCAGGCACCACCCAGCAAGGCGATCAGCATGAACAGCAGTTCGCCCGCATACATATTGCCGAACAGCCGCATGCCCAGCGACACGCACTTGGCCGCATATTCGATGAGGTTCAGCAGGAAATTGAAGGGCGCCAGGACGAGCGCCGCGACGCCGTGCGCGTGGAAGGGCGCGGTGAAGAGTTCCTTGACGAAGCCGACCGGGTGCTTGATCTTCACGCCGTAGTACAGCATCAGGACCAGCACGCCCAGGGACATGCCGATGGGGATGTTGAGGTCGGCGGTGGGCAGGATGCGGTGGTAGTACAGCGGATCGGAGTGCTCGGCGCCCAGGCCGGTGATGCGGAAGATCCAGCCGGCCAGATCGACGGGGATCAGGTCGAGCGTGTTCATCAGCGTGATCCAGAGGAACACGGTGAGCGCCAGCGGCGCGGCGAACTTGCGCGTGGTTTCGTTGGGGATGATGCCCTTGGCTTCCTCGTGGACCATGCCCACGAGCATTTCGATGGCCATCTGGAAGCGGCCCGGCACGTCGGTGGTGGCCCGGCGCGCGGCGCGCCAGAGGAAGAAGATGACGATGGCGCCCATCAGGATCGACCAGAACAGCGAGTCGTAGTTGACGACGTCGAAGTTGGCGATGATGTCCTGCTTGTGCCCGAGATTGTTCAGGTGAACCAGGTGGTGCTGAATGTATTCGGACTGAGGCGTGCTTGCAGCGTCGGTCATCGGAAACCCTTTTTCGTATTCAAATCATGGCAGCCGGCGCAAGGCCAGCAGCACCACGTACCCCTTCATGACGCCCAGCAGGCCCAGCAGGAAGGCCAGCCAGTTCAGCCAGCCGCCCCACCGCCACGCCACCAGGACCACCACCCCCGCCACGACCAGCAGCTTGAGGAATTCGCCCCAGAAAAAGGCGAGCGATCCCGGGCGTTTCGGCCCGAAGTACCCCAGCAGCAGCCGCAAGGCGAACAGCGCATTGGGCACGAAATAGGCCGCCGCCCCGATGAGGGCGGAGAGCCCGGCGTCCTTCCCAGCAATTCCCCAGGCGCCCAGCACCACCAGCATCCCCGTGAATGCCTGGGCAGCCAGCGCCTGAAACAGACCGATCCGTGAACGGCGGGCGATGATCGCGCGATCCCGGTCGGACAGCGCCAGCGCCGCGACCGAAGACGCCCCGCCACCCAAGCCATCGCGCGGATCCGGCGCGGACCGATCATCCATAAAAGCCCGTTCACAACCAGGCACCCTAAAGCCCCCAAAACGCGGTCCCAAGGAATACCAGGCGATACAGTCAAACTATTGAATTATAGCTTTTTTTGGCGGGGCGTTCAGCGCCCCAGTCCAAAAGGCGCACCATTTTAGCCTAGATCGGCCTCCCGTGTCTCAGGCCGCACCCGCCCGACAGACTAGGCCGTTTCTCCGACGGCCGGCCGACCGCCCACCCGGCAAACGGCGTAGCGATTCCGGCCTATGGATGGCCGCGGGGCCGGCCCATAACATTCTCCACACGGCATCACAGTTCGACACGTTCGGCAAAGATCGTCGCAGCGGACAGGAGAAGCGCATGCGGTCCATGGGTTTGCGGCTCGGCATCATCATCGCGGCGCTGCTGGGCGCGGCGGCCGCCGCGCAGGAGCCCGGCCAGGAGCCGCGCGACCTGGACCAGGGCCGGATCGACAGCGATCCCCTGCGCGGCCTGGTGATCGGCCGGACCGTCACCGTGCTGGGCTGGGAATTCTACAAGAGTTTCTCGGAAATCTGGCAGGCGCTGTATCCCGATTCGCAGGACACGATCACCGTCATCGAACGGCCGACCGCCCAGTTCGGCAGCGAGATCTGGATCAGCTACGACAACCAGACCCTGTTCCACACCTTCCTGTCGCCCGCCCGCTCGCGGACGCGCCAGGAAAGCAAGGAGGCCGTCGGCATCGTCCACGACGGCATCGAATCCATCCACATTCAGCGCAGGTTCGTCCAGGACGCCGACCTGGGCCCGGAGGAGATGTAAATGAGCACGCACGAAGCGCACAAAACAGGTACGCACACAGGCAGCACAGGCAATCCGCACAGGGCCCGGGGCCGCCTGCAGGCCGCGCTGGCCGCCGCCGGGCTGCTGCTGTCGGGCACCGCCCCGGCGGGCCAGCTGGTCTACGTGCCGGTGAACCCGTCCTTCGGCGGCAATCCGCTGAACGGCTCCTACCTGCTGCAGAGCGCCCAGGCGCAGAAGCGCTACCCGTACCCCCTGGACGACCTGGGCCTGGACGGCAACGGCGAGATCAAGATCCTGAACGCCGGCACCGCCCCCATCATCCAGGTCGGCAACGGCGTCTACATCTACGACTCGACCAAGGGCCAGTGGATCCCCTTCGATCTGGACAGCCTGCCGGCCGGCGGCTCGGCCGCGGCGGCCAGCGCCGCCAGCCTGCTCGCGCCGGCCCAAAGCCCGGCGAGCATCGACAGCGGAGTCCTGCAATGAGCGCGCTGCCGATCCCCGCGCGCGCCCGGCGCGCCCGCCTCTGCCTGGCCGCGCTGGCCGCGCTCACGCTGTCGGCCTGCGCGCTGCAGAAGCCGGCGAACGTCTCGAACGAGGCGCGGCTGACGCCGGCCACGCCCTCGACGGTCGACCTCATGCGGCTGCCGCCGCCCCAGCGCAAGATCGTGGCGGCCGTCTATGGCTTCCGCGACGAGACCGGCCAGTACAAGCCGTCCCCGGACAGTTCTTTTTCCACCGCGGTGACGCAGGGCGCGGCCTCGATGCTGATGAAGGCCCTGAAGGATTCGGGCTGGTACGTGCCGGTGGAGCGCGCGGGCCTGCAGTCCCTGCTGACCGAGCGCCGCGTGCTGCGCGCGGTGGGCGAGCATCCGCAGGGCGGCGGGCAGCAGGGCGGCGGGCAGCAGGGCCAGGTGCCCAACCTGCTGCCGGCCACCATCATCCTGGAAGGCGGCGTCATCGCCTACGACAGCAACACCCGCACCGGCGGGCTGGGCGCGCAGTTCCTCGGGATCGGCCTGTCCACCCAGTACAGCGTGGACCAGGTCACCGTCAACCTGCGGGCGGTGGACGTCCTGAGCGGCGCCATCCTGAACAGCGTCTCGACGACCAAGACCATCTATTCGTACGAAATCCACCCCAGCTACTTCCGCTTCGTCAACTACTACGACCTGCTGGAAGTCGAGGGGGGCTACACCCACAACGAGCCGGCGCAGCTGGCCGTCAAGGAAGCCATCGACGCCGCGGTCATGCACCTGACCGTGCAGGGCATCAAGGACAACCAGTGGCGCCTGAAGAATCCAGGCGACTGGAACGATCCCCTGATCCAGCGCTACCTGGATGCCGAGAAGGACTACACCCTCACCGTGACGCCGCGGCAGGCCGCGGGGCCGGCGGGCGCCGCCCCGGCACAGGGCGACGGCCATGCGGCCACGCTGTAGCGGCATCCGCCATCCCGCGAATCAGGAGACCTCCATCATGCACGAATTCCTTCCGACCTCCCCGCGCCGGCCCGCCCGGCGGGGACTGGCCCTGTGCGCCGCCGCCCTGCTGGCCGCGGCCCCCCTGGCCGGATACGGCGCCGGCGCCGAGCCGGCCCGCCCGTCCGAACTGCCGCCGGCCGAACTCGGATCGGCGTCGCTGCGGGCAGACTCGGTCCAGCAGGGCGCGATGAACGCCAGCCGGATCCGCCAGCAGGGCGCGCGCTCGTCGGCTGCCGTCACGCAGCGGGGCGACGGCAACGGCGCCGCGATCACGCAGGCCGGCGCCGGCAACCGGGCGTCCGCCAGCCAGGCCGGCTCCGGCAACCAGGTGGAGATCACCCAGGTGGGCAACAGCGACACGGCCATCGCCCAGCAGGTGGGGAGCGGAAACCTGGCCGTGATCGAGCAGTACACCAGCAACGCCAGGGCCACGGTGGACCAGTTCGGCAGCATGAACGAGGCCCGGGTGCTGCAGAAGAAGCCGGGGTCTTCCGCCCCCGTCCTGCAGTTCGGCGACCGCCTGAAGATCACCGTGGTCCGGTAGGCCCGCCCCGGCGCCCATCCGCCCGGCCTTCCCGCTTTCCGCTTCCTGTTTTCCGGTTTTCCGTTTTCCGACGAAGCCCGGTCCAAGACCGCCGGGCGGCGTATTTCCCAAACCGGTCTTATCGACTCCTGAGGAGCATCATCATGAAAACGCAACTTCGCGTCCTGGCATCCGGTCTCGCCCTGGCTTTCGCCGGTTCGGCGGCATTCGCGGGCAGCACGGGCAGCACCGACCAGCGCGGCTTCAACAACGACGCGGCGATCACCCAGTCGTACAACACCAACGCGTCGGCCTACATCGACCAGGAAGGCGACCGCAACGTCGGCAAGATCAGCCAGACCGGCGTGATCGGCCAGGCCAAGATCTGGCAGGCGGGCGTCAACAACACGGCCGACGTGCAGCAGACGCACACGCACGCCCGCGCCGAGGTGGTGCAGAAGGGCAGCCAGAACGTGGCCAACGCGATCCAGTCGGACGGCTCCGGCCAGGAATCCTCGATCCGCCAGTCCGGCTTCAACAACACCGCCAGCACCTCGCAGAAGTACGACTCCTTCGCCGAGGCGAGCATCATCCAGGAAGGCGACCAGAACGTCGGCAACATCACGCAGAAGAACGGCTGGGGCCAGGAAGCCAGGATCTACCAGGCCGGCTTCAACAACACGGCCAACGTCAGCCAGACCGGCGCCTCGCTGTACGCCTCGGCGGTACAGAAGGGCAACATGAACGTCAGCACCATCACCCAGACCGGCTGGTAAGCCGCCGGGCCGGCGGCCCCGCGCCCGGGACGGCCGCCCCCGGCCGGCCCGGGCGCCTCCCTCCTCCGGCGCCGCAGCATCAGGAGACGACCATGATGGCAATGGATGCAGGCCTGCAGGTCTGGCTGGACACCGTGCCCGGCACGCGGCCCGGCATCATCATCCCCTACGTGCGCAGCCCCGAGGACGGCACCCTGCGCTACCAGTTGAGCGCCGTCCGGCAGGGGCGCAGCGGAACGTCCTCCCTCCAGCAAAGCGGCAGCGTGCCGCTGCGCGCGGACACGCCGACCGCCCTGACGCGATTTTCCCTTTCCGTCGGCGAACGGGACCAATGCCGGATCGAGCTGGTCCTGTACGCCAACGGACATCCGGCGGGCACGTACACCTTCGCGTGCCCCCGCACCCCCTGAGCCGCGTCCGCCATGAAGCCCGCCCGACCCGCCCGGCCGCCGGCCGCCGCGCTCATCGTGCTCATCGCGCTTGCAACGTGCGTCATCCTGGCACTGCCCGGCACGGCCGCGTGCGCCCCGACGCAGGCGACCCAGGCGATCCAGGCGACCCAGGCGACGCAAGGGACGCAAGGGACACGAGGGACGCAAAAGACGCAGGAGGCGCAGGATTACGACGCATTGATCCGGCAGGCCCGCGCGGGCGACCACCAGCCGGCGCTGGACATGCTGAAGCGGCGCCTGCAGCAGACTCCGGAAGACCGCCGCGCGCTGGAGGACTACGTCACGATCGCCGGCTGGGCGGGCCAGCCCCATGCGGCGCTGGAACTCGCCACCGCGGCCTACGAGCGGGCGCCGGACGCGCCCGGGGTGGCGCACGCCTACGTCCTGGCCCTGCGGCAGGCGCGGCTGCCCCGCGCGGCCCTGCGCATCGCGCAGGCGCATCCCGGCCTGGCCGACCCCGCCCTGGTCCGCGCGCTGCAGGCCGACGCCGCGGCCCAGCTGACCCGGACCGCGTCGGCCGACGCCCGGGGCGAGGCCGAGCGGTACGTCCTGGCGGACCGCGCCCTGGCCGAATACGACCGGCTGATTCCGCAATGGCGCGCCCTGGGCCCGCAGGCCCGCGGCGACGTGCGGCGCGCCGAGACGGACCGCCTGCAGGCCCTGCGCGCACGCGGCCGCATGAGGGACCTCGCGGCGGGCTACGAAGCCATGCGGGCGGAGGGCACGCCCGTCCCGGATTACGCGCTCGACGACGCGGCGAGCGCGTACCTGGCCCTGCGCCGGCCGGAAGAGGCCGCGCCCCTGTTCGAGCGCTCCCTGGCCTCCACCGCGGGCCAGGACGCGACGGCCCGGGCGGCCGGCCAGATCGGCCTGTTCTACGCGCTGTCCGAGTCGGACCGGACCGGCGCGGCCAACGCCGAGCTGGACCGGGCGCTGGCCGCGCTGCCCACCTGGGTCTGGATCAAGGGCGATCCGGTGCGCCATCCCAATCCCGCGAAGCTGGACGCCGAACTGGTGCGCGCCCTGGGCGCGCTGTACCAGGGCGATACGCTGGACGCCCAGGCCCGCCTGGACCGCATGGCCGGGGAAGCGCCCGGCAACACCGGCCTGCGCGTGGCGCGGGCGGAAGTCTGGCGCGCGCGGGATCTGCCGCGCCGGGCGGAAAGCGAACTGAAGATCGCCGAAACCCAGGCGCCCCGATCCATCGAGGTCGAGCTCGGCCAGGCCGAGACCGCCCTCGCCCTGCAGGAATGGCGCCAGGCCGGGCTGCTGCGCGACGACCTGATGGCCCGCTTCCCGGAATCCGCCGCGGTGCAGCGGCTGGACCGGGCATGGACCGCGCACCGGCAGGCCGAATGGCGGACCAGCGCCAGCCGGGGCGGCGCCAGCGGCGGCGCGGTGCTGGGCAGCCGCGAGGCGAGCATCGACACCGTGCTGTACTCGCCGCCGCTGGACGAGAACTGGCGCGCGTTCGCCGGCACCGGCTACGCCGAGGCCCGGTTCGAGGAAGGCACCGGCCATTACGCCTGGGCGCGCGCCGGCCTCGAATGGCGCGGCCGGGACCTGACGGCCCAGGTGGAAGCCTCGGGCAACCGCTACGGCCACGGCACCCGGGCCGGGGCCGCGTTCTCGGCCTTCGTGGACCTGGACGACCACTGGCAGGCGGGCGTGGGCGCCTCCCTGCTGTCGCGCGACACGCCGCTGCGGGCCTTGAAGCACGACATCAGGGCCAATGGCCTGAGCGCCTCCCTGCGCTGGCGCGGCGACGAGCGCCGGGAATGGACCCTGACCGTGGCGCCCGCCTTCTTCTCCGACGGCAACCGCCGCCTGGAGGCCGGCCTGTCCGGACGCCAGCGCCTGTACACCGCGCCCAGCGTGCGGATCGACGCGCTGCTGGACCTGTCCGCCTCGCACAACACGGCCGACGACGCCCCCTACTTCAATCCCCGCTCGGACCTGACGATCCTGCCGGCCCTGCAGCTGGCGCACACCCTGTACCAGCGGGGCGATGTCCGGTGGGAGCAACGGGCGCAGCTGGCGGTCGGCGCCTACGCGCAGCAGGGCTATGGCACGGGCGGCCTCTACACCCTCGGCTACGGCCTGCGCTACCGCCACGGTCCCGCGTTCGAGATCGGCTTCCTCGCCTCGGTCGCTTCGCGGCCCTACGACGGCCAGCGCGAGCGCAGCTTCAACTTCCTCGTCGACGCGACGATCCGGTTCTGACTCGGGAGCGCGCCATGCCACGATCCTTCACCTGCGGTCCGCGCCTGTTCCTGCTGGCGTGCTGCCTCGCGCTGCTCGCCGGCTGCGCGCGCGACATCCCGGCGTTCGTGCCGCCGGCCCAGAGGCCCGTGGCCGCCATCGACCGGCCCTGGCCCGCCAATCGCGTGCTGGCGCTGGCCTACCACGACGTGGAGGACAGCGATCCCGACCAGCGGTTCCTGGCGGTGCGCACGGACCAGCTCGTCGCCCAGCTCGAATGGCTGCGGAACAACGGCTACCAGGCCGTGTCCGTCGACCAGATCCTGGCCGCCGGCCAGGGTGGCGCGCCCCTGCCGCCCAAGGCCGTGCTGCTCAGCTTCGACGACGGCTACCGCAGCTTCCGCAGCCGCGTCTACCCCATCCTGAAGGCCATGGGCTGGCCCGCCGTCTGGGCGCCCGTGGGGCGCTGGATCGACACCCCGCCGGACCAGCCCGTGCGCTTCGGCGAGCTGCGGGTGCCGCGCGACCGCTTCGCCACCTGGGAGGACGTGCGGCAGATGGCCCGCTCCGGCCTGGTCGAGATCGCCTCGCACACCGACGACCTGCACCAGGGCATCCCCGCCAATCCCCAGGGCAACGCGGAGCCGGCCGCCGCCACGTACCGCTACGACGCCGGCGCGCGCGCCTACGAGACCCCCGCGGCCTACCGGCGGCGCATCGCGGACGACGTCCGGCGCATCACGCGCAAGATCCGCCAGGCCACCGGCAAGGCGCCCCGCGTCTGGGTCTGGCCCTACGGCGCCGCGAGCGGCGAGGCGCTGGACATCGTCCGCAGCCAGGGATACCGCATGGCCCTGACCCTCGACGGCGGCCTGGGCAGCGTGGATGCGCCGCTGTCCATGCCCCGCATGCTGGTGACGGACTCGCCCGACATGCCGGCGTTCGCGCGCTCCGTGCTGGGCGCCGAGTCCCGCGGCGACTTCCGCGTGGCGCAGGTGGATCTGGACTACGTCTACGATCCCGACCCGGCCCAGACGGACAGGAACCTGGGCGCCCTGGTGCAGCGGATCGCCGACCTGAAGATCGACACGGTCTTCCTGCAGGCCTACGCCGATCCCACGGGCGACGGCCTGGCGCGCGCCGTCTATTTCCCCAACCGCCGGCTGCCCATGCGCGCCGACCTGTTCAACCGCGCCGTCTGGCAGCTGCGCAACCGCGCCCGCGTGAAGGTCTACGCCTGGATGCCGGTGCTGAGCTTCGACCTGCCCGGCATCGGCCGCGTCCTGCGCCTGGACCCCGCACATCCGGACGCGCCTCCGGCGCCGGATCCCGCGCAATACCGCAGGCTGTCGCCCTTCGACCCGCGCGCCCGGGCGGCCATCGCGGACCTGTACGAGGACATGGCGCGCGCCGCGCCGATCGACGGCGTCCTGTTCCACGACGACGCCCTGCTGGGCGACTTCGAGGACGCCGGCCCGGCGGCGCTCGCCGCCTACCGGCGGGCGGGCCTGCCCGATTCGATCCCGGCGCTGCGCGCCGACCCGGACACCCTGCGGCGCTGGACGCGCTACAAGAGCCGCGCGCTGACCGATTTCACGCTCGCGCTGGCGCGGCGCGTGCGCGCCATCCGCGGGCCGCAGGTGGAGACCGCCCGCAACCTGTACGCCGAGCCGGTCCTGAACCCGGCCAGCGAAGCCTGGTACGCGCAGAACCCGGACGACTTCCTGCAGGCCTACGACTGGACCGTGCCCATGGCCATGCCGCTGATGGAGCGGGTCCCCCTGGCGCGTTCCGGCGCCTGGATCGACCGCCTGGTCGCGGCGATGCGGCAGCGCCCGGGCGCGCTGGAGCGCACGCTGTTCGAGCTCCAGGCCCGCGACTGGAGCGCGCCGGGCCGCCCGCCCGTGGACAGCCGGATCCTGGCCGGCTGGATGCAGCGCCTGCAGCGCGCCGGCGTGCGGCATTTCGGCTACTACCCCGACGATTTCGCGCACGACCGGCCGGCGCTGGAGACCATCCGGCCCGCGCTCTCGACCGCCTGGTATCCCCACCGCTGAGGAGAATCCGTGATGACGGACCGACTGTTCGCCTTCCTGATCCTGTGCCTGGTCGCGGGCGCGCCCTTCGGGGCGGCCCTGCTGTGGACGGGCAACCTGATCCTGGACTTCGTCTTCTTCTATCCGCTGTTCATGTCGGGCCTGTGGATGTTCGGCGGACTGTACTACTGGCTGCACTGGGAGCGGTACTGGCCCTGGGGCCCGGACACCGCCCCGCCAGCACTGCGCGGGCAGCCCTGGGTTTCCATCCTGATCCCCTGCCACGACGAGGCCGAGCACGGCGCCGACACGATCCTGTCGGCACTGGGCCAGCGCTATCCGCGGGTGGAGGTGATCGCCATCGACGACGGCTCCACGGACGACACGGGCGCCCTGCTGGACCGGCTGTCCGAGACGCACACGCGCCTGCGGGTGATCCATCTCGCCCGCAACCAGGGCAAGGCCATGGCCCTGCGCATGGGCGCGCTGGCGGCCCGCAGCGAATACCTGGTCTGCATCGACGGCGACGCCATCCTGGACCGCGACGCCGCGGCCTACCTGGTGGCCCCCCTGATCGACCACCCGCGGGTCGGCGCGGTCACCGGCAACCCGCGCATCCGCACCCGATCCACGCTGATCGGCCGGGTCCAGGTGGGCGAATTCTCGTCCATCGTGGGCCTGATCAAGCGCACCCAGCGCGTCTACGGCCAGATCTTCACCGTGTCCGGCGTGGTGGCCGCCTTCCGGCGCGGCGCCCTGGACCGGGTCGGCTACTGGAGCCTGGACATGGTGACCGAGGACATCGACATCAGCTGGAAGCTGCAGCGCGATCACTGGTCGATCTTCTACGAGCCGCGCGCGCTGTGCTGGATCCTGATGCCGGAAACGCTGCGCGGCCTGTGGAAGCAGCGGCTGCGCTGGGCGCGGGGAGGCGCCGAGGTCTTCCTGAAGAACCTCCCCGGCATCCGGGCCTGGCGCCACCGCCGCCTCTGGCCCATGGCGCTGGAATACTGCGTATCGACGATCTGGGCCTTCGCCCTGGCCCTGTCCCTGGGGCTGTGGGCGGCGGGCCTGTTCGTGGCCCTGCCCGAGCGCATCCACGTCGAGACGCTGATCCCGCCCGCCTTCACCGGCATGGCGCTGGCCGCGGCCTGCCTGCTGCAGTTCTGCGTCAGCGTCTTCATCGACCACCGCTACGAACGCGGCCTGTTCCGTTCGCTCTACTGGGTCATCTGGTATCCCCTGGCCTACTGGATGATCAGCCTGCTCACCACGCTGTGGGGCTTTCCCCGCGTCATGCTCCGGCGCCGCCGCGACCGGGCCCGCTGGAAGAGCCCCGACCGCGGCATCAAGGCGCCGACATCATGATGATCATCCAGACTCCCCGCTCCGCCCTCGCCGCCGCGCTCGACGGCCTGCTCACGACGCTGGCATGGGCCGCGTTCGGCTTCCTGTTCGCCTCGGGCGTCCACTCGATCATGGCGGGCACGGCGCATGCGGCCGCCAGCCCCGCCGTGTCCCGCCTGCTGCCGGACGCGCAGGCGCTGCTGGCCTACGCGCTGGTGGCGGCCTGCATCGGACTGCTGCTGTCCGCCTGGGCCTGCTACAACGCCGTGCGCTTCAGCGGCCTGCACCGGCGCAGGCCGCCGGGCGCCCCGGGGCCGGAGACGCTGGCGCGGCATTTCGGCGTCAGCCTGGCGCAGCTGCGGATCCTGCGCACCAGCCGGAGCCTCCTCATCCACCATACCGACGAAGGCCGGATCAGCATGATCGACTTCGCGCAGCGCCCGGCCGAGGACGCCGAGCCCGGGCACATGGCACTACAAATGCAACAATGATCCCTACAGATTGGTTATGAGTGGAAAGATTAGTCACACATGGAAAATTAAGGATTGTCAAATCCGCCTTACCCATCAAGAATTGAACACCCGTTTCACTGCGTGTAACCAAAGTCCTTCTCAAAGGAGCATCACGATGGTGACCATCACGGTAGTGGAGCCCAACGCGCTCCTGCGCATGGGACTCCTGACGCTGCTGCGTACGCTGGACTGCGCCTTCACCAGCACGGGCATCGACTACGCGCAGCTGTTCCACGACACTCCGCGGCGCAGGGAGACGGACCTGATGCTGCTGTCGGTGCCGGGCGTCTACGACCGGACGATCGAGCTCGTCACCGCGGCGCAGGAACACTATACGCCGCGCCGCCTCCTGCTGCTGTCGGAAACCTGGACCCTGCCCTACTCGCTGCTCAACCTGCCTCCCGTGCTGGCGGGGTACATTTCCAAGCACGCCTCGCAGGACGTGCTGAAGACGTCCGTCATGCTGGTCCTGGCCGGCGGCAAATGCTTTCCGCATCCCGACGCGCGCCCGGCCGACGTCCTGCAGCCCGACGGCCGGGAGCAGCCGAGGCGGCGCTGGTACGACCGCCTGGAACTGCCTTCCCTGCCCCGATGCGACGAGCCCCAGCCCGACAACCTCCTGCACCTTCCGGGCGGTGGCCACGCGCCGCCCGCGCCGCGAGCCGGAATCCAGGCCCTCACGCCCGAACTCGTCGCCCGCGAAGCCCCCATGCTGCACCTGACGCACCGCCAGTACGAAGTGCTGGTGCTGCTGGCCCAGGGCTACCCGCTCAAGAAGATCAGCCGGGAACTGAACATCTCGGTGGCCACCGCCAAGACCCACGCCGAGGCGCTCTACCAGCGCCTGGCCGTCAACAGCCGCAACGCCGCGGTCTACGCGGCCGTGTCGCGCGGCGCCACGCTGGGCTGGCACGACCCCGCCACGATGCGGCGCGATACGGCCGCCTAGGACGACAGGCACCACTGCGCGAGGACTCGCGCGGCCCGGCTGGCAGCGGCATCGGGCCGATAGCGCGTGACCGGCTGCTTGCACGCCAGGGCCTCGGGCAGGCACGCATCGCGGCGGATGGCCTGCGGCAGCAGGCGCGGCCCGTAGTGGTGGCGCCAATCCAGCACGACGTCGCACGCCAGCGGCCAGGACGGCTCGAAATCGTTGATCAGCAGGTGGCTGGCCGCGCCCAGGCCGATCTGCGCCAGCAGCACGTGGGCGGCGACGTCCGGCTGGGCGACCAGCACGTCCAGCGTGCTGCGGAAGCGCAGCGCGCGCGCCTGCCGGCCCGGATAGGCGGGACAGTCGAACAGCACCCAGTCGAAGTCCCCGGCCAGGCCGGGCAGGGCGCGCAGCCAGAAATCGTCGCCATGCAGCAGGGGCGACATCCCCGTGTCCTCGACGGCCGCGCGGCCGAACGGCACCAGCGCCAGGCCCGGGGCCAGCTCGAACGCCTGCTGGCGCCACTCGAACGGGAAGCCGGCGGCGACCCAGCCATGCCCGTCCCGGTGCGGCACGCCGAAATGCAGGCGCAGCAGGTCCGAGGCATTCAGGTCCACCAGCAGCACCCGCTGGCCCAGCGCATGCAGGGCATCCCCCAGCATCCCCGCGACCGTCGTGGTGCCCTCGCCGCCGCGCACGCCCGTCAAGGTGAGGATGTTCATCGCGCCGCGTCCGGATCGTCGTCCCGTGCGGACGGCGCGCGCCGGCTCCGGGCCAGGTAGCGGTCCATTTCCGCCAGCAGCGGCCAATGGGCCAGGGCCTGGCGGAACGACGGGCCGTCGGCCGGATCGGCCGGATCGGTCTCGCGCCGCGCCCGCGCGCCCGGATGCGCCCGCAGGGCGGCCGGGGCGGGGCCGCGGCCATGCAGCAGTTGTGTCTCAGCCATCGCACCCCCGTAACCAGGACCAGGTCGTTCAAGACATTCTGTATCCGGTGACGATAAGGGTTTTCCGGCGCACCCGTAAGGGATGAACGGCCGATCGGCCGTTCGGGCTAGGCCCGTCCATCCGCGGGAGGACGGGCCGGCGCCCCGGGGAGGAGCCGCGCCTAGCGGTGCTTGAAGTCCGGCTTGCGCTTTTCCACGAAGGCGCGCATGCCTTCCTTCTGGTCCTCGGTGGCGAACAGGGCGTGGAAATTGCGCCGCTCGAACAGCAGCGAGTCGTCCAGCGAGGCCTCGAAGGCGCGGTTGACGCATTCCTTGGCCATCATCACGGCCTGCAGCGGCATCGAGGCGATGGTCGCGGCGGCTTCGAGGGCCTCGTCCAGCAGGCGTTCGACCGGGACGATGCGCGACACCAGCCCGGCGCGCTCGGCCTCGGCGGCGTCCATCATGCGGGCCGTCAGCACCAGGTCCATGGCCTTGGCCTTGCCCACCGCGCGCGGCAGGCGCTGGGTGCCGCCATAGCCGGGGATCACCCCCAGCTTGATTTCCGGCTGGCCGAACTTGGCGTTCTCGGCGGCGATGATGAAGTCGCACAGCATGGCCAGCTCGCAGCCCCCGCCCAGCGCGTAGCCGGAGACGGCCGCGATGAGGGGCTTGCGGGCGCGGCGCAGCGCGTCCCAGTTGCCGCCCAGATAGTCGGCCTTGTAGACGTCCATGTAGGTCCAGCCGGACATGGCGCCGATGTCGGCCCCGGCGGCGAAGGCCTTCTGGCTGCCGGTGAGCACCATGGCGCCGATGCCGTCGTCGGCCTCGAAGGCGCGCACGGCGGCCGACAACTCATCGATGACCTCGTTGCTCAGGGCGTTCAGGACCTGCGGGCGGTTCAAGGTCAGCAGGCCGACACGGCCCCGGACCTCGACCTTGACGAACGATTCGCTCATGGTGCCTCCAAAGTAAACTACCGCTATGAAAAATGTGAAAGACGAACAGATGATCCGCTATCAGGTGCGGCTCGCCGACCCGGCCGGGCACCGCTACGCCGTCCGCCTGACGATCCCGCGCCCCGATCCGGCCGGCCAGAAACTGCGCCTGCCCGCCTGGATTCCAGGCAGCTACCTGATCCGTGATTTTGCCCGACAGATCGAAACTTTGCAGGCCCGCTGCGGCGGGCACCCGATCGAGGCGCGCAAGACCGACGGCAGCACCTGGCGCTGCACCCCCTGCGCCGGGCCGCTCACCGTGGACTACCAGGTCTACGCCTGGGACCTGTCCGTGCGCGGCGCGCATTTCGACGAAAGCCACGCCTTCTTCAACGGCTGCAGCCTGTTCCTGGCCGCCGTCGGCCAGGAATCGCAGCCCTGCCTGCTGGAACTGTGCCCGCCCGCCCATGCGCGCGGCTGGCAGGTCCACACCAGCCTGCCGTCCGCCGCCGGCCATCCGGACGCGGCGCCCCCGCGCGGCTTCGGCCTCTACCAGGCGCGCGACTACGACGCGCTGATCGACCATCCCGTCGAGATCGGCACGCCCCAGTGCGTCAGCTTCGAGGCTCACGGGGCGGTCCATGACCTGGTGTTCACCGGCCTGGCCCCCGGCCTGGACCTGGAGCGCATCGCCGCCGACGCGCAGAAGATCTGCGCCGCGCAGATCGAGTTCTTCGAGCCCGACACCCGCCGCGCGCCGTTCCTGGACAGCGCCGGGCGCTATGTGTTCCTGGTGACGGTCACGGGCGACGGCTACGGCGGCCTGGAACACCGCGCCTCCACGGCCCTGATCACCCGCCGCGCCGATCTGCCCGCGCGCGGCTGCGAGGCGCCCGAAGGCTACGTCACCTTCCTCGGCCTGCTCAGCCACGAATACTTCCACACCTGGAACGTCAAGCGCATCAAGCCCGCCGCCTTCGTGCCCTACGACCTGAGCCGCCCCAACCACACGGAACTGCTGTGGGTGTTCGAGGGCTTCACGTCCTACTACGACGACCTGATGCTGCTGCGCGCGGGCGTGATCGACGAGCCCGCCTACCTGAAGCTGGTCGGCCGCACGCTGGACCAGGTGCTGCGCGCCGGAGGCCGCCTGAAGCAGTCCGTGGCGGCCAGCTCCTTCGACGCCTGGACGCGCTACTACAAGCAGGACGAGAACTCGCCCAACGCCCTGGTCAGCTACTACACCAAGGGCGCGCTGGTCGCCCTGGGCCTGGACCTGGAAATCCGCCGCCAGAGCGGCGGCGCGCGCAGCCTGGACGACGTGATGCGCCTGATGTGGCGGCGCTACGGCCGCGACTTCTACCAGGGCCGTCCGCGCGGCGTGGCCGAGGGCGCCATGCCGGACCTGATCCGCGCCGCCACCGGCGCCGACGTGGCGGACTTCATCGCCCGCCACGCGCGCGGCCGCGAGGACGTGCCCCTGAAAGCCGCCCTGGCGCGCGCCGGCATCGAGCTGTCCGCCCAGCCCGAGGGCACCCGCCCCGAGCTGGGCGTGCGCACCCAGGCCGATCCGGCGGGCGTGCGCCTGGCCACCGTGTACGAACACGGCCCGGCGCACCGCGCCGGCCTGTCGGCCGGCGACCTGCTGATCGCCGCCGACGGCCTGCGCATCGCCGACGCCGCCGGCCTGGACCGCCTGCTGGACGCGCGCCGGCCGGGCGAGCGCCTCGCCCTGCACGTGTTCCGGCGCGACGAACTGCGGCGGTACACGGTGCGGCTGGGCAAGCCGGCCGTCCTGCGCCACCAGCTGCGGCGGGCCGGCCCGGCAGAAGCGGCCTCCGGCGCCCCGGAGGCCGCGTGAGCGCGCCGGGCGGACCCGGGCGCCCGGAAGGCGGCGGGGCCACCCGGCGCGTGATCCTCGACGCGCTGCGCGTCCAGGCCCCCATCGGCATGCTGGAGCACGAACGCCGCGCCGCGCAGCCGCTGACGATCCGAGCGGAATTCGACACCGACGCCGCGCGGCCCGTGGACGACGCCGACATCGGCACGGTGCTCGACTACCGCCTGCTGCGCGCCGCCCTGGTCGAGGAAGCCACGCGCGCCCACACCGACCTGCTGGAAACCCTGGTGGACCGCACGCTCGACCGCGTCCTGCGCGATTTCCCCGCCGTCCTGGAGGTTAAAATCCGCATCTGCAAGCCGCGGGCCTTCGACGACTGCACCGTCTGCATCGAACAGTCCCGCCGCCGCTGAACCCGTCTCCGCCCGCCCTATGACCACTTCCTTTCCGGCGCCGTCCGCGGCGGCCCCCGAATCCGCTCCGATCCAGGCCGCCGATCCCGCGCCGGTCCCGGGCGCCGGCGCCGCGCAGATCCCCGCCGCCAGCCAGGCCGCCGACGCGCAGCCGCGCGCGCCGCAGCGCCGCAGCGTCAGCGAGAACAAGCTCGTCAAGCGCCTGCTGCGCGAAACCGGCAAGGCCATCGCCGACTACGGCATGATCGAGAACGGCGACCGCGTCATGGTCTGCCTGTCGGGCGGCAAGGACTCCTACGGCCTGCTCGACATCCTGCTGACGCTGCGCCAGCGCGCACCCATCGACTTCGAGATCGTCGCCGTCAACCTGGACCAGAAGCAGCCCGGCTTCCCCGAGCACGTGCTGCCCGACTACCTGAGCGCGCGCGGCATCCCCTTCCACATCGAGAACCAGGACACCTACTCCGTCGTCAAGCGCCTGATCCCGGAAGGCAAGACCACCTGTTCGCTGTGCTCGCGCCTGCGGCGCGGCATCCTCTACCGCGTCGCCCGCGAGCTGGGGGCCACCAAGATCGCCCTGGGCCACCACCGCAACGACATCCTGGCGACCTTCTTCCTGAACCTGTTCTACGGCGGGCGCATGAAGGCCATGCCGCCCAAGCTGGTGTCCGACAACGGCGAGCACGTCATCATCCGGCCGCTGGCCTACGTGCGGGAAAAAGACCTGGCCGCCTACGCCCGGCTGCGCGAATTCCCCATCATCCCCTGCAATCTGTGCGGCTCGCAGGAAAACCTCAAGCGCAAGGAAGTGGGCCGCATGCTGGAGGAATGGGACCGCCACTTCGCCAACCGCACCTGGAACGTCTTCCGCGCCCTGTCGCACGTGGTGCCCTCGCACCTGATGGATCCGGCGCTGATGGACTTCGCCGGCCTGCGGCCCACGGGCCGGGCCGACGCCGACGGCGACCGCGCCTTCGACGAAGAGGACTTCCCCGCGCCGGCCTTCTCCGAGGACGAGGACGACGACATCCGGGACGCGGACGGCCCCGTCGAGCAGGTGATCGCCCGGCCGCGCGTGCGCAGGCCGGATGCGCCCTAGGACCGCCATGGTCCGCTGGACCCTCGCCGCCTTCGCGCTGGCCTTCATCGCGGGGGCGTTCTGGTGGCTGAGCCTGCAGCCGTCGAACGACCGCGACTGGGCCGACGAGGTTTCCCGCCCCCTGCGCGGCAGCATCCAGGGCTCCGTCGCCACGCTGCACGACATCCGCGATTTCGACTGGCGCAGCGACACGGACTACACCGCGCGCTGGCACGACGGCGTCTACGACCTGGACGAGCTCGCGTCCGTGGACATGGCGCTGTCCTACTGGATGGGACCGGCCATCGCCCACACGCTGGTGTCCTTCGGCTTCATGGACGGGCGCCACGTGGTGTTCTCCGTCGAGATCCGCCGGGAACGCGGCGAGGCCTTTTCCACCGTGGGGGGCTTTCTCAAGCAGTTCGAGCTGGCCATCGTGGCCGCCGAGGAGCGCGACATCCTGCACGTGCGCGCCGGCCCGCGCGGCGAGCAGGTCTTCCTGTATCCGATCCGCATGCCCGTGCCGGCCATGCGCGCCCTGTTCCGCTCCTACGTGGCGCGGGCCAACCGGCTCGCGGACGAGCCGCGCTTCTACCACACGCTGACGGCCAACTGCACGACCCTGGTCTACGACATGGTCCGCCCGCTGGTGCCCGGCCTGCCGCTGGACATCCGGCTGATCCTGTCGGGCTACCTGCCCGAATACCTGTACCGCCACGGCGGCCTGGACACCAGCCAGCCGCTGGAGGTCCTGCGCGCCCGGGCCGACATCACGCGGCGCGCCGCCCGGCCGGGAACCGCGGCGGAATTCTCGCGGCGCATCCGCGCGCCGGAGCCGGCGGGCGGGCCCGCGCCTCCGCCCCCGCCCCCGCCTCCGTCATGAATGCCCCGGCCATGGACGCCCCGGCCATCGGCGCCGCCGTTGCGGACGCCCGCGCCGCGCGCCCCCCCATCATGGGGCGCTCCGGAAGCGCGGGCCGGACATCCGCGGACCGGACATCCGCGGACCGGACATCCGCAGTCCGGACATCCCCGGCCCGCCTCGCGCGCTGGACCGGACTGCTGCTGGCGGCCTGCCTGCTGGCCGGCTGCGCCGGCGTCCGCATCCGCCCCGTGAGCACCCAGGAATTCATCACCCAGCGCCGCGGCGACATCCTCAGCTCCGGCGCGCTCAGCATCGCCGCGCGCGACACCCTGTCGGTCATCGGCCAGGACCCGGCCCCCTGCCGCCGGGACCCCGCGCCCTGCATCGAGGCGCTGTCCAGCCCCTCGGGCCTGGGCACGGAAAAACGGCTCTCGGCGCTGGCGGAACTGTGGCTGGCCCGGGCCTTGAACGAGGACGTCCCCGACAGCGCGGCCGGCCTGGACACCTACCTGCAGGCGGCCCGGCACGCCTACGCCTACCTCTTCCACACCGAGCGGCCGCCCGCCCTGCGCACCTTCGAGGACCGCCAGACCCAGGTGCGCGACTACTACAACTACGCCACCCAGCAGGCCTCGCTGAAAGCCTACCGCCATTACCGGGAGCACCCGGCCGAGCTGCGGCGCGGCGGGCCCGGGCTGCGGACGGCGAACTGGCGGCTGCGCATCCGCAACGCCGACCTGCGCCTGCCCGAGGGCGAGCGCCTGCCCGACGAGCTCATCCCCGCCAGCACGCTGACCTTCCGGGGCCTGCGCAGCATCTACCGGCGCGACGGCCTGGGCGCCGAACTGGTCGCGGTCACCCGCACCGGCCGCGAGGACGCGGAAGACCTCCGGCAGCCCTGGAGCGAGCCCGCCTTTCCGGCCGTGACCGCCGTCCTGTCGTTCCCGGGAAACGACCTGGAGGCCGTCCTGCGCACCCGCGAGGCCGCGCTCACGGTCTACGACCCCTACCGGCACGACGCCATCCGGCTGGCCGGCGACACGGTGCCGCTGGCGGCCAACTTCACTTCCGGCTACGGCCTGTGGCTCGCCCGCTCGGGCTTCGCCGCCCAGGCCATCCGCAACGTCCTGGGCAGCGCCGACGGCCTGCGCGCGCCGCGCATCTACCTGCTGCAGCCCTACGATCCCGAACGGCGCATCGTGCTGATGCTGCACGGCCTGGCCAGCAGCCCCGAGGCCTGGGTCAACGTGGCCAACGAAGTCCTGGGCGACGAGGAACTGCGCCGCAACTACCAGATCTGGCAGGTCTACTACCCCACCGGCCAGCCGCTCGCCTACAACAACCAAGCCATCCGCCAGGCGTTCCGGGACACCCTGGCGCACTTCGATCCCGACCGCGCCGCGCCCGCCAGCCGCGACATCGTGCTCATCGGTCACAGCATGGGCGGCGTGCTGGGCCGCCTGCTGGTGTCCTCGTCGGGCAACGTGCTGTACGACGCCATCCAGGCGCACTATCGGCCGGGGCCGGACCTGCAGGCCCGGATCGTGCGCGACTTCGGCGGCCTGCTGCACTTCACCCCGGTCGCGGGCATCAGCCGCGCGGTGTTCATCTCCGCGCCGCACCGCGGCACGCCCTACGCCGACAACAACCTGGCGCGGCTGGCCTCGTCGCTGATCCGCCTGCCCGTGACCCTCCTGGAGCAGTTCGGCGGCCTGACGCGGATGGCGCAGCCGGGCAAGGCGGACCGCGCCCTGGTGGCCAACGGCATCGACAACCTGAGCGAGACGGACGACTACCTGCAGTTGAGCAACGCCATGGCGATCTCGCCGGCCGTGCGCTATCACAGCATCATCGCCCGCCGCTCGGAGGCCGGCCCGCTGGAGGATTCGGACGACGGCCTGGTGCCCTGGCGCAGCGCCCACCTGGACGGCGCGGAATCGGAAAAAATCATCCCGGGCTCGCACAGCGTCCAGGAAACCCCGCCGGCGATCCTGGAAATCAGGCGGATCCTGGACGAGCACCTGCGGACGCTTGCGCCGTCCCGCTGAGGGCCCGCTCGCGGGCCGGGCGCGCATGCCGGGCCCGCCATTCGCTGGGCGACAGCCCGAAGCGGCGGCGGAAGGCGTGGCTGAACGCCGAGGTGTCGATGAACCCGTGCGCATAGGCCAGCTCGCCGATCTGGCGCGTACAGGCGGGATCGGCCAGGAGTTCCCGGCACCGCTCCAGGCGGGCGCCGAGGATGTAGTCCGCCGGGGTGAGCCCCCGGGCGGCGAACAGCTTGTACAGATAGCGGCGGGACATCCGGAAGCGCCGCGCCAGGGTATCGGCGTTCATCGCGCCGTCGTGCAGGTGCTCGTGCACGTGATGCAGGATGACGCGCAGCTGGCCCTGGCGGACGTCCTCCAGGCTCGACGCGCCGCCCCCGTCGGCATGCTCGCCCAGGCTGAGGGCGAACAGCCGCATCACCGTCGAGGACACCTCGAACGCCAGCTCCGGCCCCAGCGCCGGGCCCTGGGACACCAGCGCCCGCAAGGCGTCCATGGCGACCCGCGCGCTGCCGCTGCCCGAGCCGAAGCGCCGGGCGAGCTGCGACTGGATCCAGGGCTCCCACACGGAGAGCACGTGCGCTGGCACCTGCAGCACGAGGAAATGCGCATTCGGTTCTTCGCTGATCTCGTAGGGCCGCGAGGTGTCGTAGATGCCCCAGTCGCCCGGATCGAGCAGGGCCGAGCGCCCGTCCTGCGCGATCAGCGTGCGGCCGGAGATCTGCACGCTGAACTTGTATTGCGCGCTTTCGGAGCGGCTGGCCAGCACGCGGGTGCGCCGCACCCGCTGCGCCGACGTCACCAACTCGGAGACCTGGAGGCAGCCGAGCGTCTCGTTGGCCGCCAGATTGCGGAACGGGCCGTTGCCGCCGGGCTCGACTTCGAGGGGCACGAAATGCTCGGAAATCGCGTCGGCCCAGGCGCAGCGCGTGTCGAACCGCCGCAGCGGCGTGCGCAGCCACGTCGGCTTGAAGGCGGAGACCGCAGATTGAGGCATGGGAGCGGACATGGTGTCGATCTCTCCTGCTAATATCTAAGCAATCTACCCTCCGGAAAGGATCACGGCCAGCAGGGCAAACCCCTAGCCGGACGTCCGGAACCGGACACTCCGGCGCGGATCGAAGCGGCGCGCACCTGGCAAGCCCCGGCCGCACCGGAACCGGGGGTCAGTTCGATCCATAGAGATACGGGGCGGGCGTCAGGCCCATCTGCTGCAGCCGGGCTTCCAGCCGCCGCCGCTCGGCCACCACGTCGTCGAAGCGGTACGGCCGCGCCGCCCCCACCTCGCCGGCCGTGAACGGCCTGAAATCGGGCGCCAGCGCGTCCGGGCTGTAGTTGGCGACCATCCAGTTCAGGACGTCCGCGAGCTCGGCGTTGCCCAGCTGCGACTGGGCGGCGCCGGGGACGCGGATCATGTATTCCCGGCCCTCGGGCAGGCGGGTGAACAGGCCGATCGAATTGCGGAAGCTGGGCACCGCGTTGCGGGCCACGCCTTCGCCGTCGTAGCGGTGACAGCCGCCACAGTTGAGCATGTAGTCCTTGTAGGCCGATACGCTGGCCCCCATGGACTCGATCGCCGCATGCCGGGCGGGCCCGGCTTCCCCGGCCATGGCCGCGGCCGACAGGGCCAGCGCCAGGCAGGGGAGCAGACCGGTCCGCAGCGCGCTCGTGAACTTGGACATGATCCGCTCCCCCCGGGGTCAGTTCTTGCCCAGCCCCACGATGGTGGAGACCGTGCAATGGTACGTCGTGTTGCTGTTGGCCATGCACCAGTTCACGTCGTTGTGCAGGAAGAACTCGTAGCCCGGCCGTTCGCGCACCTGGCCGCCGCAGTAACAGCGGCCGCAGGCCGTCTTGCCGCAGCAGTCGTGGTAGCTAACCAGATAGTCCTTGCCGTCCTTGGGATTGTGGCAGGTGCCGACCCACGAGATGGGCGAGGGCTCGCTGCCCGGCGGGCACGTGGTGGCCGAGCCGCCGCAGCAGGTGCACAGGAAGCCGTCCACCGCGCAATAGCGCCAGTAGTCGCAGGAGGCGAGTTCTTCCTCGGTCGCGGTCTCCAGGTCCGTCTTGGGCGCCGCTTCGGCGGCGCGGGCGATCCGGGCGACCGGCAGCACCGGCATCACGAAGGCCGTGCCCACGAACACCTTGCCGATCGAGCACAGCACGCTGCGCCGCGACGAAGCATGGGCCACCTTGCGGGTCAGGGATTCACCGAAACGATCAAGCCAGCGCATTGCCATTCTCCTTGCGTACGATTTCCTGGACCTGCGTGCCGCGCTCCAGCCATTCCTGAGCCGAGGCCACGCCGATCTCCTTGGCCGTGAACAGGCTTTCGAGCTGTTCGCGGGAATTGATCAGGCCCTTGGCCCGGACGATGCCCTGCTCGTCGATCAGGATGGCGTAGGGCAGCTTGCTGACCTGGAAGCGCATGCCGATCTCGGTGGACAGGACGTAGGGGAAGGGTTCCAGGCCGGCCTTGCGGTAGAAGGCCAGGTGCTCGGGCATCTCGCCGTCGCTCGCCAGGACGATGTCCAGCCAGGCGGCCTCGGTGCGCGCCACCGACTTCAGGATGGGCAGCAGCTTCTTGCACACCGGGCAGGTGGGGGACACGAAGAACAGCAGCTGGCCGCGTCCGCCGCCGTAGCCGATGCGCTGGGCGCGGCCCAGCAGGTCGTCGAGCTCGAATTGCGGCGAGGCGGCGCCCACCGCCGGACCCTTGTCGATGGTCAGGGCGCCCATCGGCGCAACCCGCTCGTACAGCACGCCGATCTGGCGGGACAGCGCCAGCACCACCAGCAGCAGGGCCAGCACCACGGCCCACAACACGATATTGGATACGATCAATGCCGTCATGATTGACTCCTTTTGCGCATCTCGAGATGGGATGCGAGCAACTGGTTGAAAGCGAGATAGAGGCCGATCAGGGCCAGCGACATGCCGAAGAAGGTGATGCCGTCCAGCCACACCAGGTCGCGCGGCGAAGGACCGCCGGCCTGGGGCCACGCGAGCAGGGCCAGGACCGCCAGCAGGCCGTTGCGCAGCACGACCCACCAGGACAGGCTGGTCGGCGCCTGCGACAGGCCGCCGCAGCCGCAGTCGATGTCGGTGCGCCCGCGCAGCAGGTTCACGGCCACGCCCAGCGAGGCCGCGGCGAGCACGGCCAGGGCCGTCAGGATCCCCGCGGTGCGCGCGGCGGGCAGCAGCAGGAGCCCCCCGGCGAGCACTTCGGCGGCGATGAACGCCAGGGCGAAGGGCCGCTGCAGTACGGCGGGCATCAGGCGGTAGCCGGCCACGGCGGCCTCGAAGCCGGCGAAGTTGCGCAGCTTGTGCAGGGCGCCCAGCCAGAAGAGCGCGGCCAGCACGGCCAGTGCGGCATACGCGATGACGGGATCACCCATTGCCGCCTCCCGCATAGCCCATCACCTGCAGGGCGGTCTCGCCCGCGGCCGTGATGGTGCGCAGGAGCTTGGGCTCGGGCGCGGAGATGTCGTAGATGTTGACGTTCCCGCCGTCCAGGGTCAGCAGCTGGGGCTTCTTGCCCGGGATGACGGACATGGACAGCGCGTCCTTGCCCGGCACGCGGGCCACGCGCTTGCGGGTCTTCAGGTCGTAGACCCAGATCTCGGCGGCGGGATTCTTGTGCGAGCCCTCGACGCCGTCGGGATGCATGAAGACGTACAGGCGCTCGCTGCGCGGCTCGACCGCCAGCAGGTTGTAGCCGCCCGGCACCCAGTGCTTGGCCCGGTCCGCTTCGTCGAGCAGCGACCAGAGCGGCTCGAACTTCATGGAACCATCCTTCTGCGGCCGGGCCGTGTAGACGTTGCCGTAGAAGGACACGAACACCAGCCCGTCCGACAGGCGGCCCGGCGTGATGAAGATGGGGTCGTCCTTGACGGGGAACATGGGCTCGCTGCGCTTCTGCGACGCCACCTTGCCGTCGTCTCCCAGCGTGATGGTCAGCAGGGCGCCGTCGCCGCAGATCGTGGAGAAGCTGCGCGGCGTGCCGGGCACGGGAATGATGCTCCAGCAGCCGGCCGTGGCGGTGATCTCGTCGACGAAGGCGCCCTTCTTCATGTCCACCACGCTCACCGAGGCCGCCGGCGTGGCGTTCTGCACCAGGACGAAGCGGCCGTCGCCGGTCTGGCGGAACATGCCGTCGTAGTTCAGCGAACCGGCCCGCTTGGGCGGGATCTTGATCTCGCGCACGAAGCTGAGCTTGTCATTGTCCCAGACCTCGACCACGTCGGTGCGTTCGCCGCGGGTGACGCGCTCGAAGTAGGTGGTGGTGACGTAGACCTGCTTGCCGTCCTTGGACAGCTGGGCATGGCCGTTGAACGAGGTCGGGATCATGCCCAGGAATTTCCCGGTGCCGCGGTCGTACATGTTGAGGCGGCTGTCGGTCAGGTGGAAGAACACGGCGTCCATCACGTAGATGCGCTCGGCCGGGTCCACCTTGACGGAATGGCCGCCGGTCAGCTGCTCGACCGGCAGGGGCGGGGCGGCCTGGACGCCCACGGCGGACCCCAGCAGCAGGGCCGCCGACAGCAGGCCGGCCCCGGTCGGGATCCTGAAGGGTGTTTTTTTCATGGCATGAGTCTCCTGGGTTCGGCCTAGAAGGCGTAGACGTAGCGCAGCTGCACGCCGCGCATGCGCGGACCGTTCTCGACCTTCAGGTCGTGGATGTACTGCAGCTGCACCTGGTTGGCGTCGTTGATCTGGTGGGTCACCTCGAAGGCGAGCTGGTGGTTGTTGGCGCGCGAGACCATCTCGACGCCATCGACCTTTTCGCGGCCGCCGGTCTCGTAGCGGTAGCGCATGCCGACGTAGGTGCTTTCGGTGATGTTGGTCGATGCCAGCGCCATGAGGCGGATGGCCGGCGACTTCTTCAGGGTGCTGCCGTAGTAGTTGTCGTTGTCGCCGAAGAACTCGAATTCGGCCACGGCTTCGAGGAAGGTCGATTCCCCGATCCCCTGGACGAAGGCGAAGTCCTGGAGGGTGGTCCAGCGGTGCTTGCCCGGCGAGGCGTCGGCCTGGCCGCCGCGGTACAGGCCCGTGGGCACCGTGATGAACGGCTCCCAGGCGAACCAGGTCTTGGTCTGCTCGTTGTTGACGAACCAGACCGCCGCGCCCAGCTGGGCGTCGCCCACGCCCGTGACGCGGTCGTCGGGCATGCCGCTGACGCCGATGGTGGTGCGCAGGGCGGGCAGGATCAGCTCGTACTGGACGGTCTTGCCCAGGATCTCGCTGAAATACATGGGCCGCAAGACCAGGCCCTGCACGTCCACGGTGGGCCCGTCGGGAACCCGTTCGCCGCGGTCGTAGAAGCCGTGGGAACTCAGGCCGAGCAGGTAGGTGGCGAACACGCTGGTGCCCGGGGGCGCCGGAATCCAGTCCCGCGCGCTGGGGTCTCCGGCGTGGGCCGTGCCCGCCGCCGCCAGGGCCGCGGCCAGCGCGAACCGGCGCATGGTGCGCATCATCGTCATGCTAAGTCTCCTCATGGCCGGCTTCGGAGCCGGCTCTGCTGGAATGAAAAAAACGCTAGATCATGGAACTGCTTGAATGGCTCGAATATTGCTCGATTACTGCTCGAATTTCTGGAGTTTCTGGAATTTCTGGAATGAAATCCGGAGCCGGCCCGAAACCGGGCCTCAGGCCGCCCCCGGGTAGGCGATGCAGACCGACTTGGTCTCGATGTAGTTGTCGATCACGGCGCGGCCATGCTCGCGTCCGATCCCGGACTGCTTGTAGCCGCCGAACGGCATGCTCGGATCGAGCATGTTGTGGGTGTTGACCCAGACCGTGCCGGCCTGGATGCGCGGCACCAGGCGGTGCACGCGTCCGAGGTCGTTGCTCCAGATGCTGGCGCCCAGGCCGAAGCGCGTGTCGTTGGCCAGGGCCACGGCCTGGTCCTCGTCGCGGAACCGCGCGGCCACGACGACCGGGCCGAAGATTTCCTCGCGCACGATGGAGGCGTCGGGCGCCGCGCCGTCGAACACCGCCGGACGCACGAAATAGCCCGGGCCGTCCCAATCCCGCCCGCCCGCCACCAGGCGCGCGCCCGAGGCCTGGCCGGCCGCGATGAAGTCGGACACCCGCTGGCGATGGCGCGCGGACACCATGGGGCCGATCTGCGTGTCCGGATCGAAGCCGGAGCCGATCCTGAGGCCGTCGGCCACCGCCGCCAGGCCTTCCAGCACCCGGTCGTAGAGGCTGTCCTGGATAAACAGCCGCGAGCCGGCCGTGCAGACCTGGCCCTGGTTGAAGAAGATGGCGCCGGCCGCGCCCTGGATGGCCTGGTCGATGGGGCAGTCGTCCATGATGAGGACCGGCGACTTGCCGCCCAGTTCGAGCGAGACGCGCTTCATGCCGTCCATCGCAACGCGGCCGATGAGCTTGCCGACCTCGGTGGAGCCGGTGAAGGTGATCTTGTCGATGTCCGGATGGGCGACCAGCGCCGCGCCGGTGGTCTCGCCCCGGCCCGTGATCACGTTGACCACGCCGGGCGGGAACCCGACTTCCAATGCGAGCTCCGCCAGGCGGATGGCCGTCAGCGGGGTTTCCTCCGCCGGCTTGAGCACGACCGTGCAGCCCGCCGCCACGGCCGGCGCGATCTTCCAGACGGCCATCAGCAGCGGAAAATTCCAGGGCACGACGGCGGCGACCACGCCCACGGGCTCCGCCCGGGTATGCGCGTGGTAATGGATGCCGGGCGGAAAGGGGATCGACAGGTTCAGGCTTTCGCCGGTGATCTTGGTGGCCCAGCCCGCCATGTAGCGCAGCCACTGGGCGCTGGCGCCGACTTCGAGCATCTGGGACAGGCCCAGCAGCTTGCCGTTGTTGAGCGTCTCGAGCCGGGCCAGGGCCTCGCCTTCGGCTTCGAGGCGGTCGGCCAGGGCGAGCAGCAGGCGCTCGCGGCCCGCCGGCGGCATGGTGCGCCAGGCGGAGGACTCGAAGGCGCGGCGCGCTGCCTGCACCGCCTGATCCACCTGGGCCGGGCCGGCCTCGACCTGATGGGCAATGACGTCGCCCGTGGCCGGATCATGAACGGGCAGCCGGCCTTCCCCCTGGGTGCACGGCTTGCCGTCGATGATCATGTGCTCACGAATGGCGGCCTGCTCGGGGCGCGTATCCGTCGCGGTCATGTCTACCTCTTCCTGGAATTGATTTACAACCAAAGCATACCCGCGCCCGCCGGCCGGCGATTGTCCCGCCGTGCACCGAAAGATGTCCCGCCGTGCACGCACCGCCCGGCGCGGGGGCACGCGGGGGAAGCCCGACGAGGGCGCGGGGAGGGACGCGCGGGACGCCGTGCGGACGGACCCGCGCCTGCGCCGGCTAGGGATGCGCCGGCCGCGCGCCGCCCGCCAGGATGTCCACCCCGGCGAGCCGTTCCTTGACGAAATCGATGAACACCCGCGCGCGGGCCGGCATCATGCGGGACGGAAACAGGGCCGCCATGGGCATGGGCGCGAAGGACCAGTCGGGCAGCACCCGGACCAGGCCGCCGCCCTTCATGTCCTGGATGGACAGGGGCACGATGCCCATGCCCGATTCCCCCATGCGGCGCAGCATCAGCACCTGGTTCAGCGCGATCCGCCCCCGCACCCGGACCTGCTGCTCGCGCCCGTCCTCGGCGAACAGCGTCCAGACGGAATCCCCGCGCTCGGTGCTGGAGCGCAGGCATTCGTGGCGCGCCAGGTCCGCCGGGCTGGCGGGCACGCCGTGCGCGTCGAGGTACTCCCGGGACGCGTACAGACCCAGGACGAGGGTGCCCAGGCGCCGCGACACGACCCCGGAATCGGGCGGCTGCCCCACCCGGATCACCACGTCGTAGGGGTCCGAGCGCAGGTCGATCGGGCGGACGCTGAGGTCGTATTCGCATTCGATCTCGGGGTAGCGCAGCGAGAATTCGCGCAGGGCGTCCGACAGCAGGGACATGGCCAGCGTGGACGGCATCGAGACCTTCAGGCGCCCGCGCGGATTGCAGGCCCCGTCCACCAGCATTTCGTGGGCGATGCGCGCTTCCTCCACGATGTGCTGGCAGCGGGCGAAATACGCCGCGCCCGCCTCGGTCAGGCTCACCTTGCGGGTGGAGCGGTTCAGCAGCCGCACGCCGATGGATTTTTCCAGCGCGGCGATCCGCCGCGAGATCGTGGAGGCCGGCATGTCCAGCGCCTCGCCCGCGCGAGTGAAGCTGCTGCCGCGCGCCACCTCGACGAACAGCTCGATATCGTTCAACGAAGGAGACATGGCTTCTTTCCAGGGCGGGACCCGGCGGCCCCGGCATGGCGGCATTGTCCCGCATTCCCGGCCTCATTGCTTTCATCAATGGAAAACTGAATTCGCATCCAGGCCATTTATCGAGAGGCAGCCGCGGCGCAGAATACGTTTCACCGAGGCAGGACATGTCGCGCAAAACGGAAAGCCCGCAGCGCCCTGCCCCATTTACCCACTTTGATTGAAGGAAACCATCATGAAAGCCACCGCCACCCTCGCCGCCCTCACGCTCGGCCTCGCCACCGCCGGCCTGGCCCAGGCCGCCGACCTGAGCCGCGCCCAGGTCGTGGAGCAGCTGCACACCGCCCAGGCCCAGGGCCTCGTCACCTTCGGCGAGCATCCCGGCTACCCGGTCGAAAGCACGCCCAGCACCCTGAGCCGCGCCGAAGTGGTCAATGCGCTGCGCCTGGCCCAGGCGCAAGGCCAGGTCGAGCCCGGCGAGCAGGCCGCCTACCCGCAGGCCCAGACCGCTGGCGCGTCCAAGACCCGCGCCCAGGTGCTGGCCGAACTGGCCGCCGCGCGCGCCGACGGCTCGGTGATCGTCGGCGAAAGCGAACACTATCCGCTGTAATCGCCGGCGGCCGGGGGAGCTGCGGCCCGGGGCGCCCGCGCCGGTCTGGCCCGCGCCGGACTGCCTGGCTTGGCTGGCTTGGCCGGTCCGGCCAGCCTGCCGGAACACATCCTGCGGACCCTGGACGGCATCAAGACCCTGCCCGCGGACTTCTTCGAGGTCAGTTCGGCCGCGCCAGCAACTGCGCCATGACGCCTTCGTCGCGCGCCTGCGCCCGCTGCGGGTAGCCGCGCCCCGCGGCCGCCTGCGCCATGCCGTCGATCAGGGCCTGGCGGGTGGCCGCATCCAGCCTGGGCTGCCCGAGGCTCGCCCACCACGCTTCCACCGCATCGCCCAGCTTGTCCAGGAAGCCCGCCATGCCCAGTTCGCCGCCGGACAGGTCGAAGATCTCGTGCGGGCCGCAGACGGCCCAGCGCGCGCCCAGGCCTTCGGTCACGGCGCGATCCACGTCGGCGACGCTGGCATAGCCATTGACCGCTAGGTAGACGGCCTCGCGCCACAGCGCCGCCTGCAGGCGGTTGACGAGATGCCCGGTGATCTCGCGGTTCAGCCGCACCGTCCGCTTGCCCAGCCCGCGGTAGAAGGCCTCGGCCTCTTCCACCGCCCAGCCGGCCGTTTCCCGGCCGCCGCAGATTTCCACCAGCGGCATCAGATAGGGCGGATTGCAGGGATGGGCGATCACCAGGCGTTCGGGATGGCGCATGCCCGCCTGCAGGGCGCTGGGCATGATGCCCGACGAACTGGATGCGATCACGCAGCGATCGGGCGCCGACGCCTCGATCTGCGCATAGACCCGCTGCTTCAGTTCCAGCTGCTCGGGCAGGACCTCCTGGATGTGGTCCGCCCCCGACACGGCCTGGCCCAGGTCGTCGCCCAGGACGGGCTCGCGCACCTCGGCGGCCAGCCCGCCGAGCGCCTGCAGCGTCCGCCGCGCGCGCTGCAGCGCATCGTCCAGCCGGGCCCGGGCGCCGGGGTGGGCATCCACCACGTGGACGTCCAGCCCCTTGCAGGCAAAGAAGGCCGCCCAGCCGGCCCCGATCACGCCCGCGCCGACGACCGCCACGCGGCGCCGCCGCTCCTGGACGCCCGCCGGCGCCTCGTCGCCCGCTGCCGCTTCCTGCAGATGCTGTTCCACTTCAGACTCCCAGATAGTGTTCCACGACCTCGCCGTCGCGCCGCAGCGCCGCGCTGTCGCCGGACCGGACGACCCGGCCCTTCCCGATGATGCAATGACGCTGCGCCAGGCCGCAGGGCCGCGCCGACTGATGACGGTTCGCCGCGGTGGCGAGCAGGTTTTCCTCGGCCGTCGGCATGGGGAAGATCGGGCGCCCCCCAGGCACCAGCTCCAGGCCCCGCCGCGCCACCTCACAGGAGGGCAGGCCGCTGATCTGCCGTCCTTCCAGGCGTATTTCGCCCACGTGCGTGGACAGCATGCCCATGACGCGCTTGAGCGTCGTGGAGGACCTGGACAAGCGCAGCACAGAATCCGCAAAGGAACAACCATACCCCATCCAGGGAAGTCATACCCCCATCGCGTCTAGGCTGCACCTGGAACCCCTTGGCAAGGCTTGGCAAGAAAAAACCGCCGACTCAATGAGTTAGGCGGTTTTCTTGGCACAGCTTGGCAATCGTTGCAGTGATTATGGTGGGCGGTACTGGGTTCGAACCAGTGACCCCTGCCGTGTGAAGGCAGTGCTCTACCACTGAGCTAACCGCCCAATCGGGCTGCGCAGGATCCGCATGCGATGCGGGGCAGCCGACTGGAAAGACCGCCATTATACATGTTTTCGGGCGGTGCGCCGGGCACCGCTTCAACACCGGTCGCTTCTATTTAGCGTTGACAGCGCCGCTTCAACACCTCGACGCTTCGGTACTTCGGCACGCCGCCTCGGACAGCGCCGCTGACGGGCGCCGTCCCCGCCCGCCTCAGCCCGCCACGCCGTCCGCCTCGACGGGGATTTCGAGCTGGCGCCACAGGCAGGGCTTGCCCGCGGCCTTGTCGAGGCCGTCCAGGTAGGCCTCGTGGGCCTGCAGGGCCTGGGCATCGACCTGGATGACCGGCAGGCGGGACACATCGAAGCGGCCCAGGGCCCCGGCCGCGCCGGCGCCGGCCCCGCCCGCCGCATCGTCGGGCGCCTCGTCCAGCAGCGAGTCCTGGCCGCGCGTCATGGCCAGCCACACCTCGCCCAGCAGTTCCGAGTCCAGCAAGGCGCCGTGCAGCGTGCGATGCGCGTTGGAAATGCCGAACCGCTCGCACAGCGCATCCAGGTTGTTGCGCTTGCCGGGGAACATTTCGCGCGCCACCATCAGCGAATCGGTGATCTTGGCGCACAGCTCGGTGAATGGCGGAAGACTGGCGCGGCGCAGTTCGGCGTTGAGGAACTTCACGTCGAAGGCCGCGTTGTGGATGATGACCTCGGCGTCGCGCACGAAATCCACCAGTTGCTGGGCGACTTCCGGAAAGCGCGGGTGGCCGGACAGGAATTCGGTGGTCAGGCCGTGGACCTGCAGCGCCTCGGGGTCGCTGTCGCGGTCCGGGTTCAGGTACAGGTGCAGGTGGCGGTCGGTGACCCGGCGGTTGAGGATCTCGACGCAGGCCAGTTCCACCACGCGGTGGCCCTGCTCGGGCTCCAGGCCCGTGGTTTCGGTATCCAGGATGATCTGACGCATGGAGTTCCTTGCCGGCCGGCGCGGCCGGCCGTATGGCAAAAATTCAGGAGGCGCGGGTGCCCTGCGGGTCCTCGACGCCGAGGTTGGCCAGGGCGTCCGCCCGCTCGTTGCCCGGATCGCCGGCATGGCCCCGGACCCACCGCCAGTGTAATTCATGCTGCGCGGCCAGCTCGTCCAGGGTCCGCCACAGGTCGGCGTTCTTCACCGGCTTTTTGTCGGCCGTGCGCCAGTCGCGCCGCTTCCAGTTGGGCAGCCATTCGGTCATGCCCTTCTGGACGTAGGAGGAATCGGTGTGCACCGTCACCACGCAGCGCCGCTTGAGCGCCCGCAGCGCCTGGATCACGGCCATCAGTTCCATGCGGTTGTTGGTCGTGGCCGGCTCGCCGCCGTGCAACGACTTCTCGTGCGGCCCCTGGCGCAGCAATACGCCCCAGCCTCCCGGGCCGGGATTGCCCTTGCAGGCGCCGTCCGTCCAGGCGTCCACCCGGGGCGCGGGGGTCTGTTTCAGTTCGGGCCGCGGTTCGGCCACGCATTCAGCCATGCATATCCTCGTTGATTCGATTGGCGACGGGCGCCACCGCGCCCCGGCGCACGCGGCGGCGGCGCGGCTGGCGCCACGCCGGCCCGACCAGGCGCATGCCCGACACCCGCTTGACTGCCGCGATCGCGTAGACGGCGCCGCCGGCGGGCCACCAGCGGTCGCCCGCGTGTTCCATGAAGCGCCAGCGGCGCAGCCAGGTCTGGGTCGCGCACAGGGGCGCATAGCAGCCGAAGCGGCCCCGGTCCAGCTCGAAGGAGAGCAGCCTGAACCAGTCCTTCAGGCGCGCCGGCGACACCTGGGACGGCACCGACACCGGCAGGCGCAGTTCCAGGCCCGGCAGGGATTCGCGCAGGCCCCACAGGCTGTAGGGATTGAAGCCGGTGAGCACCACGCGGCCCTCGGGCATCAGGATCCGCTCGACCTCGCGCAGGACCTGATGGGGATCCGCGCACCATTCCAGGGTGTGCGGCATGACCACCAGATCGATGCTCTGCGTGTCGAAGGGCAGCTGCTCCGGTTCGCAGACCAGGCGGCCGGCCCGCGTGCCGAAAGGCGCGCTGGGGCTGTGCGCCCAGGCCTTGTAGGGGATGCGGTTGGCCTGCAGCAGGTTCCAGTGCGGCAGCCCGATTTGTATGGCATGATAGCCGAACGCATTGCTGACCATGGCATCGACCTGGCGCTGTTCCCAGGCGCGCACGTACCGCCCCGCCGGGGTTTCCAGCCATTCGGCCAATTCGATCGGCATTTCGCGCTGCGGTGCCACACTGACTCCCTCGCCATGAATCCGTCCGCCCACATCCCGGCCGAGCCGGCCGTCCTGACGCCCATCCCGGCCCTGTCGGACAACTACATCTGGATGGTACAGAAAAACGGCCGCGCACTCGTCGTGGATCCGGGTGAACCCGGCCCCGTCGAGGCCCTGCTGCGCGACGGGCCGATCCTGGAAGCCATCCTGATCACGCACCATCACGGCGACCACGTCGGCGGGGTGCGTGCATTACAACAGCGAACCGGGGCGCGCGTCTACGGGCCGCGCCACGAAAACATCCCGGTCTGCGACGTGCCCCTGGCCGAAGGCGACACCGTGGACCTGCCCGGCATGGGGCTGCGGTTCCAGGTGCTGGACGTGCCCGGCCACACGGCCGGCCACATCGCCTACGCCGGCCTGCTGGATCCGGGCCGGCCGGCGGTCTTCTGCGGCGACACGCTGTTCGCCGCCGGCTGCGGGCGCCTGTTCGAGGGCACCCCCGCGCAGATGCTGGCGTCCCTGGACAAGCTCGCCGGGCTGCCGCCGGACACCCTGGTGTGCTGTGCGCACGAATACACGGCGTCCAACATCCGCTGGGCCCTGGCGGTCGAACCCGGCAACGCCGCCCTGCGGCAGCGCGCGCAGGACGTCGCCCGGCTGCGGGCCGACGACCTGCCCACCGTACCCTCGACCCTCGGCCTGGAACTGGCAACCAATCCTTTCCTGCGCACCGGCCGGGCCGACGTCCGCGAGGCCGCCGCCCGGCACGCGCAGGCGTCCCTGGACACGCCCCAGGCGGTCTTCGCCAGCCTGCGGGAATGGAAAAACGACTTCCGCTAGCGTGCCGCCGGCCCGCCGCCGCGGCCCGTGCCCCATGGCGCGGCCGGCCCCCTCGCGCGGGACGGCGATTCGGGCGATTTCCGAAGTCTTCTGCACAAACATGTGATTACCTGGGTAAAATCGGGCAACTTCGCGCTCGAATCCCCCCGATGATCCACCCATGAAAATCCTGCGACTCCTCCTGCCGCTGATGCTGGTGGTGCTGGCCGGCTGTGCCACCCGCCACCCGCCGGCCGATCAGCGCCAGGCCTATGTGGCGGAAGACACCTCGCGCACGGTCGACCTGACCCACCCGCCCCGCGACATGTGGGACCGCATCCGCCGCGGCTTCGCCATCCCCAACCTGCGCAACGAACGGGTCGACTACTGGACGGACTACTACGCCTCGCACCCGCAATCGGTGCTGCTCATGAGCCAGCGGGCCGGCAAGTACCTGTACTACATCGTCGACGAGCTCAACCGGCGCGGCCTGCCCACGGAACTGGCCCTGCTGCCCTTCGTCGAATCGGCCTACAACCCCAACGCCCTGTCGCGCTCGCAGGCCTCCGGCCTGTGGCAGTTCATCCCCAGCACCGGGCTGCACTACAAGCTGGAACAGGACTGGTGGCGCGACCAGCGGCGCGATCCGGTGGCCTCCACCCAGGCGGCGCTGGACTATCTCAGCTACCTGTACGACTTCCAGGGCGACTGGTACCTGGCGCTGGCCTCGTACAACTGGGGCGAGGGTGCCGTGAAGCGCGCCATGGACAAGGCTGCCGACGCCGGCAGGCCGACCGGCTACACCGACCTGGACATGCCCGAGGAAACGCGCAACTACGTGCCCAAGCTCCAGGCCATCAAGAACATCATCGCCCGGCCGGAAAAATTCGGCATCACCCTGCCCGGCGTCAGCAACACGCCGTACTTCACCACGGTGCACAAGTCGCGCGACATGGACATCGCCGTGGCCGCCGCCCTGGCGGAAATGCCGCTGGAGGACTTCCAGGCGCTGAACCCCTCGTACAATCGGCCCGTCATCCTGGCCGCGCACAACCCGGCGCTGCACCTGCCGCTGGACAAGGTCGGCGTCTTCAACGAAAACCTGGAATCCTATACGGGCCGCCTGTCGTCCTGGCAGATCTACCATCCGAAAAAGGGCCAGTCCCTGGCCAGCATCGCCAAGGCCCACGGAATCACTCTGGATCAGCTGCGCCAGGCCAACAAGCTGGGATCGAAGCAGACCGTCGCAACCGCCGCCGTGCTGATCCCCGCCCAGGAAGCCCCGGCAAGCGGCGGCCTCAGGCTGGTGTCCTACCAGGCCTCCGCCGCCGAGCCGGCCGCCCCGTCCACCCGGAACGTCAGGCGCGTCAATCTTCCGACCCAGGCTTCCGCCCGGCTGCACGCCCCGGACCTGCGGCCCAAGCCCGTCGTCCGCACCCACACGATCCGCCCGGGCGACACTCTGTATTCACTGGCGCGGCGCTACAACACCTCGGTGGACGCCCTGCGCAAACTCAACAACCTGAAGGGCTCCTCGCTGTCCACCGGCCAGCGCCTGCGCGTACCCGGCACGGCAGTGCAAGGATGAGACAGGACATGGCATAGTCCCCTGCGGACTATGCCATGCCTGACGAATCCAAGCGGCTTGCAAGCCGCGCGGTGGAGAGACCTTCGCTTTAAATCGAACTTTTCAGACTGGAACACACCATGGGCTTTCTGAACGGCAAACGCATCCTGATCACCGGCGTACTCTCGAACCGATCCATCGCCTACGGCATCGCGCATGCCTGCCGCGCCCAGGGCGCCGAGCTGGCCTTCACCTACGTCGGCGAACGCTTCGAGGGCCGTGTGCGCGGCTTTGCCGAAGAACTCGGCAGCAGCATCGTCATTCCCTGCGACGTCGCCGACGACGCCCAGATCGAAGCCACCTTCGCCGCCCTGCGCGAGCACTGGGACGGCCTGGACGGCCTGGTGCACTCCATCGGTTTCGCCCCGCGCGAGGCCCTGGAAGGCGATTTCCTGGACGGCATGACGCGCGAGAACTTCCGCATCGCCCACGACATCTCCGCCTACAGCTTCCCCGCGCTGGCCAAGGCCGCCCTGCCGCTGCTGGAAGGCCGCAACGGCTCGGTCCTGACCCTGACCTACCTGGGCGCGGAAAAGGCCATTCCCAACTACAACATGATGGGCCTGGCCAAGGCGTCCCTGGAAGCCAGCGTGCGCTATCTGGCCCGATCCCTGGGCAGAAAGGGCCTGCGCGCCAACGGCATCTCCGCCGGGCCGATCAAGACCCTGGCGGCCAGCGGCATCCGCGACTTCTCCAACATGCTGAAATACGTGGAATCCCAGTCGCCCCTGGGCCGCAACGTCACCATCGAGGACGTCGGCAACGCCGCCGCCTTCCTGCTCTCGGACCTGGCGAGCGGCATCACCGGCGAAATCCTGCACGTGGACTGCGGCTTTTCCAACACCGTGCCGGGCATGGACTGAAGCCCGGCGGCCAGGCCGCGTGTCAGGCCGGCCGGCACGCCAGCGCCACGGGGGCGCAGCGCGTGACCGCGGGCGGCGCGGCCAGCAGCGCATCGAAACGCCCCAGCGCCTCGCGCACCGGGGCGAGCGCCATGTGCGTTTCCCAGGCGGCCTCGTCCCGGTACCATTCGCACAGCAGGAACACGTCGGGACTGTCCTCGCGGCGCTGCACGGCATAGCAGACGATCCCGGGCTCGGTCCGCGCCGTCTCGGCCAGCGCGCGCAGCACCGGCTCCAGTTCGTCCAGGCGCTCCGGGCGGGCGCGCAATTCCACCATCAGAATGTACATGGCATGCTTCCTTCGTCTCAAGGGGATGGAGCGCACAGCATGCCAGCCGCTTCCAGGCGGGTATTGTAGAAATGCGTCCTCGCGCGCGCCGCCGCCAGCCAGGCGCCCGGCGGCATGCCGACCCGGCCCGCGAAATCCCGCACGAAATGCGCCTGGTCCCAGTACCCGCCCTCCAGCGCCGCGTCGACGACGCGCGCCCGGCGGTCCAGCATCAGGCGGCGCACCGTGCGCTGGAATCTCGCCAGGCGGGCGAACTCCGCCGGCGACTGGCCCGTCTGCGCCCGCCAGCGCCGTTCCAGCTGCCGGCGCCCCAGCCCCAGCCTGTCCGCGAGGCCTTCCACGCGCAGCCGCCCGCCTTCCCGGTACGCCAGGGCCATGCCCGCCTCGACCCACGGGTCGGCGGCCCGGGCGCGCACGCGGGCGAGCAGGAAGCGCTGCAGCAGCGCCGCCCGCGCATTCCAGTCCGCCGCCTCCGACAGCCGCTCCTGCAGGCGCCGGCCCTCGGGCCCCCACACCTCATCGAACGAAGGCGCCTCGTCCCGCAGCGCGGACTCCGCCATCGGCACGAACCGGCCCACCGCGCCGGCCCTGAAGCGGACCGCGACGAAGCCGACGCCCGGCTGCGGCGCCAGGTCCGCGACGGCGCGGCGCAGACAGAGCAGATGGCCCGCCGCCAGGGGCGCCACCGGGCCGTCCGCCCCGCGCAGGCGAAAGGGCGTGCCGTAGTGGAAGTACAGTTCCGCGCCGGTGCCCGGCAGCAGGGCCGGCAGGCCGATGGACTCGCCAGGCGCCGTCTCCCAGCCCCACAGGCGGTCGACGAAGGGGCGCAAGAGCGGCGCCGGGGCTTGCTGGAACGTGATCATGAGGCGGGACGGAAACCGCGCCCCGCCGCGCAGCGGGGCGCCGGACGGATGCACGGAGGAATGGGACGGATACGCGGCCGCACGGGGCGGATGTGTGGACGCACGGGACGGATGCGAGGACATACGGGGCGGATGCACGGGCGCACGGGACGGATGCATGGACGCACGAATGGACGGACGGAGAGGGATCGCCAGGGCCGCCGGCGCCGCATGCTCAGCGCAGCGAGTGCAGGCCGATCATGTTGCCCTCGGTGTCCCCCACCAGGGCGATGAATCCGTGCTGGCCGATGGAAAACTTGTCCTTGAAGACCTTCCCGCCGCCGGCGCCGGCACGCGCCGCCTCGATCGAGCAGTCCTCGCAGGAAAAGTAGACGATCGTGCCGTTGCCCCCGGGCGAAAATCCCTCCATCCTGACCAGGGCCCCCGGAGCGCCCGGCTGCCCGGGCCGCATCGGAAACCCCCACATCTCGATGTCGGGACTGTCCAGCCGCTCCAGCCGGACGGAAAAGACGGCCTCATAGAACTGCCTGGCCCTGTCCATGTCCTGCACGTAGATCTCAAACCAGCCGACGGAATTGCTTGTCATGGCGACGTCTCCTGCGGGCGACGAGAAGGTTCGATAGTAGCGCAGGATCGGCGGCCAAGGCGATCATGCCAAGGTCCTCATGCCAAGGTCCTCATGCCAAGGTCATGCCAAGGTCATGCCAGGTCCGTGCCAGGTCCGTGCCAGGTCCGTGCGGACCGTACGGTCACACGCCACGCGAAGACGCGGCGGACGAGAACGCTGGCGGCAAGGCTGAAGGCCCGCTCATCCCCGGCGACATACGCCAGCAGACGCAAAAAAGCCCGCGATGCGAGGAAACATGCGGGCTTTCCATACTGCTGTCTGCTGTTGCAGACGAATTCCTGGCGGACAAGGGGGGATTCGAACCCCCGATACGCTATTCACGTATACACGCTTTCCAGGCGTGCGCCTTCAACCACTCGGCCACCTGTCCTGCACGCCCGCGCGCCATTGCGGCAGACGAAGTCCGCTATTCTAACAGAGAAATGCCGAATCCGCCCTGGGACTCAGGCGGCGCCCAGCCCCGCGGGTGCGGCCATCCCCATGCCGCCCACCATGCGCTCGACGTAGCGGGCGATCAGGTCGATCTCCAGGTTGACCGGGGAGCCGACTTCCAGGTTGCGCAGGGTCGTGACCTGGACGGTGTGCGGGATCAGGTTGATGGAGATCTCCGTGCCCTCTTCCTGGTCGTCCACGCGATTGACCGTCAGGCTCACGCCGTTGACCGTGACCGAGCCCTTGTAGGCCAGGTATTTCGACAGGTGGGCCGGGACGATGATGCGCAGTTCGGTCGATTCCGCCACGGCGTCGAAGCAGGTCACGCGGCCCACGCCGTCGACGTGGCCGGACACCAGGTGCCCGTCCAGGCTGTCGCCCAGCCGCAGGGCGTGCTCCAGGTTGACCTCGCCGGGGCGGTCCAGGCCGCAGGTGCGGTCCAGGCTTTCGCGCGAGACGTCGACCTCGAAGGCATCCTCGTGCAGGGCGACGACCGTCATGCAGGCCCCCTGGATGGCGATCGAGTCGCCCAGGCGGGTCGCCGCCAGCGGCAGGCCGCCGGCCTGGATGGACAGGCGCACGCCCGCTTCCTCGCCGTCGCCCAGGGGACGGACTTCGGTGATGCGGCCGACGGCCGCGATGATTCCGGTGAACATGGGGCTCTATCCTTTTTTCAAACCGCAGGCCTCGACCAGCGCGTCCCAGTGCGCCGGGTCGCGCAGCCGCAGCCGCATGTCCCGGCCCAGTTGCAGGACGTCCTGGAACTCGTAGCGGTAGGCCTGGTCCAGGCCCGCCAGGGGGGTGGGCAGCGCCGCCAGGCCCTGGCCGTCGCCCAGGACGCTGGGCGCCAGGTAGGCCACCCATTCGTCGACCAGCCCGGCCTGGACCAGCGCGCCCTGCAGCCGCGCGCCGGCCTCGACGTGGACCTCGTTGATCTCGTGATCCCCCAGCCAGCGCATCAGCGCCGCCAGGGACAGGGCGCCGCGCTCGTCCGGGGGCAGCACGATGACGCGCACATTGCGCGCCGCCAGGCGGGCGGCCTTGCCGGCATCGGGCCGCGCCGTGAAGATCCACACCGGATCGCCGTTGACGATCCGGGCCTGCTCTCCCAGCACGAACTGCGTGTCCAGCACCGCGCGGATCGGCTGGCGCGGCGTCTCGACGGCGCGCACGTCCAGCATGGGGTCGTCGGACAGGATCGTGCCGATGCCGGTCAGCACCATGCAGGCCCGCGCCCGCCAGCGGTGCCCGTCGTCGCGGGCGACGTCCCCGGTGATCCACTGCGAGCGGCCGTCGGGCAGGGCCATGCGCCCGTCGAAGGACGCGGCGGACTTCAGCCACAGCCAGGGCGTGCCGCGCGTCATGCGCGCGCAGAAGCCGGGGTTCTGCGCCAGGACGTCCTCGGCGAACAGGCCGACGTCCACCTGGATGCCGGCGGCGCGCAGCCGTTCGATGCCGCCGCCGGCCACCTTGGGGTTGGGGTCCCGCAGGCCGACCACGACCCGCGCGACGCCGGCCGCGACCAGCGCATCGGCGCACGGCGGGGTGCGGCCCGTGTGGCTGCAGGGTTCCAGCGTGACGTAGGCCGTGGCGCCGCGCACGTCCACGCCCTGGAGGGCGGCCTCGTGCAGGGCCTGGGCCTCGGCGTGGCGCCCGCCCGCCCGCTGGGTGCTGCCCTCGGCCAGCCAGCGGCCGTCGCGCACCAGCACGCAGCCGACGCGGGGATTGGGGCTGCTGACGAACAGCGCCTGCTCGGCCACCCGCAGGGCGCGCCGCATCCAGCGGTGGTCCTCGGTGGAGAAGACAGGCCCCCCGCGCGGCGCCTGCGGTTCGCCGCCCGCCGGGGGAGCGCTTTCCGCCGGAGGGCGGCCCGGCGAGGGAGAAAGGGCGTCAGGCCTTGTCATCGACATCGTCCGCGCCGCGGAATTCGTCGATGGCCTGGACGAATTCGCGGATGTCCTCGAAGCTGCGGTAGACCGAGGCGAAGCGCACGTAGGCCACCGGATCGAGCTGGCGCAATTCCGACATGACCAGCTCGCCGATGTAGTCCGAGGGCACCTCGCGCCGGCCGCTGGTCAGGAGGCGTTCCTGGATGCGCGCGGCGGCGGCGTCCACCGCCGAGGCGCTGACGGGGCGCTTGCGCAGCGCCAGCGCCATGCTGCCGCGCAGCTTGGCCGGGTCGAAATCCACCCGGGTGCCGTTGCGCTTGACGATGGCGGGCATCATCAGGTCCACCCGCTCGTAGGTGGTGAAGCGGCGGTCACAGGCCGTGCAGCGCCGGCGGCGGCGGATCGTGTCGCCTTCCTCGGAAACCCGGGAATCCACGACCTGGGTATCGGCACAACTGCAGAACGGACACTTCATCTGCGCTGCGGGCGCCCGCGGGCGCCCGTTCCGGTTGGTTTAGCGATAGACCGGCAGGCGCGCGGTCAGCTCGTTGACCTGCGCGCGCACCCGGGCGACGTTGTCGGCATCGTTCGGATTGTCGAGCACGTCGGCGATCAGGTTGCCGGTGAGCTCGGCCTCGGCTTCCTTGAAGCCGCGCGTGGTCATGGCCGGCGTGCCCAGGCGGATGCCGCTGGTGACGAAGGGCTTTTCCGGGTCGTTCGGGATGGCGTTCTTGTTGACCGTGATGTGGGCCTCGCCCAGGACGGCCTCGGCGGCCTTGCCGGTGATGCCCTTGGCGCGCAGGTCCACCAGCATCACGTGGCTTTCGGTGCGGCCGGACACGATGCGCAGGCCGCGCTTGACCAGGGTGTCGGCCAGCACGCGGGCATTGGCGGCCACCTGGGCGGCATAGGCCTTGAATTCGGGCCGCAGGGCCTCGCCGAAGGCCACCGCCTTGGCGGCGATGACGTGCATCAGCGGACCGCCCTGGATGCCGGGGAAGATGGCGGAATTGACGATCTTCTCGAATTCGGCCTTCATCATGATCACGCCGCCGCGCGGGCCGCGCAGGGACTTGTGCGTGGTCGAGGTGACGAAGTCGGCGTGCGGCACCGGGTTGGGGTAGACGCCGCCGGCCACCAGGCCCGCGTAGTGGGCGATGTCCACCATGAACAGGGCGCCGTTGTCGTGGGCGATGCGCGCCATGCGCTCGAAGTCGATGCGCAGCGAATAGGCCGAGGCGCCGCCGACGATCAGCTTGGGCTTGAGGGTGCGCGCGAGTTCTTCCAGCTGGTCGTAGTCCAGGACCTCGTTGGCGTCCAGGCCGTAGGAATGGAAGTCGTACAGCTTGCCGGAAGCGTTGACCGGCGAGCCGTGCGTCAGGTGGCCGCCTTCGGCCAGGCTCATGCCCAGCACGGTGTCGCCCGGCTTGAGCACGGCCATGTACACGCCCTGGTTGGCCTGGGAGCCGGAGTTCGGCTGCACGTTGGCGGCTTCCGCGCCGAAGATCGCCTTCAGGCGGTCGATCGCCAGCTGCTCGACCACGTCCACGTACTCGCAGCCGCCGTAATAGCGCTTGCCGGGATAGCCTTCGGCGTACTTGTTGGTCAGCTGCGTGCCCTGGGCCTGCATGACGGCGGGGCTGGCGTAGTTTTCCGAGGCGATCAGCTCGATGTGCTGTTCCTGGCGGACGTTTTCCTGCTGGATGGCGGCCCAGATGTCCGGGTCGGCCTGATCGAGGGTGCGGGAACGGTCAAACATGGGGTAGTGGTCCTGAAAGGCGGAGAAGTCGGGAAAATCGGGTCATTCTAGCGCGAACCCCCGCGCGCCCACAGCCTACAGGGCGTGCAGGCGGGGATTCAGGGTATAGGTGCCGGTCAGGGACGCCTGGGCCAGGATGTGCCCGCGCATGGCTTCCAGGACCTGCGCGCCGGTGAAGCGGCCGGACACGCCCAGCTCGGCCACGTCCAGCGCGTAGACCGTGAAGACGTAGCGGTGGACGCGCGCGTCGTTCCAGGGCGGGCAGGGGCCGTCGTAGCCGAAGTAGTCGCCGCTCATGTCGCGGTCGGAGGCGAACCAGCCGGTGTAGTCGTTCAGCCCCTGGCGCGTGCCGTCCAGGGCCAGCGGGCCGGCCTTGCCGCGCGGCGTGATGCCGTTGGAGTAGTCGCCTTCGGCGAGGGCGCGCGTGTCGGGCGAAACATCCACCAGGACCCAGTGGAAGAAGTCGGTGCGCGGCAGGTCGGCCGGGACCTCGCGGCCTTCCTGGTTGACGTCGTCGGGGCGCGTGGGCACGTCCGGATCGACGCACAGGATGGCGAAGGACCGCGTGCCCTCGGGCACGTCCGTCCAGCTCAGCTGCGGATTGCGGTTGCCGGCCAGGGTGACGTGGGTCTGCGGATCGATCCGCGCGAAGGCGTTGCGTTCGGGAATGACCCCCTGATCGGGGAAGGATTCGCTGTGCAGTTTCATGGGGTCCTCCGTGGGTGCTTCGGGTTCAGGTCAGGGTGACCCGGGCGAACTTGCGCTTGCCGACCTGCATGACGTAGGTGCCCGCCGGCAGCAGCAGGGATTTGTCCTCGACGCGGTCGCCGTCGATGCGCACGCCACCCTGCTCGATGTTGCGCTGGGCCTCGGACGCCGAGGCCGCCAGCCCCGATTCGCGCAGGACCTTGAGGATGCCCATCGGCGCGGCGCCGGCGGTGACCGCAGGCATGTCGTCGGGAATCGCGCCGTCGCGGAACCGGGCGTTGAACTGCTCCAGCGCGCGCGCGCCCGCCCCGGCGCCATGGAAGCGGTCGACGATCTCGCCGGCCAGCAGGACCTTGGCGTCGCGCGGATTGCGCCCGCCGGCGACTTCCGCCTGCAGGGCGCCGATGTCTTCCAGGGAGCGGAAGGACAGCAGCTCGAAATAGCGCCACATCAGGGTGTCGGAGATCGACATCAGCTTGCCGAACATGGAATCCGGCGCCTCGGTGATGCCGATGTAGTTGCCCTTGGACTTGGACATCTTCTCGACCCCGTCGGTGCCTTCCAGCAGCGGCATCGTCAGGACGCACTGGGGCTCCTGGCCGTATTCCTTCTGCAGCTCGCGGCCCACCAGCAGGTTGAACTTCTGGTCGGTGCCGCCGAGTTCGAGGTCGGCCTTCAGGGCCACGGAATCGTAGCCCTGCAGCAGCGGGTAGAGGAATTCGTGCACCGAGATCGGCACGCCGCCCTTGAAGCGGCGGGTGAAGTCGTCGCGCTCCATCATGCGGGCCACGGTGTAGCGCGAGGCGAGCTGGATCAGGCCGCGCGTGCCCAGCGGGTCGCACCATTCGGAGTTGTAGCGGATCTCGGTGCGGTCGGGGTCCAGCACCAGGCTGGCCTGGGCGTAGTAGGTCTTGGCGTTTTCGCGGATCTGCTCGGGCGTGAGCGGCGGGCGGGTGGCGTTGCGGCCGCTGGGGTCGCCGATCTGCGCGGTGAAGTCGCCGATCAGGAAGATCACGGTATGGCCGAGATCCTGCAGCTGGCGCATCTTGTTCAGCACCACCGTATGGCCCAGGTGGATGTCGGGCGCGGTGGGGTCCAGGCCGAGCTTGATGCGCAGGGGCATGCCGGTGGCGCGGCTGCGCGCCAGCTTGGCGGCGAATTCGGAGACGACGAGCAATTCGTCGCAACCCCGCTGGGCCACGCGCAGATCTTCGGCGATCCGGGGGTCGACGGGGTCGGAGGGGGACGACATGATATACGCTTTTACCAGAAAAAAATGAAAAACCGCTCGAAAAAACAGCAGGTATGCGCTAGCATAACGTGCCATCGCAGCTTCTGTACAACACATTCGACGCCAGTCCGGGCGGCGGGGATCTCATGTTAGCAGAACCCTCTTCTCGCCCAGGACAGGCGCAGCCCAATCCACCACACCGATCCCGCCCATGATGCCCGAGGCCTCCCAGCCGCAACGCCGCCGTCACGTCACCCGCAGTCTGTTGTTCGCCGCCGGCGGCCTGTTCCTCACCGCCGCCGCCCTGGCCGTCGTCCAGCCCTCCGCCCCTCCCGAACCCGTCTTCCAGGCGCGCCAGACGCTCGACCTGCCGCCCCTGGGCGCGCAGGCCGGCCACGACGCCGCGCCCTACATCGCCGCCACCCGCATCCGCCGCGGCGACACGGTGGCCGACCTGCTGAACCGCCTGGGCGTGAACGAAGACGGTCTGCTCACCTTTTTGACACACGACGAGCGCGCGCGTTCCATCTACAAGCTCTACCCCGGCCGCACGGTGCAGGCCGCCCTGGACGACCAGGGCCGGATGGTCTGGCTGCGCTACACCCACACGCCGGGCGCCACCGGCAAGTCCGGCATCGAATCCTCCTGGCTGGAAGTGCGTCCCGCCGCCGACGGCGGCTTCTCCGCCCAGGAACGCACCATCGCCGCCGCGCGCGAGACGCGCATCGCCGAAGGCGAGATCACCAGCTCCCTGTTCGGCGCCGCCGACCAGGCCCAGGTCCCCGACGCCATCACCATGGAAATGGTGGACATCCTGGGCAGCCGCATCGACTTCCTGAAAGACCTGCGCAAGGGCGACCGCTTCCGCATCGTCTACGACGCCTACATGCACGACGGCGAGGAAGTCGGCACCGGCCACATCCGCGCCCTGGAATTCATCAACCACGGCAAGACCTACAGCGCGGTCTGGTTCCAGAACGGCCAGGAGCCCGGCGGCTACTACGATTTCTCCGGCGCCAGCCTGAAGGGCGCCTTCCTGCGCACCGCGATCAAGTTCACCCGCATCAGCTCGGGCTTCGGCATGCGCATGCATCCGATCCACAAGCAGTGGATCGGCCACAAGGGCGTGGACTACGCCGCGCCCGCCGGCACGCCGATCCACGCCACGGCCGACGGCACGGTGGAATTCATCGGCCAGCAGAACGGCTACGGCAACGTCATCATCCTGAAGAACTTCGGCAAGTACTCCACGCTGTACGCCCACCAGAGCCGCTTCGCCAAGGGCCTGAAAAAAGGCGACCGCGTCCAGCAGGGCCAGCTGATCGGCTACGTGGGCTCGACCGGCTGGGCGACCGGCCCGCACCTGCACTACGAATTCCGCATCGACAAGCGGCCGGTCGATCCGCTGTCGGTGGACCTGCCGGTGGCGCGCACCCTGGAAGCGGCCGACCGCAAGGCCTTCCAGGCCGTGGTGGCCCGCTACCAGCCGCAGATCGAGCTGATGGCGCGGCTGCAGGACAGCCGCATCCAGGTCGCGCAGCAATAGCGGACCCGTCCGCGCGCCCCGGAGACCGCCTTTTGAATCCGCGCGCCGCCGAACGCCGGACGTCCGGCGGGATGCCCGACGGCGCGCCCGGCCCGGCATCCGAACCGTACATCGGCCTGATGTCGGGCACCAGCACGGACGGCGTGGACGGCGTGCTGGCGGACCTGGGCGGCGGCGCGATCCGCGTGCTGGCCAGCGCCGCCCTGGCCCTGCCGGACGGGTTGCGCCACGAACTGCTGGCGCTGAACACTCCCGGCCCCGACGAACTCGCCCGCGCCGCGCGCGCGGCCAACGCCCTGGCGGACTGCTACGCGGCCGTCGTGCGCGAGCTGCTGGCGCGAACCGGCCTGCCCGCCGCCCGCGTCCGCGCCATCGGCGCCCACGGACAGACGGTGCGCCATGCGCCCGAATCGGGCTACACCATCCAGATCAACGCGCCGGCGCGGCTGGCCGAGCACACCGGCATCGCGGTCGTGGCCGACTTCCGCAGCCGCGACGTCGCCGCCGGCGGCCAGGGCGCGCCCCTGGTGCCGGCCTTCCATGCCGCGCGCTTCGGCTGCGGCGCGGGCCGCGCCGTCCTGAACCTGGGCGGCATCGCCAATCTGACCGTGCTGGAAGACCCGGTGCGCGGCTTCGACACGGGGCCGGCCAACATGCTGATGGACGCCTGGACCCGCCGCCACCTGGGCCAGCCCTACGACCGCGACGGAGCCTGGGCGGCGCGCGGCCGCTGCCACGACGGGCTGCTGGCCGCGCTGCGGGCCGAACCCTGGTTCGGCCTGGCGCCGCCGAAATCGACCGGACGGGATCTGTTCAGCCTGGGCTGGCTGGACGCCCGGATCGACGCCCTGCCCGCCGCCGGCCGGCCGGCGCCCGCCGACGTGCAGGCGACCCTGCTGCGCCTGTCGGTGGAGACGATTGCCGAGGCGGTACGCCGGCACGCGCCGGACACGCGGGAAATCCTGGCCTGCGGCGGCGGCGCGCGCAACCCGGTGCTGATGGCCGCGCTGGCGCGGGCCCTGCCCTGCCGCCTGACGACCACGGACGCCCACGGCGTACCCGCCCAAGACGTCGAGGCGCTGGCCTTCGCCTGGCTCGCGCAGGCGCACGTCCAGGGCCGCCCCGCCTGCCTGCCGGCGGTCACGGGTGCGCGGCACGCGACCCTGGCCGGCTGCCTGTATCCAGCCTGAATTGCGCCGTCGCTCACCTCGCGGCCCGCATGCCGCCCGGATTCGCCCGGCATGGGCCAGTCCGCCGGGGCCGACCCATGTCCCGCCTCATCCCGGCGGCAAGAAGATCGCTCAGGGCGCGAACGAGGACCCGCAGCCGCAGGTGGTGTTGGCGTTGGGGTTGCGGATGACGAACTGCGAGCCTTCCAAGTCGTCCTTGTAGTCGATCTCGGCGCCAACCAGGTACTGGAAACTCATGGGGTCCACCAGGAGCTGGACGCCGTCGCGCTCGATGGTGGTGTCGTCCTCGGCCACGTCCTCGTCGAAGGTGAAGCCGTACTGGAAACCCGAGCAGCCGCCCCCCTGGACGAAGACCCGCAGCTTCAGGCCGGGATTGTTTTCCTCGATCAGCAGTTCGCGCACCTTGGCGGCGGCGGCGTCGGTGAAGATCAAGGGGCTGGGCGGAACGTCGAGATCCGCGTGTTCGATGGTGCTCAAGGCTAGACTCCTGCGCGGTCGGGGGCCGCGCGGTTCAGGTCGGCGTCCTGGGAGGCCCGGACCGTGTCGCCTTCGAGGATTTCGAGGCGGACCGACTGGATCGAGAGATCCGGCACCCTTTGCAGGACGCCCGTGCTGCGCTGGAACTGGTCGAAGACCAGGGCCAGCGGATCCGCCCCCGGGGCGGACGCGGCGGCCTCGCCGGCGGCGGGGGCCACCGGCGGGCTCAGTTCGATTTTAACGGCTTTGCCCTGCGAAACGCCATTGGCCACGAACCGCATGCGGCCTTTGAAGGGCTCCGCCTGCGGCGCGGCGTTGCGCGTCAGCAGCACCCGATAGCGCAGGAATTCGCCGTCTTCCTGGATGTCGAAGGCGCGCACCGCCACGGCGCCCGCCGGACCCGGCGGGATCAGCTGTTCGTAGAACGCCAGCTGGTCGCGGGTGCGGCCCAGTTCCTGCTGCAGTTCGGCGTTCTTGTCCTGCAGCACGCGCTGGGTGCCGGCCTGGACTTCGGCCGCGCTGCGCTGGGCCGCCAGATCGGCCTGGGCGCGCGACAGTTCCGCCTGCAGGGATTCGATCCGGGCCCGCTGCGCCTGGATCTCGGCGCCCTGCTCGGCGTGCATGCCGAAATGCATGGCGAGCGCCCCGACGACGAACACCACCAGCAGCAGCACGAGCCGGGACAGGCCGCGCACCAGCCACACGCTGAAGCCGCCGCCGCGCGCGGGAGAGGGGGACGTCATGCGGATTTCCTCATGGCAGCACCGCGACGTGCCGCAGGCCGGTGGTTTCCGGCAGGCCGAACATCAGGTTCATGTTCTGCACGGCCTGGCCCGCGGCGCCCTTGACGAGATTGTCCTGCACCACCAGCACCACCAGGGTGTCGCCGCCTGCGGGACGGTGCACGGCGATGCGCAGCATGTTCGAGGCGCGCACCGAGCGCGTCTGCGGCAGGCTGCCCGCCGGCATGACGTCGACGAAGGGCTCGTCGGCGTAGCGCCGTTCGTACAGCGCCTGGAAGTCGGTGTCCAGGGCATCGGGCAGGATGCGCAGGTACAGGGTGGAGAACATGCCCCGGATCATGGGCACCAGGTGCGGCACGAAGGTCAGGCCCACCGGCGCGCCCGCGATGCGCGCGAGGCATTCGGAGATTTCCGGATGGTGGCGGTGCCCGGCCACGCCGTAGGCGGCGAAGTTGTCGGCGGCCTCCGAGAACAGGGAGCCGACCTGGGTCTTGCGCCCCGCCCCCGACACGCCGGACTTCGAGTCGGCGATGACGTGCGCGGTGTCGATCAGGGGCCGGCCGGCCTGCAGCACGGGGGCGAGCCCGAGCAGCACCGTGGTCGGATAGCAGCCGGGATTGCCCACCACCCGGGCCTGGCGGATGCGGTCGCGGTCCAGTTCGGGCAGGCCGTAGACGGCTTGCTTGAGCACGTCCGGGCTGCTGTGCGGCATCTTGTACCACTGCTGGAAGGTATCGACGTCCTGCAGGCGGAAATCTGCCGCCAGGTCGATCACCCGCACGCCGTGGTCCAGCAGGCCGCGCGCCTGTTCCATGGCCACACCGTGCGGGGTGGCGAAGAACACCACGTCGCACTGGTCCAGCGCGGCCTCCTCGGGCGTCTGGAAGCGCAGGTCCACATGGCCGCGCAGGTTGGGGAACATGTCGGCCACCGGCATCCCGGATTCCTTGCGCGAGGTGATGGCGTGCAGCCGGACGTCCGGGTGCTGCGACAGCAGCCGCAACAGCTCCACGCCCGTATAGCCGGTGCCGCCGACGATGCCGGCCTTGATGGGAGTGGAGGTATGCGTGCTCATGCGCTGAAATCCTGTCTGCTGTCCGGAAAAAGACCCGCCCGCGGCGGGAGCGGGACGGGGATTTCCCTAGATTATGGCACGCGCGGCGGCGGCGCACGACGCCCAGAACGGCGCCCCGCACGGCGCGCGCGGGAGCCCGCCCGCCCCGGGGCGCGCCCAACGAAAAAACGCCATCCAAACGGATGGCGTTTTTCCTGGCGCCGGGCGGCAAGCCGCCCGGATCGCGGATCAGCGCTTGCTGAACTGCTTGCGCCGGCGGGCCTTGTGGAAGCCGACCTTCTTGCGCTCGACCTCGCGGGCGTCGCGGGTGACCAGACCCGCCTGCTTCAGCGGCGACTTGAGCGTTTCGTCGTAGTCGATCAGGGCGCGCGTGATGCCGTGGCGCACGGCGCCGGCCTGGCCGGATTCGCCGCCGCCGTGGACGTTGACGTGAAAGTCGAACGATTCCAGGTGGTTGGTGACTTCCAGCGGCTGGCGCACGACCATGCGGCCGGTTTCGCGCGCGAAGTATTCATCGACGGGGCGGCCGTTGACGACGATCTTGCCCGTGCCTTTTTTCAGGAACACCCGCGCCACAGACGTCTTGCGGCGGCCAGTGCCGTAATTCCAGTTACCGATCATGATGGCCTATCCTCAGAAGTCCAGGGGTTGCGGCTGCTGCGCGGTGTGCGGGTGCTCGGCACCGGCATAGACCTTCAGCTTCTTCGCCATGGCGTAGCCCAGCGGGCCCTTGGGCAGCATGCCCTTGACGGCCTTCTGCAGGGCGCGGCCGGGGAAGCGCTGCTGCATCTTCTGGAAGTTGGTTTCCGTGATCCCGCCCGGGTAGGTGGAGTGACGGTAGTAGCGCTTGTCCTGCGCCTTGGCGCCCGTGACGACGATGTCGGCGGCATTGATGACGACGATGTAATCGCCCGTGTCCACGTGCGGCGTGAATTCGGGTTTGTGCTTGCCACGCAGGCGGCGTGCGACTTCGCTGGCCACACGACCCAGGACCTTGCCCTTGGCGTCGATCACAAACCAGTCACGCTTGACTTCATGCGGCTTGGCCACAAAGGTCTTCATGATGGTGTTCCTGATGAAATGAATGAAAGGATTTCCGCTGATCCGCCAGGGCTTTATGAAGGGGCTTGGCCCAAAAAGGCATCGCCAATCCCGCAACCCGTACGGTGATGAACTCAAACGAAAATCCTACCATTGTACATGGACGGCAACGGATAGACAAACCGTGACTCAACCGTGACTCAACCGCGGCCTGCCCTGTCGGGCGCCGGCACGGGCAGGCCGGGCCGGCGCCCGGCGGCATGCCGAAAAAAAGGCGCTTCCCGCGAAGCGCCTTTTTTTCGTGCGGCCGGGATTATTTCTTCCGGCTGGCCAGGGCGGCGCCCAGGTAGTTGTCGTAGGAACCTTCGGCCACGCGGAACCAGGGCACGATGTTGTCGCGGAAGGCCATGTAGCTGTCGAAGATCTTCTTGAAGCCCGGGTCCTTGTCGCAGAATTCCTTGTAGACCTGGTTGGAGGCCTCGAGCGAGGCGTCCATGACTTCGCGCGGGAAGCTCTTGAGCACGGCGCCCGCGGCGATCAGGCGGCGCAGGGCGTCCGGGTTGTTGTTGTCGTAGTATTCGACCAGGTGGTTGCCGGCGGCGCGCGAGGCCACATCGACCGCCGCCTGGTAGCTCTTGGGCAGTTCGGCGTAGGCTTTGTCGTTGACGTACAGCGACACCTGGGCCGAGCCTTCCCACCAGCCCGGATAGTAGTAGTACTTGGCGACCTTCTGGAAGCCCAGTTTTTCGTCGTCCACGGGGCCGACGAATTCCACGGCGTCCAGCGCGCCCTTTTCCAGGGCCGGATAGATGTCGCCCGTGGGGATCTGCTGCGGCACCACGCCCATGCGCGACAGGACTTCGCCCGCGAAGCCGGCCGTGCGCATCGTCAGGCCTTTCAGGTCGGCGACGGACTTGATTTCCTTGCGGTACCAGCCGCCCATCTGGGCGCCGGTGTTGCCCATGGGGAAGTTGACGATGCCGCGCGGCGCGAACAGCTCGCGCAGCAGCGTCAGGCCGCCGCCCTCGTACATCCAGGCGTTCATCTGGCGCACGTTCAGGCCGAAGGGCACCGCCGTGTCGAAACAGAAGGCGGGATCCTTGCCGTAGTAGTAGTAGGACGCGGTCTGGCCGCATTCCACCGTGCGGTTGCCGACGGCGTCCATCACGCCGAAGCCCGGCACCAGTTCGCCGACCGGATACAGGCGGATGTTGAAATTGCCGTCGGTCAGGTCCTTGACCATGCTGCAGAACAGCTGCGCCGTGGAAAACAGCGCCGGTGTTGCCTGCGAGTACGTGGTCGTCATCTTCCAGTTGATCTGGGGGTTCGACTGGGCGATGGCCGGGGCAGCCGCGGCCGCCGTGCCCGCCACCGCGCCCAGACCCGCCTTTTTCAGAAATGCGCGACGCTGCATGATGAAGGATCTCCTGTGGGTTTGAATATTTGGTATGGGTTGCTACCAGGCCGTTCGATATTACACTGCGGGACCTCGCGCTGCACGCCGCGCCGCACGAGAATCCGCGCGGCCTACAGCCCGGCGACCGCCATGCCGTCGATCAGCACCGAGCCGGTGGATTTGGCGCCCCGCGCATGCACGTCGGCCCCGACGGCGACGATCCCGCGGAACATGTCGGCCAGGTTGCCGGCGATCGTGATTTCCTGTACGGGATGGCGGATGACGCCGTCCTGCACCCAGTAGCCGAAGGCCCCGCGCGAGTAGTCGCCGGTGACGTAGTTCACGCCCTGGCCGATGAGCTCGGTGACCAGCAGCCCGGTGCCCATCGCGCGCAGCAGGGCGGGCAGGTCGTCGTCCGGCCGGGTCAGGCGCGAGCGCAGGCTGAGATTGTGCGAGCCGCCGGCGTTGCCGGTGGTCGCCATGCCCAGCTTGCGGGCCGTGTAGGTGGACAGGAAATACCCCGTGAGCACGCCGCCGTCCACCACCCGGCGGGCCTGCGTGCGGACCCCTTCGGCGTCGAACGGCGAGCTGCCCTGGGCGCCCGGGATGTAGGGGTTCTCGATCACGTCCAGGTGGTCGGCCAGCACGGGCTTGCCCAGCGTGTCCAGCAGGAAGCTGGCCTTGCGGTAGAGCGCGCCGCCGCTGGCGGCCTGCACCAGCGCGCCCAGCAGGCCGACGGCCAGCGGGGCCTCGAACAGCACCGGATAGCGGCCCGTCTTCACGGGGCGCGCGCCCAGGCGCGAGAGGGCGCGCTGCGCCGCGTAGCGGCCCACCTCGGCCGGCGCGGCCAGGTCTTCGGCCCGGCGCGCGGACGTGTACCAGTAGTCCCGCTGCATGCCGTCGCCGCGCCCGGCGATGGGCGCCACCGACAGGCTGTGGCGCGAATAGGGATAGCCGCCCAGGAAGCCGCGCGAATTGCCCAGGACGAAATGGCCTTCCATGGTGTCCAGCGAGGCGCCTTCGGAGTTGGTGATCTGCGGGCTGGCGGCCAGCGCGGCGCGTTCGGCCTGGATCGCCAGGCGGGCCGCGCCCGCGGCGTCGATGGCCCAGGGATGGTGCAGGTCCAGGTCCGGGTAGTGCAGGGCGAAGAGCTCGGGCTCGGGCAGGCCGGCGGCCGGATCCTCGGCGGTGTAGCGGGCGATGTGCCAGGCGGCGTCCACGGTGCGGCGCAGCGCATCGGCGGAAAAATCGGAAGTCGAGGCCGAGCCGCGGCGCTGGCCGGCGAACACCGTCACCGCCATGGAGCGGTCGCGGGTCTGCTCGATGGTCTCGATGGCGCGCCGGCGCACCGAGACGGACAACCCCCGGCTTTCGGAGATTTCCACGGCGGCATCCGTGGCGCCGGCCTGCTTCGCGTGGCGCAGCGCATCTTCGGCCAGTTCGCGGAACTGGGCCTGCTGGGCGGGAACATCGAGGAAATCGTCGGTACGTGGGTTCATGCAAAATCCGCTGGTGTCGAGACGGGTGTTCGGGACGGTTATCATAGACAATCACGGACCATTTTATGCCCGAACCCATGCACGACACGCCCCAGCCCGCCGCGCCGGAAGACTTCCCGGAAGACCGGCGGCCCAGCAAATCCCAGGTCAAGCGCGACATGCACGCCCTGCTGGACCTGGGCCGCGAACTGATCGACCTGCCTCCCGCCAGGCTGGCCCGGCTGCCGCTGGACGAGCCGCTGCGCGAAGCCATCGCCCTGGCCCAGCGCATCCACAGCAACGAGGGCCGGCGCCGCCAGGTGCATTACGTCGGCAAGCTGATGCGCCACGCCGACGCCGCCGCCCTGCGCGCCCAGCTCGACCTGTGGGCGAGCGGCTCGCGCGAGGAGACCCGCGCCATGCACCGGCTGGAGGACCTGCGCGACCGCCTGCTCGACAGCGACGAGGTCCTGACGCAATTGCTGGAACGCTTCCCCGGCCTGGACATCCAGGCCCTGCGTGCGCAGATCCGCGCCGCCCGCAAGGAAGCGCGCGACAACGCCGCCCTGCCCGAGGGCCGCGAACCGGCGCGCAAGCACTACCGCGCCCTGTTCCAGACGCTCAAGACCCTGGATTTCGACGACGAGACCTCCCGATGAACCCGACCCTCCTGGACACCATCGAACGCATTACCGGCCCCGAGCCCACGCACAGCGTGATCTGGCTGCACGGCCTGGGCGCCGACGGCCACGATTTCGAGCCCGTCGTGCCCGAACTGATCCATCCCGGCCTGCCGGCGCTGCGCTTCGTGTTCCCGCACGCGCCCGTGCGCCCGGTGAGCCTGAACCAGGGCATGCCGATGCGCGCCTGGTACGACCTGTACGGCCTGGACCGCGACGCGCGCGAGGACATCGACGGCCTGCGCGCGGCGCGGCACGCGGTCACCGAGCTGATCGAGCGGGAGAACCAGCGCGGCATCCCGGCCGAACGCATCGTGCTGGCGGGCTTTTCGCAGGGCTGCGCCACGGCCCTGTACACCGGCCTGCGCCATCCCGAGCGCCTGGCCGGCCTGATCGGCCTGTCGGGCTACCTGCCGCTGCGCAACACCCTGGCCGCCGAGCGCCACCCCGCCAACGCCGGCACGCCGGTCTTCATGGCGCACGGCACGATGGACATGGTGGTGCCCCTCACCTACGCCGAGACCAGCCGGGACGCGATGGCCGCCCAGGGGCAGCCGGTGGAATGGCACACCTACCCGATGCCGCACGGCCTGCATCCGCAGGAACTGGACGACATCCGGGCGTTCCTGACGCGGGTGACGGCGACGGTCTGACAGGCCGGTCGGATGCCCCAGGCGCCTGACGGTCCGCAGATACCGTCAGGCGTCCAGGTTCATCCAAAGCCTCCGCATGCCGGGGTCGGATTCATCGGGATCGTTGCGCATGCCCAGGGACGTCATCAGGCCCAGCATGGGGCGGTTGGTCGCCAGGACGATGCCTTCGATGTAGCCCAGGCCCTGGCGGCGCGCGACGCTGATCAGGCTGCGCATCAGCGCCGCGCCGACGCCGCGCCGCTGCCAGTCGTCGGCGATCACCAGCGCGTATTCCGCGCCCTGGCCGTCGGCGTTGCGCAGGTAGTGCGCGAAGCCCACGATGCGCTCGCGCAGCAGGCCGCGGTTTTCCGGATTGGACACCTGGGTCGTGGCGACCAGGGCGACCTCGCGGTCGTAGTCGATGCGGGTGTAGCGCGCCAGCATGCGCGGCGTGAGCTCGCGCAGCATCGACACGAAGCGCATGTAGCGCGATTCGTCGGACAGGTCCCGCACGAATTCCTGCAGCAGCACCGCATCCTCGGGGCGGATGGGCCGCAGCAGCCATTCCTGGCCGTCGTCGCGGATCATCGGCCGCACCAGGCGGCGCGGATACGGGTGGATCGCCATGTGGCGGTAGGCGCGGTTCTCGGGGCGCTCGCCGTCGTAGTCCGGGTCCAGCCCGACGCGGATGCCGCCGGCATACAGGCTGGTGTCGTCCCACCAGAGCGGGTCGATCGACAGGGTGCGGATGCCGGGCAGTTCGCTGACGATCTCGGAAATCCGCTCCAGCGCCTCGCGCAGCTGCTCGAAGGCGGCCGGGCTGAGGTCGCGTTCGAGCACGCGCGACCAGAACTTGCCGCGCTGGATCAGCTGGCGCGCCAGGTAGTTGTTCAGCGGCGGCAGCTCGATTTCCCGGTGGGGCGAGGCCAGCCGGGCGGAATCGCCGCCGGGCCCGAATTGCATGTACGGCCCGAAGCGCGCGTCCTGGCGCACGTGGATGGCCATGGACACGTGCTCGCGGGCGGCGGCGGGCACGGGCGCGTCGTCCGGCCGGATCGGCACGTGGAAACAGTCCAGCAGCCAGCGGCAGCTGGACGGGTCGAGTTCCGTGCGGCCCGACATGATGGCGTCGTTCAGCAGGGTGCGGGCCTCGTCCAGGCGCGGCGGCCGGCTGAGCATTTCCGGCGGCAGGGTCTGCTGCGCCAGGGTCTGGTTGTATTGATAGGACGCCAGGATGCCGAAGGCATTGGCGGCCGATTCGGGGGTGCGGAAGGCGGGCAGCCCCACCGAGTCCAGCCGGTGGCGCTGCGAGCGCATCGAGGCGTCGCCCAGGAAGCAGGACATGATGGGCTTGGGCGAGGCCTGGGAGAACCGCGCCAGGGCCTCGGCGGCGGCGTCCATGTCCGACAGGGCGTCCGGCGCGATCAGCACCAGCACGCCGTCCACGTTGGCGTCGCCCGCCAGCACGCCCAGGGCCTGCTGCAGCCGGTCCGGGTCGAGCGGCGCATGGCTGATGACGGGGTTGTCCAGGGCCGCGCCGGGCTCCAGCATCGCCGCCAGGTCGCGCCGCGTCTGCGTGGACAGGTCGGCCCGCGACACCGGGCCGCTGCCGTCGATGACGTCCAGCGCCAGGTGGGCCGCGCCGTAGCCGTTGGAGAACAGCGCGATGCGGCGCCCCCGCTGGCGCTTGGCATGGACGAGGACCTTCAGCGCCGAGAAGAGCTGCACGAAGAAGCGGATCCGCACCGCGCCGGTGCGCCGCACCAGCGCGTCGAACACCGCGTCGGCGGCCGGGCTGGTGTCCGAGCGGCCGGCCTTCAGCAGGATGACCGGCTTGACGCTGGCGGCGGCCATCAGCGCGCTGGTGAAGCGGCGCGAGGAATCGGCTTCCTCCAGGTAGAGCACGATGCTGTCCGTGCGCGGATCCATCGACAGGTATTCGAGGACTTCGGCCACGGTGACGCCGTCCGCCTCGCCGGCCGAGACCACCGCGGAAAAGCCGAGCTGGATGTCGCCCGCCCAGTCCAGCACGGCGGCGGCCACCATGCGCGACTGCGCGACCAGGGCGACCCGGCCCACGGGCGCGCCGCCCGGATCGAGGCTGAGGTTCAGCCCCAGGTGCGGACGCTGCACCCCCAGCGCCCCGGGGCCGAGCACCAGGCAGCCGTTCATCCGGCCCCAGGACTGGCAGTAGGCGCGGGTCTCGACGGGATCGGCGGCGGGCGTGGGGTGTGGCAGCAGCAGCAGGGCGCGCGGCCGGTGCTGCTTGAGCGCCCCCAGCGCGGCCGGCAGCAGGGCGGGATCCAGGCACAGCAGGGCCATGTCCAGGCGCTGGCCCTCCTGCAGGAAATCCAGCCGCTGGGGCATCTGCCAGCGGCCGTCGTCGCCGATGCGCACGTCGGCGATCCGGCCCTTGAGCAGGGCGGGCGGCGTTCGCACGACGGGCAGTTCGCGTGAACTCAGGATCAGCAAGGAGCGCGGCTCGAACAGGGCCGCCAGGCGGTGGCGCAGCATGGACAGGACTCCGGACGCCCCCGAACGGGTCGTCCCTTAAAATAGCATATCGACCTTCCGATTCTACAGGGGTTCGCCGGCATTTTGTTGCAGTGCACCAACCCCACCCGAACCATCACCATGACCGACTCCTCCACGCGCCCCGTGCGCACCCGCTTTGCTCCGTCCCCCACCGGCTACCTGCACCTGGGCGGCGCCCGCACCGCCCTGTTCTCCTGGGCCTTCGCCCGCCACTTCGGCGGCACCTTCGTGCTGCGCATCGAAGACACGGACCTGGAGCGCTCCACGCCCGAGGCCGTACAGGCGATCCTGGACGGCATGCAATGGCTGGACCTGAAGGCCGACGAGGGGCCGTTCTACCAGATGCAGCGCATGGACCGCTACCGCGCCGTGATCGCCGACATGCTCGCCCAGGGCACGGCCTACCACTGCTACAGCACGCCCAAGGAAGTCGAGGCCATGCGCGAGCGCGCCCGCGCGGTCGGCGCCAAGCCGCGCTACGACGGCACCTGGCGGCCCGAGCCCGGCAAGACCCTGCCGCCGATCCCGGCCGGCGTGCAGCCCGTGGTGCGCTTCCGCAGCCCGCAGGACGGCGTCACCGCCTGGGACGACCTGGTCAAGGGTCCCATCAGCTTCGACAACGGCGAACTCGACGACCTGGTGATCGCCCGGCCCGACGGCACGCCCACCTACAACTTCTGCGTGGTGGTGGACGACTGGGACATGCGCATCACCCACGTCATCCGCGGCGACGACCACGTCAACAACACCCCGCGCCAGATCAACATCCTGCGCGCCCTGGGCGGCGAGCTGCCGCGCTACGGCCACGTGCCGATGATCCTGGGGCCGGACGGCGAAAAGCTCTCCAAGCGCCACGGCGCCGTCAGCGTCATGGAATACGACCGCATGGGCTACCTGCCCGAAGCCATGGTCAACTACCTGGCGCGGCTGGGCTGGAGCCACGGCAACGACGAGCTCTTCACCCGCGAGCAGTTCGTGGAATGGTTCGATCCGCGCAACCTCAGCCGCTCGGCCGCCCAGTGGGATCCGAAGAAACTGAACTGGGTCAACGCCCACGCGATGCGCGCGCTCGATCCGGCCGACCTGGCCGCGCGCGTCGCGCCGCGCATCGTCCGCCGGGGCGGCGATCCCGCGTCGGCCGACCTGCCGGCCATCATGGCGCTGCTGCGCGACCGCGGCGAAACCCTGGAAGACCTGGCCGAAGGCGCCATGCTGTTCTGCGGCCCCTACGCGCCCGCCGACGACGCCCTGCGGGCGGAAGTCCTGGACGACGCCGCGCGCGTCCTGCTGGAGGATTTCCGCCAGCGGGCCGAGGCCCTGCCCGCCTGGACCGAGGCGGAGCTCGACGGCCTGATCAAGGCCATCCTGCGGGACCACGGCGCCAAGATGCCGAAGCTGGCGATCCCCCTGCGCGTGGCCGTCACCGGCCGCAAGCACACCCCGTCCATCGGCGCCGTGCTGGCCCTGCTGGGCCGCGAGACCGTGCTGGAGCGCCTGGCCGCGAGCCTGGCCCGGTCCTGAGCCAGCCTGGCCCAGCGCTGATCCGGGTCCTGATCCGCGCCCGTCCCGCGCTTTCGCCGTGGGGCGCGGCGCGGGGATTCGTCCGCGGATTCGCTAGAACGGCAGGCGGTAGCCCGGCGACATGCGTCGCGCCTTGACGGCGCCGGACGGGCCGTTCATGCGCAGTTCCGTCGCATCGACCCGCTCCACGCGGTGGCGGTTGGTGTAGATCGGGTCGTCCAGGTTCACCGGCGAGCCGTTCGATTCCAGGGTGCGCAGCACCAGCGTCTGCCCTTCGCGCGACCAGCAGCCGGCTTCGTACAGGCCCTGGGACGGCGTGCGCGGACGCTTGATCTGCTCGACGTAGCTCATGGTGCCGTCGGCGTTCAGCGTGTAGAGCGTGCGCAGCGCGCCCGCCACGCCTTTCTGCGAACTGACCGACAGCCAGTTGCCGACCAGGGGGTCGCCCGCCGCGGCGGGCGTGCAGGACGGCCGGGCGGCCTCGGCCGGAGGCTGGGCCGGCTTGATCGGCGCGCAGGCGGCCAGGGTGCCCAGGAGGACCGCGCAGGCGGCCCAGGCATGAATACGAATGCGATCCATTGCTTGATTCCCATCCATGACAAATGTCATCCAATACCCGGGATCGGCGCAGGGCCGCAGCGGGACCCCGGGGCCTGGCGGCCTACAATTTCCCGGTGCGCGCGCATCCAGCGGGCAAGCCATCATTCTACCGACATGAGCCACTCACTACTCGTTACGCTGCACCTGTTCGCCGCCATCCTGTTCGTGGGCACGGTCTTTTTCGAGGTCCTCATCCTGGAAGGCATCCGCAAGCCGCTCGGCCGCGAGGCCATGCGCAACGTCGAGCTGGCCATCGGCCGGCGCGCGCGGCGCATCATGCCCTTCGCCATGATCGTGCTGTTCGGCGCGGGCCTGGGCATGGCCTGGCAATTCCGCGAATCGCTCGCCCATCCCTTCGCCAGCAGCTTCGCCACGCTGCTGTGGATCAAGATCATCCTGGCCTTCAGCGTGCTGGGCCATTTCATCACCGCCATGACGCTCAGCGGCACCGGCAAGCTGAAATCGCGCCATTTCCAGCTCATCCACATCAGCGTTTTCTGCCACGTCGTCCTGATCGTCTTTCTCGCCAAGGCCATGTTCTACCTGACATGGTGAATCCGGTCGGACGGAGCGGGCACGCCGGAGCATTCGCGTGGAAATCGGCGCGAACGCCCGCTTGAAAATCCATCCGGCGACACGCGTGAAAACGTGCGTGGAAAACCGCCCCGAAATACCCGCGGAAACGGGGTCCGGAAATAGGAACGCGACTTTTTCGAGACAGGCGCAATCGAATATCGATCTCATCGGGTGTCGCGCCTGGAATAGTGCTTGGAACGCGACAGGGCTTACGCTAGACTTGAAGGCGTGCAATATTCGTGATATTGCGCGCCTGCGCCATTTGAGATGAGCCGCACGCCCCGTGGGGGTCATATCAAATGGGTGGACACCCTCTTCGATCCCAAGGAGCATGACGATGGCAACCGCCAAGAAGGCCTCTGTCGCACCGGCCAAGAAATCCGCAGCCCCGAAGTCCGCACCCAAACCGGCAGCCAAGAAGTCCGCCCCGGCCGCCAAGCAAGCCTCCCCCGCAACCTCCGTCAAGAAAGCCGCTCCGGCCAAGAAAGCCGCGCCCGCCAAAAAAGCGGCGCCGGTGAAAGCCGCCGCCAAGAAGGCCGCCCCCGCCAAGAAAACCGCCGTCAAGGCCGCCGCCAAGAAAGCCGCGCCGGTGAAGTCCGCGGCCACCAAGGCCGCGCCGAAGAAAGCGGCCGCGACCAAGACCGCCGCGGCCAAATCCGCTGCAACCAAGACCGCCGCCACGAAGACCGCGGTGAAAAAGACCGCCGCCAAGACCGCCGCCCCGGCCAAGAAAACCGCGGCCAAGACCGCGGCGAAAAAAGCGCCGGCGAAAAAGGCCGCCGCCAAGAAGGCGGCCAAGGCCCCCGCGAAAAAGGCGGCCAAGCCGGCCGCCGCATCCGAGCCTGCGCCGGCCAAACCGGCAGCCAGGAAAGCCGCCGCCAAGCCCGACACGCCCGCCCCCGAGGCGCGCACCGACGCCAACCCCGCCGGCGCCTGGCCCTTCCCCACCGGCAAGCGGCCCTGAGCGCATCGGCCCGTCCTTTCCCCGGGGCAGGACATACGCGGCACACCAGGCCCGGCGGCATCCGCCGGGCCTTTTCATTCGCCAGACACGGGCGCTTGATGCGACAATGAGCGCTACTCAATGACCGCTGTTTTTCCGCAGCCTACGAGCACCGCATGGCCCAAGACATCCTGCAGTTCCTGATCGACATCGTTTTCCAGCTCTTCGGCATCGCCCTGATCCTGCGGGCCTGGATGTTCGCCATCCGCCTGCATCCCTTCAACCCGTTTTCCCAGGCCATCCTGCGGGCCACGGAATGGCTGGTGCGGCCGATCCGCCGGATCGTGCCCGGCAGCGGCCGGTTCGACTGGTCCAGCATCCTGGCCTGCTGGCTCACGGCGATCCTGTATCTGCTGCTGACCTGGCTGGTCGCCATGGGCGGCCTGATGCCCGCCGCCTCGGCCATCGGCCCCCTGCTGCTGTCGGGCCTGCTGGTCGGCCTGAAATGGCTGTTCAACGTGATCGTCTGGGTGACGCTGATCCAGGCCATCCTGTCCTGGATCAATCCCCTGTCGCCCATCATGCCGGTGCTCTACACCCTGACCGCGCCGCTGCTCGATCCCATCCGCCGGATCCTGCCGCGCATGGGCGGGCTGGACCTGTCCCCCCTGGTGCTGCTGGTGCTGGCCCAGATCGCCATGATGGTGCTCAATCACCTGGTCTTCACGACCTTCGGCTGAGCCGGGCCCGGGGCGATCCACCCGGCCGATCACAATGCAAAGGCCCGGCAATGCCGGGCCTTTGCGCATCCGGGAAGCCCGGATCGATGACGGCGGCGCGAATTACATCGGCACGACGCGGGTGGGGCCGCCGCCGCTGATCACCTGCACGCGCTGGCCGGAACTGAGCGGCACGTCGGCCGCCTGGGCGATGACGCGGGTTTCGCCGTTGTCCAGACGCACGGTGATTTCCAGGCCGTTGGTCTTGCCCACCTGGTTTTCGATCGCGTTGCCGGCCAGGCCGCCCAGCAGCGCGCCGCCGATCGAGGTCAGGATCTGGCCGCGGCCGCCGCCGATGGCGCTGCCCGCCACCCCGCCCAGCGCCGCGCCGCCGATCGCGCCGACGCCCGAAGGCTTGTCGGACTGGATGACCACGGAGCGCACGGACACCACGGTGCCGTAGCGCACGATCTGCTCCTGCTGGGCCTGGCCGTAGGTGTAGACCGAGCTGGAGGCGGACTGGTTGGCGCAGCCGGCCAGGGCGAGCAGCGACAGGGAGATCCCCGCGGCGGCGGCGAGGCGCGCCGCGCGGGACGAGAATGCATGGGTGAGGATCGCCATGGGCTGACTCCTGGAGTGAGAAAGAAACGCCCCCGAAAAGGAGGCCGTGCCCGGCTCAGGCGAGCGGGCCCGCGTCGATGCCGTAGTGCGTCTGCAGCGCCGCCGCGACGTCGGTGCGCGACGGGCCATGGTTTTGCGGACCCCTGTGGGCGATTTTAAAGCTGCCCATGACGTTCGCCAAGCAGCAGGCGTCGCGCAGGGACCAGCCGTGCGCCAGGCCGTACAGCAGGCCGGCGCGGTGCGCGTCGCCGCAGCCGGTCGGGTCCACGATGCGGGCCGCGGGCGGGGCCGGAATGTCGGTGCGTTCCTCGCCCACGAACAGCGAGGCGCCCTCGCCGCCACGGGTCACCACCACCGCCTGCAGACCGGCGGCAAGCGCCTGGATGGAACGGCCCGTGCGCTCCTCGATCACGCTGGCCTCGTAGTCGTTGGCGGTCAGGATGCTGGCCATGTCCAGCATGCGCAGCAGCTCGTCGCCGTCGAACAGCGGCATCGCCTGCCCCAGGTCGAAGATGAAGGGGATGCCGGCGGCCCGCAGGCGCTCGGCGTGGACGAACATGCCTTCCTTGGAATCGGGCGAGACGATGGCCCAGCACGCGGCGTTGCCGCTCAGGTCGTTCTCGGCCGAACGCAGCATCGCCCCCGGGTGGAACGAGGCGATCTGGTTGTTTTCCTGGTCCGTGATGATGTGGCACTGCGCCGTGTAGGTGTCGGGCAGCACGCGCACCAGGCGGGTGTCGATGTCCAGCGCGCGCAGGCGCTGCAGGTAGTCGTCGGCGTCCTGGCCCACGGTGCCGACGGGCACGGGCCGCCCGCCCAGCAGCTTCAGGCTGTAGGCGATGTTGCCGGCGCAGCCGCCGTATTCCTTGCGCAGCAGGGGCGCGAAGAACGACACGCTGAGGGACTTGATGTTGTCGGCCAGGATATGGTCGCGGAACCGGCCTTCAAACACGGCGATGGTGTCGAAGGCGATGGAACCGCAGATCAGGACGTCCTTGGACATGGCGGGGGAATTCCTTCAGGGATAGAAGAGGTCGAGCTGGTAGCCGTTGACGCGGACGCCGCTCACGGTCAGGGGGACGCGCACCAGGACTTCGCTGAGGGCGGCGAAGGGCTCGGCGGCGCGGGCGGCCCCCAGGTAGTCGGCGGGCGACAGGTTGCGGCGCACCAGCAGCGTGCCGGCGGCGTCCTTCAGGTCCAGGATCAGGGTCGGCCATTCCTGCGGCTGTTCGGCGCGGTTGCGCAGGGTGGCGTGCAGCACGAAATGCTGCTCGGCGGACGCCTGGCCGTCGGCCCCGCCTTCGGTCCGGCCGCCCTCGGCCCGCCCGGTCCCGGCGCGGCCGGCCGCGGCGCCGGCATCGGCCGCCTTGAGCGCGGAGCCGGTGATGGCGATGTGGGCGATGTCCCGCGCATAGGGCACCTGGCAGCGCAGCGGCACGCAGGCGCGTTCCAGCGCCGGCCGCAGCGCGGGCACCATCCGGGCGATCTGGGCGCGGTAGACGTAGACGGCCTGCGCGGCCAGCAGGACGAGCAGCAGGATGAACAGCAGCCAGGCGCCGAAGCGCAGCAGCGCATCCCACCAGCCCGGGGCATCCTCGTCGCGCAGCAGGGGGGCGGCCGAGCCGCCCTGGCTGCGGTGCCCCGGCCGGGCCTCGACCACGAAGGGCGCCTCCTGGGGAGGCGGCTCGGCCCGGCCGAAGACCGGCGCGGCGCCGGCATCGGGCACCCAGCCCTCGTCGGCCAGGATTTCCTCGACCGGCCGCGGCGCCGGCCCGCCCGCCGCCTGGCCGAGACGGGGCTCGGGGCGGTCGTCGGGCCAGGGCGCGACGCCGATGCGGAACACCGGCGCCGGCTCGGACTGGGGCCGCCCCGCCACCGGGCGGCCGGAGCGGATCACCTGGGGCGGCGGCTCGGCCGCGGGCCCGGCGGGCCCGGCCGATGCGGCCGATGTGGTGAAGGACGGAGAGGCGGCGTAAGGCGCGGAAGGAACGGAGGGCGCGGAAGGAACGGAGGGAGCGGGCGGCGCGGGCGGGGCGGCAGAAGCGGGCGGAACGAAGGGGACGGATGATGCGAACGGGGCGGAGGGCGCGGACGGCGCTTGGGCGGCGGCCGGGCGCGGCGCCGCCGGGGACGCCGGCGTCTCGGACGCATCGGAGACCACCTCGGCATAGCCGTCGAAGATATGGGCGCACTGCACGCAGCGGATGTAGCCCTTGCGCAGCTGCAGGTCGGACAGGCCCGCCTGGAACACGGTCCCGCATTTCGGGCAGCGCGTGGTCAGGTCCATCGCCACGGCGCCCTTCAGTCCCTGCGCCCCGTCAGGCAGACCCAGCCGTCGCGGGCCGCCCAGACGTGCAGGGGCAGGTGCGACGCGTAGGCCTGGCAGACCTCGTCGGCCTGGCGCTCCAGCACGCCGGAGAGCGCCAGCCGCCCGCCGGGGGCGACCCGCGCCGCCAGCATGGGTGCCAGGAGCTTGAGCGGATTGGAGAGGATGTTGGCGACCACCACCTGGCTGGCGCCGGCGGGCAGGTCGTCGGGCAGGCAGGCCTGGACGTCCACGCGGTTGGCGGCCGCGTTGCGCGCCGTGGCCAGCACCGCCTGTTCGTCGATGTCCACGCCCCGGGTCGGGCCCGCGCCCAGCAGGCGCGCGGCGATCGCCAGGATGCCGGAGCCGCAGCCGTAGTCCAGCACGGTCTCGCCGCCCCGCAGATGGGCCGCGAGCCATTCCAGGCACAGGTGCGTGGTGGGGTGGCTGCCGGTGCCGAAGGCCAGGCCCGGGTCGAGCTCGATGCGCACGATGCCGTCCCGGGCGCCGGCCGCGGGCAGGCCGGCATCGTCGCGGTGCCAGCTCGGCACGATCCAGATGCGCTCGCTCACGACGATGGGGCCGAACTGGGACTGCGTCAGGCGCACCCAGTCGGCGTCCGGCACGTCGCGCAGGCGCCAGTCGCCCGCCCCCGGCGCGGGCCCGGCCAGGCCGTCCAGCGCGGCCAGCAGGTGGGCGGGATCGTCGCCGTCGGCCAGCAGGGCCACCAGGCGGTTGCGCCGCCAGGCGAGGACCTCGGGCTCCGTGCCCGGCTCGCCGAACAGCGCCCGTTCGTGCTCGGTGTCGCCGTCGGCGTCCTCGACGGACACCGCCAGGGCGCCGGCTTCCAGCAGGGCGTCGGACCAGGCCTCGGCCTGGCTTTCCGCGCAGTTCAGCACCAGCTCTCGCATGCCGGACCTCAGGCGCGCGCGGCGAGCTTCTGTTCGAGGTAGTGGATGCTGGTGCCGCCTTCGACGAATCGGGCGTCCTGCATCAGCTCGCGGTGCAGCGGGATATTGGTCTGCACCCCCTCGACGATCATTTCCGACAGGGCGATGTCCATGCGCATGATCGCCTGGTGGCGGTCGTCGCCATAGGTGATGAGCTTGGCGATCATCGAGTCGTAGTAGGGCGGCACGGTGTAGCCGGTGAACACGTGCGAATCCATGCGCACGCCCGGGCCGCCCGGCGTGTGCCAGTTGGTGATCCTGCCGGGGCTGGGCGTGAACTTGTACGGGTCCTCGGCGTTGATCCGGCATTCGATCGCATGGCCGCGCAGGTGGACGTCGCGCTGGCGCAGGGTGAATTTCTCGCCGGCGGCGATGCGCAGCTGCTGCTGGACCAGGTCGATGCCGGTGATCATCTCGGTGATCGTGTGCTCGACCTGGATGCGGGTGTTCATCTCGATGAAGAAGAATTCGCCGTTCTCGTAGAGGAATTCAAAGGTGCCGGCGCCACGGTAGCGCATCTGGCGGCAGGCCTCGGCGCAGCGTTCGCCGATGCGCTCGACCAGGGCGCGCTCGATGCCCGGGGCGGGCGCCTCTTCGATGATCTTCTGGTGGCGGCGCTGCATGGAGCAGTCGCGCTCGCCCAGCCAGACGGCCTTGCCCTCGCCGTCGGCCAGCACCTGGATCTCGATGTGGCGCGGGTTTTCCAGGAATTTTTCGAGGTAGACCTCGGGATTGTTGAAGGCGGCGCCGGCCTCGGTGCGCGTCATGGCCACCGCGTTGAGCAGGGCCGCCTCGGTGTAGACCACCCGCATGCCGCGCCCGCCGCCGCCGCCCGCGGCCTTGATGATGACCGGATAGCCGACCTCGGCGGCGATGCGCTGGATTTCCCTGGGGTCGTCGGGCAGCGCGCCGCCCGAACCCGGCACGACCGGCACGCCGGCGGCGATCATCGCCTGCTTGGCGCTGACCTTGTCGCCCATGGTGCGGATGCTCTCGGGACGCGGTCCGATGAAGACGAAGCCGCTCTTTTCCACGCGCTCGGCGAAATCGGCGTTTTCCGACAGGAAGCCGTAGCCGGGGTGGATGGCCTCGGCGTCGGTGACTTCGGCGGCCGAGATCAGCGCCGGCATGTTCAGATAGCTGTCGCGCGGCGTGGCCGGCCCGATGCAGACGGATTCGTCGGCCAGGCGCACGTATTTGGCATCGCGGTCGGCCTCGGAGTGCACGACCACGGTCTTGACGCCCAGCTCGCGGCAGGCGCGCAGGACCCGCAGGGCGATTTCGCCGCGATTGGCGATCAGGATTTTTTCAAACATGGCGCTCAGGCGATGATGAACAGGGGCTGGCCATATTCGACCGGTTCGCCGTTCTCGACGAGGATTTCCTTGATGACGCCGGACTTGTCGGCCTCGATCTCGTTGAGCAGCTTCATCGCCTCGATGATGCACAGGGGATCGCCTTCCTTGACGGCCTGGCCGACCTCGACGAAGGCCGCGGCGTTCGGATTGGGCGAACGGTAGAAGGTGCCGACCATCGGCGCCTTGACCTGATGGCCCTGCGGAGCGGCGGGCGCCGGGGCGGCGGCCGGCGCGGGGGCGGCCGCGGGCGCGGGCGCGGCCACGACCTGGGCCGGCGCGGCGGCCACGGCCACCGGGGCGCCCGCGGCGGGCTGGGCGAACTTGACGATGCGGACCTTGCCCTCGCCCTCGGTGATTTCCAGTTCGGCGATACCCGAATCGGCCACCAGGTCGATCAGCGTTTTCAGTTTTCGGAGATCCATGACGATAAATTCCTGTGTGCTGGCCCATACGGGGGGCGGGCCGTTCGATGGTCGGATCCGGGCGGCGAAAACAAATGCGCCGTCGGTCCGACCCCGGCGATGCGGGGAGAATCCACGACGGCCACATGTGTTGCTGCTGCCAGCGGGCAGCCCAGGACTCCTGCCCGAAGCCGCCTGATCCTGGGTATGAGGGTACCCTTCAAAGCGCCTTTTTACGCTAAAACCGCCGATTTGTCCATAAAAACAGCCCTGCGAGGGGCTGGAACACTAATTATTGAAACTTAAAGTATCTGCCCCAGCCGGGCCTCGATGTCGTCCGGCCTGAGTTCGCCCATGACCGAATCGGCGACGCGGCCGCGGCGGTCGAACAGCAGGGTGAACGGCAGGCCGCCGCCCTTGTTGCCCAGCTCGCGCATCAGCGGGATGCCCTGGGTGCCGGTGAGCAGCAGGGGATAGGACACCTGCACCTTTTTCAGGAAGCGCTCGACGTTGGCCTGGGTGTCGATGGCCAGCCCGAGCACGGCCAGGTCGGGATGGCGCTGGTGCAGGGTTTCGAGCAGGGGCATCTCGCGCACGCAGGGCGCGCACCAGCTGGCCCAGAAATTCATCAGCACCGGCCGGCCCACATAGGCCGACAGGGCCTGGTCGCGGCCCTGCAGATCGGCGAAGGTGCGGCCGAACACCGGATCGGCCGGCAGCATCGAGGCCGCCGCGCCGCGCGCGCCCGCCGCAAGCCCCAGCGTCGCCAGGGAAACCGCGTGCAAGAATTTCCGCCTGTCCATGTAGGGAACATGCTCCATGCTGTCCGTCCGTCCCGCGGCCCGCAGGCCGCCCGGATTCGTCAGGCGCGCCAGGGTCCGCAGGGACCCAGGCGCGTCCGGCCTCGTCCATCATAGCATTGGGCCGCGGCGCGGGCCGGTCCGGGCGGCGGCGGCCCGCAAAGCGGAAGCCCCGGCCCGCGCACCCTTACAATACAGGCCGGAGGATACGATGCACGTACACATACTGGGAATCTGCGGCACGTTCATGGGCGGCCTGGCCCTGATCGCCCGCGCGGCGGGCCATCGGGTCACCGGCTGCGACGCGGGCGTCTATCCGCCCATGAGCACGCAGCTGCGCGAGCAGGGCATCGACCTGATCGAAGGCTTCGACGCCGGCCAGACCGGCCTGGGCGCGGACCTGTACGTGGTCGGCAACGTGGTCAGCCGGGGCAATCCGCTGATGGAGGCCATCCTGGACCAGGGCCTGCCCTACACCTCCGGCCCCCAATGGCTGGCCGACCACGTCCTGGGCGGCCAGCACGTCCTGGCGGTGGCGGGCACGCACGGCAAGACCACGACCAGCGCCATGCTGGCCTGGATCTTCGAGCAGTCCGGCGAGCCCGCCAACTTCCTGATCGGCGGCGTGGCGCCCGACCTGGGCGTCTCGGCCCGCTACGACCCGGCGCGGCGCCACTTCGTGATCGAGGCCGACGAATACGACACGGCCTTCTTCGACAAGCGCTCGAAGTTCGTCCACTACCGGCCGCGCACCGCCATCCTGAACAATCTCGAATACGACCACGCCGACATCTTCCCCGACCTGGCCGCGATCGAGACCCAGTTCCACCACCTGGTGCGCACCGTCCCGGCATCGGGGCATCTCGTCCGGCCGGCGGCCAGCGACGCCCTGGACCGCGTCCTGGCGCGCGGCTGCTGGACCCCGGTCGAGACCTTCGGTCCGGGCGGCGACTGGCAGGCGGAGCCGGAAACGGACGACGGCCGGCGCTGCCGCATCCTGCACCGCGGCCGTCCGGCGGGAACGCTGGACTGGTCGCTCGCCGGCGCCCACAATCAGGCCAACGCCCTGGCCGCCCTGGCCGCCGCCCGGCACGCCGGCATCGCGGCGGAAGACGGCATCGCCGCCCTGAACCGCTTCCAGGGCGTGCGCCGCCGCCTGGAACTGCGCGGCACGCGGGACGGCGTGGCCGTCTACGACGATTTCGCCCACCACCCCAGCGCCATCGCCACCACCCTGGACGGCCTGCGCCGCCGCGTCGGCCCGCACACCCGCATCCTGGCGGTGATCGAGCCGCGCTCCAACACCATGAAGCTGGGCACGATGGCGGCCCGGCTGCCGGCGGCGCTGGCCGGCGCCGACCGGGTCTTCTGCCACGGCGCCACCCAGGGCCGCCACGCCCTGGGCTGGGATCCCCGGCAGGTGCTGGCCGGCCTGGGCGAGCGCCTGTGGACGGGCGACGACCTGGACGCGCTGGCCGACGCCGTGTGCGACGCGGCGCAGCCCGGCGACCAGGTGCTCGTCATGAGCAACGGCAGCTTCGGCGGCATCCACCAGACCCTCCTCGACAGGCTGGCGCGCCGCCGCCCCCGGTCTTCCCCCTGAACCCAGCGGTCCCCTTTCTCCTGTATGCACGTTCTCTACGAAGACGCCGGCAAGCTCAAGGCCGAAACCATTTTCTCCGAAGCCGACACCTCGCTGCAGGTCGAATCGGCCAGCGGCAAGCGCAGCAAGATCAAGCGCAACGCCGTGCTGTTCACCTTCGAGCAGCCCGCGCCCGACACCCTGCTGCCCGCGGCCGAAACCCTGGCGGCCACGCTGGACGCGGGCTTCCTGTGGGAATGCGCGCCACAGCAGGAATTCGAGGCCGCCGCCCTGGCCGAGGAATATTTCGGCCACGCGCCCGACGCGGTGGAGAAGACCGCCACCATCCTGGCCCTGTCGGCCGCGCCGGCCTATTTCCACCGGCGCGGCAAGGGCGCCTTCCGCCCCGCGCCGCCCGACATCCTGCAGGCCGCGCTGGCCGCCATCGAGAAAAAGCGCCGCCAGGCCGAGTTGCAGGCGGAATGGACCGAGGCGCTGCTGGCGGGCACGCTGCCCGACGCCCTGAAGCCCGTCGCTGCCACCTTCCTGGACCGGCCCGACAAGAACACGCTGGAATGGAAGGCCTTCGACGCCGCCGTGCAGCAGTCCGGCATCAGCCCCGAGCGGCTGCTGCTGTCGCTGGGCGTCTGGCCCCACCCCCTGGCCATGATGCGCGACCGCTTCCTGTCGGCCCACTTCCCCCGCGGCACGCAATGGCCGCCCGTGGACGTGCAGGACTGGGGTGCGGACCTGCCGCAGGTCGAGGTCGAGGCCTATTCCCTGGACGACGCCAGCACCATCGAGATCGACGACGCCCTGTCGGTCTCCATCCCCGCGCCCGGCACGGTCCGCGTCGGCATCCACATCGCCGTGCCGGCCCTGGCCGTCACGCGCGGCAGCGCGCTGGACGAGCAGGCGCGCGCGCGCATGTCCACCGTCTACATGCCGGGCGACAAGATCCCCATGCTGCCGCGCGAGCTGATCGCCGCCTTTTCCCTGGACGAGGGGCAGTGGCGCCCGGCCCTGTCGCTGTACGTCACTGGCCGCGTGGCCGACGGCGAGATCCTGGAAGCCGAGACCCGGCTGGAACGCATCCGGGTGGCCGCCAACCTGCGCCACGGCCGCATCGACGAGGTCACCGAGGCCGCGCTGGCCGATCCGGCGGCGCCCCTGCCGCACGCCCACTGGCTGCGCCCGCTGTGGCAGCTCGCGCAGGCGCTGTGCGCGGTGCGCGACCGCACGCGCGGCAAGCCGGAAAACAACGACCGCATCGAATACGGCTTCGAGATCGAAGGCCCGCCCGACGACCCGGATTCGATCGTGCGCCTGGTGCCGCGCCAGCGCAACGCTCCGCTGGACCGGCTGGTGGCCGAATACATGATCCTCGCCAATACGCAATGGGGCGCCCTGCTGGCGCGCCACGGCGTGCCCGGCATCTACCGGTCCCAGCAGATGGGCCGCACGCGCATGTCCACCCAGGCGCTGCCGCACGAATCCATCGCCGTGCCGCAGTACATCTGGTCGACCTCGCCGCTGCGCCGCTACGTGGACCTGGTCAACCAGGGCCAGATCCTGGCGGCGGCCGAGCACGGCGTCTCCGCGCGCCTGGCGGCGCCCTTCAAGCCCAAGGACGCGGACCTGTACGCCCTGATCGGCGCCTTCGATTCGCAATACACGCTGTGGGGCGAATTCCAGTCCTCGATGGAGCGCTACTGGTGCATCCGCTGGCTGCAGCAGCAGGGCCTGAAGGAAGTGCGCGCCCACGTGCTGCGGGAAAACCTGGTCCGGCTGGCCTGCGCGCCCTTCGTCACCCGCATCAACGGCCTGCCCGAATACGAGCGCGGCCACGAAGTGCGGCTGGACATCCTGGGCTACGATGAGATCGGCCTGGACATCGAGTGCCGCCTGCGGGAAGCGGGCTAGGGCCCGGCCACACTACTTCGGGGAGTCGCGTTGCCATGGACACGCTGCCGCTGCCGCTGCGACTGCTGGAATACCGGCACGAAGGCCGCGGCCGCATGGCGGCGGCCCTGCTGCTGTCCCTGGCCGCCCACGCCGCGCTGCTGGCCTGGCACGGCGCGCCTCCCGCACCGCCGGCGACGCAGTCCTCCACGCTGGAAGTCACCCTGGTCAACAGCCGCAGCGAGCAGGCGCCGCTGAATCCACAGGCGCTGGCCCAGCAGGACCTGGACGGCGGCGGCGACCAGGCGCAGGGCATGGCCTCGTCCCCCCTGCCCCGGACCACCGACGGCAGCGCCGAGGAAACCGTGCTGGCCGCGCTGCGGCGGCGGCAGGCCGAACTGGAGGCCGAGCAGCGCCGCCTGCTGGCGCAGCTGGAAGCCCTGGACACCGTCCCGGCGGCCCGCCCCGCCCCGGAACTGCTGGGCCGCAGCGCCGAGCCGGGCGAGGACGACCGCCAGCAGGACAGCCTGGTGCTCAGCGCCCGCATCGCCGCCCTGAAGGAGCGCATCGAGCGCTACAACGCCCTGCCCCGCCAGACCTTCACCGCCCCGTCCGCCCGGGCGTCGGACGACGCCCGCTACGTCGAGGCCTGGCGCCAGCGCATCGAGCTGATCGGCACGCAGCACTACCCGCCCGAGGCGCGCGGCCGCATCTACGGCGACCTGCAGCTCACCGTCTACATCCGGCGCGACGGCAGCCTGGACCACATCGAGTTCGACCGGCCCTCGGACAAGGCCGTCCTGAACAGCGCCGCCCGGCGCATCGTCGAACTGGCCGCGCCCTTCGACCCGCTGCCGCCGGAACTGGCGCGCCACACCGACATCCTCGCCATCACGCGGACCTGGCACTTCACCCGCGACGGCCTGGATACAGGGGCGGGGGCGCCATGAGCGCGCCGGGCCGCCCCCCAGCGCGGATCCCGGAGCGCATCGCGCGGAGGATCGTCCAGTGAGCGCGCCGGGCCGGAAGATCATCACCACCGTCCTGCTGGCGGCGCTGTGCGCCGCCTTCCTGTACCAGATCGGCCTGCTGGGCATGGTGGTCTGGTTCAACTTCCGCAATCCTTCCGCCACCCCCATCATGCGGGACACGCTCAACGCCCTGCGGGCCGACGATCCCCAGGCCCGGCTCGCCTACGAGTGGGTGCCGTACGAGCGCATCAGCACCCACCTGAAGCGCGCCGTGATCGCCTCCGAGGACAGCGGCTTCGTCGACCACGACGGCGTCGAATGGGACGCGATCCGCAAGGCCTGGACCTACAACCAGCGCCAGGCCGACCTGGGCCGCGCGCGGCGGCGCGGCGGCTCCACGATCACCCAGCAGCTCGCCAAGAACCTGTTCCTGTCGAATTCGCGCAACTACCTGCGCAAGGGCCAGGAGCTGATCCTCACCTACATGATCGAGGGCGTGATGAGCAAGCGCCGCATCCTGGAGCTCTACCTGAACGTGGCCCAGTGGGGCGCCGCCACCTTCGGCGCCCAGGCCGCCGCGCGGCACTACTTCCGCACGGACGCGGCGCGCCTGTCGGCCGGGCAGGCCTCGCGCCTGGCGGCCATGCTGCCCAACCCCGCCTACTACGACCGCCACGGCGCCACCGCCTACCTGCAGTCCCACGCGGCCACCGTGCGTGCGCGCATGCGGCAGGTGGCGGTGCCGTAGGCGGGGCGCGCCCGGAAAGGACGCTCCCTCCGCCGGGAAACGCCGCGGGCGGACGCGGCCCCGGTCTTCGCCGCCGTTCGGGGTACTATTGAGGTTTCCTCCGCGTTTCCGTCCATGCGCACGGCCCGTCGCTACATCGCCCGCGAAATCTACCGCTCGACCGCCGTCGTGCTGGTGGCGCTGGTCGGCCTTTTCATGTTCTTCGCGCTGATCGAAGGCCTGGACAAGGTCGGCCAGCGCCTGACCCTGCTGAACCTGTTCTACCTGCAGGCCCTGGACGTCCCCAACCACCTGTACGAACTGCTGCCCATCGGCCTGCTGATCGGCGCGGTGCTGGCGCTGGCGGGGCTCGCGCAGCGCAACGAACTCACCATCCTGCGGGCATCGGGGGTCAGCGGCATGCGCCTGCTGGTGGCCCTGTGGCTGATCACCATCCCGCTGGTGCTGGGCGCCTTCGTCCTGTCGGAATTCATCACCCCGGCGGCGGAACTGCGCGGCAGCGAGTCCCGCCTGGCGCTGCTGGGCCGCACCGACGGCGGCCGGCTGTCCAGCGGCTACTGGTTCAAGGAAGCCGACGACCGGGGCGGCACCCGCATCATCAACATCGGCCAGCTCTCCGGCAAGGGCCGCGTCGACGACGTGATGCTCTACGAATTCGCCGGAGACGGCGCGCTGCGGGCCACCGTCCAGGCCGCCGCGGGGCAGTTCGAGCAGGGACGCCTGGTGCTGCGCGACCTGACCGAGACGCGCATCCACCCCGAATCCGCCGACGCCCTGGCCGACGCCCGCATTCCCGCCGCGCCCATCAGCGAGCTCGTCCACCTGGACCAGCGCGTCGTCCCCACCTCGCTCACGCCCGAACGCCTGATCGCCCGCATCCTCACGCCCGAGCGCATGGCGATCTCGGACCTGCTGGACTACATCCGCTACCTGAAGCAGAACCAGCTGCAGACCGACCGCCAGGAAGTCGCCCTGTGGCGCAAGATCGCCTATCCCTTCACCCTGCTGGTCATGGTCACCATCGCCGCGCCGATCGGCTTCATGCAGACGCGCCGCGGCGGGGTCGGCATCAAGGTGTTCGCCGGCATCATCCTGGGGGTGGGCTTCTTCATGCTCAACCAGCTGGCCCTGAACGCCGGCATGCTGGGCGACTGGCCGCCCTGGGCCACGGCGCTGGTGCCCAGCCTGGCCGGCCAGGCCGCCGCCCTGCTGGCCCTGCTGGGCATGGAGCACCGCCACCCGCTGTCCATGTGGTTGCGCCAGCGCCGGCTCCAGCGGAGCCCCGCATGACGCTTGCGTCCGTGTCCGAAGCATCCCCGGCGGCCGACGCCCCCGGGGGCGACGTCTGGGTCATCGGCGACGTGCAGGGCTGCGCGGGCGCGCTGCGCGCCCTGCTGGCCCATCCCGAGCTCGCCCGCCCCGACACCGAGCTGTGGTTCGCCGGAGACCTGGTCAATCGCGGCCCCGATTCCCTGGGGGCGCTGCGCCTGATCCGCGCGCTGGGCGCCCGCGCCCGCCCCATCCTGGGCAACCACGACCTGCACCTGCTGGCCGTGGTGGCCGGAGTGCGCCCGCCGGGCAGGTCCGACACGATCCAGGACGTCCTGGACGCGCCCGATGCCGCCGAGCTGATCGACTGGCTGCGCCACCTGCCGCTGCTGGTGCGCGACCGCGGACACGTCATGGTGCACGCCGGCATCCTGCCCGCCTGGACCCTGGAGCAGGCCCAGGCCCTGGCCGGCGAGATCGAAACCGCGCTGCGCCAGCCCGACTGGCACCCCGCCCTGCACGACCTGTACGGCGAGGAGCCCCTGCAATGGGACGACGCCCTGCGCGGGCCGGACCGCATGCGGGTGATCGTCAACGCCCTGACCCGCATGCGGGTCTGCCATGCCGACGGCCGCATGGACTTCCACCACAAGGGCGAACCCCACGCCACGCCGGGGATGATGCCCTGGTTCGAGCTGCCCGGACGGCGCGACCCCGCCGTGCCGGTGATCTTCGGCCACTGGTCCGCCCTGGGCCTGCACATCCGTCCCGACGCGATCTGCCTGGATACCGGCTGCGTCTGGGGGCGCGCGCTGACCGCATTGCGGCTGCGCGACCACCGCATCATCCAGCAGGACTGCGCCGCCTGCCGCTGAGGCCGCGCGCGGCCCCGCCCGGCCGTGCGGCGGCCGCGATCCCCCCATGGATTCCCGCCGGGACCGGCGCGCTCACTCGCCGCGCACGGCCGCCCGGATGGCGGCATGCGCGCGGCGCGCCAGTTCGCCCCGCACCGGGGCGTCCTGCGCCGGGATCGGCGCCAGGAAGATGCATTCGACCGTCACGCCCCGGGCCCCGAGCAGGAACCACAGGTTTGCCACCAGCGTCTGCTCGCCGACGAAGGCCAGTTCCGGCGCCCGCCGGCCGCGCTTGAGGAAGCGCAGGGCCACCGGCTGCGTCGGCACGCCGGCCCGCACGGCGGCGTCGAACAGGCCCGCGTGGAAGGGCAGCACGTCCGCGCCGTCCGTGGTCGTGCCTTCGGGGAACAGCCCGACGGCCTCGCCCCGCTCGAAGCAGGTGCGCATCTGGCGGCCGGCGGTGCGCACCGCGTGCCGGGAGCGCCGGTCGATGAACAGCGTGCCCGCCCAGGCCACCAGCAGGCCGATCACCGGCCAGCGCCGGATGTCGCTCTTGGCGACGAAGGACGTGGTGCGCACGCCGTTGAGCACGAAGATGTCCACCCACGAGACGTGATTGGCCACCCACAGGACGGCGCCCCGTTTCACGGGCTCGCCCAGGCGGCGCACGCGGACCCCGCACAGCCATAGCAGCCCCCGCGACCACGCGCCCACGATCTGGCGCCGCCGGCGGCGGCTCAGGGCCGGAAACACCACCAGCTCGGTCGCCAGGCCCAGCAGGACCCAGGCCGACACGCAGACGAAACGCAACAGGAACAGAAACGGCGCCACCGGCATCCTCCGCCCCGAACGGGCAATGGCGCTCATCATACCCGGGCGGGCGGCCTGGCCGCCGGGCGCGGGCGGGGGTTGGTCCAATCCGGCCTCACCGCGGACCGGCGGCGCCCGCACGCGCCGGGTCGTCGAGGTAGCGCTGCAGGATCACGGCGGCGGCCATGGCGTCGTCCGGCGCGCGGCTGCCCAGGAGCTGCTGGGCCTCCAGGCTGGAACCGCGCTCGTCCACCAGCACCACGCGCACGCGGAAGCGCCCCTCGATCTGGTGCGCGAAGCGGCGGCTGTGCTGCGAGGCGGGCTGTTCGCCGCCATCCAGGGTGAGGGGCAGTCCCACGATCACGCGATCGGGCTGCCATTCGGCCAGCAGGGCGCCGACCTGGGCGAAACGCTGCTCGCGCGTGGCGGGCGTCAGGATGCACAGGGGGCGGGCATGGTTCGTCAGGGTATTGCCCAGCGCCACGCCGATTTTCTTCAGGCCGAAATCGAAGGCCAGCAGCGTCTGTTCGGATGGGCGCGCTCCGGCCCGCGGGCTGGAGCCGCTCCGCCCCTGGGCGGGGGTGGCTTCGGCACCGGACAGGCAGGGCCCCGCTCGATCCCGCCCGGAAGGGCAAGGCTCGCGCTGCGGCACGGGGTCAGGCATGGCCCGCGTCGCTGGCCAGCATCGAGGCGCGGATGCCCAACTGGGCCAGGGCGGCGTCGTAGCGGTCCTCGGCGGGCGTGTCGAACAGGATGTCGTTGGACGCCAGCACGTTCAGCCAGGCGTTGCGGGCGAGCTCGTCTTCCAGTTGGCCCGCGCCCCAGCCGGCATAGCCCAGCGTCACCAGCAGCCGGGACGGGCCGTGGCCGGCGGCGACGTCCTGGAGCACGTCGCGGGACGTGGTGAGCGCCACGTCGCCGCCCAGCTCGATGCTGGAGCTGTATGTGCCGCGCGGCACGTGCAGCACGAAGCCGCGATCGGTCTGCACCGGGCCGCCGAAGAAGACCGGCGCGTTGCGCACCGGGCCGATTTCCAGGGACAGGGTCAGGTCGATGCGCTGCAGCAGGTCGCCGATGGTGAGATCGGTGGGCCGGTTGATCACCAGCCCCAGCGCGCCGTGCTCGGTGTGTTCGCAGACGTAGATCACGGTATTGGCCAGCTCGCCCGACACCATCCCCGGCATGGCCAGCAGGAACTGCCGGGACAGGTCGATGCGTGAACCGGCGTCGGAAACATACGGTACTGTCGTCATGGCGGTCCCCTTGTAGTCCGGCCCCGAGGGAGCCTCTGAATAAGTCGAGCGGAAAGCGGGCGCCGCGGATCGGGATGGGATGCAAGGCGCGAACCGCAGCCATGGCCGGTGCCATGGCGAGGATGAACAACGCCGCAGACCGCCCGAGTCCGCAGATGCACGCGGCGCGAGGACTTGTTCAGAGGCTCCCCGTGCCCATGATGCTAGAGTATCAGAAACGCCCTCGAACACCCACAGGGCCTGTGGGGACGAAGCCTCAGATCTCGATCAATTCAAAGTCTTCCTTGCGGGCGCCGCATTCGGGGCAGACCCAGTTGGGCGGCACGTCCTCCCAGCGCGTGCCGGGCGCGATCCCGTCTTCCGGGAAGCCGGCCGCCTCGTCGTAGATCCAGCCGCAGATCAGGCACATCCAGGTTCGCATGACAATCAAATCCTCATCTTCTCCGATTCGGCGGGCGCAGGGCATCATTCGATTAGAATGGGTGCCATAGTACACAAACCGCCGTACACAAACCGCCGTACACCAACCGCTGTACATCAACCGCCGGCCGTGGCGACCGGCCGCTTCTTCCGCCGTCATGCCCGCGCCCGACTCCTCCTCCGTCCCCCTGCCCCTGATTTTCGGTCCGTTCGATCCCAGCGGGGCCAGTCACCTGCCGATCGACGCGGTCATTTGCGCCGGCCTGGGCGCGCACGCGGGATCGGTGGCCACCGCCATCCACGTCCAGGATACCGCCGGCACGGAAACCATCCAGCGCCTGACGCCGGACCTGATCGACGACCAGGCCCGCTGCCTGCTGGAAGACATGGCCATCGGCGCGCTGAAGATCGGCCCGCAGTACGACCCCGAAACCATCTCGACGCTGGCGCAGATCGCGGCCGACTACAGCGCGCTGCCCCTGGTGCTGCAGCTGAGCGCGCCGCCGCCGGTGTCCGACCTGGAAGACCTGGACCCCGAGGAAACCGTCGGCGCGCTGCTCGAACTGCTGGTGCCCCAGGCGCACATCGTCGTCGTCGACGCCCGCCTGCCGGAGCAATGGGCCGGCCAGGGCCTGCTGTCCTCGGCCCGGGCCGACGATCCGATTGGCGCCCTGCACGAATTCGGCGCGCCGCTGGTCCTGTGCTGCAATGCGGCGCTCGGCCCCGGGCTGAACGGCCTGATCCTACACGCGCAGGAGCAGCCCGGCAGCCGCTGGCCCTGGCCCACTCCGCGCGTGCGCACGGGCGACGCCGAAAGCCTGCTCGCCACGGTGCTGTGCTGCCTGCTGGCGCGCGGACTGGATCCGGCGGAGGCCGTCCCCCAGGCCGTGGCCACCGCCACCGCCCTGCTGGAGCGGCACTTCCACCCCGGCATGGGGCAGCGCATCCTGCTGCACGCCGCGCCATGACCGCTGCACGCCGCGCCATGACCGCCGCACGCCGCGCCATGGCCGCCGCATGCCGCATTGCCTCACGCTTGCCCATGGCCATCGCATGCCGCGCCGATTCACGCTCCCTCATGCCTGCCGCATGCCGTGCCGCTTCGCGCTGCGCCACGACGCATTCCGCTCCGGCCTCCCGCCGCAGGAGGGCGGTCCGATGAGCGCGCGGGACACGACCCGTTTCCCGCGCGGCCTGTACGGCGTCACGCCCGACTGGGCCGACACCGACCGCATGCTGGCCGCCATCGAACAGGCCCATGCCGGCGGCATGACCGCCCTGCAATGGCGCCGCAAGCACGGTGCCCAGGCCGAACTGCGCGCCCAGGCCCGCGCGGTGCGCGAGCTGTGCCTGCGGCTGGGCCTGGTCCTGATCGTCAACGACGACTGGCGCCTGGCGGCCGACCTGGACGCCGACGGCGCCCACCTGGGCCGCGACGACGGCGCCGTCGCCCAGGCGCGCCTGGCGCTGGGCTCGGACAAGCTGATCGGCTGCTCCTGCTACGACCAGCCCGGGCTGGCCGCCCGGCGGCTGCAGGACGACGCCGACTACATCGCCTTCGGCGCGATGTATCCGTCCCGCGTCAAGCCCGACGCCGTGCACGCCACCCTGGGCCACGTCCGCGCCGGCCGCCGCCTGGCCGAGGCGCATGCGTCCGGCGCCCCCGCCGGCGCCATGGCCGGCCGCGAACCGCTCGCCGGCGCGCCGCGGCATCCGCGCGCGGCCGTGGTGGCGATCGGCGGCATCACCCCCGACAACGCCGCCCCCGTGATCCAGGCGGGCGCCGACAGCATCGCCGTGATCAGCGCCCTGTTCGAGGTCCCCGACATCCGCGCCGCCGCGCGGCGCTGCGCCGCCCTGTTCGACGCCGATGCCGGCCGCCCATGAACTCCGTCCGGCCGCGTCCGACACGCGCCGGTCCTTCCCGAAACCCCGCAGCAACCGGAATCCCGCCATGTCCCGCAACACCGAACTCTTCGACCGCGCCTGCCGCGCCATCCCGGGCGGCGTCAACTCGCCCGTGCGCGCCTTCCGCTCCGTGGGCGGCACTCCGCCCTTCATCGCCCGCGCCCAGGGCCCCTACCTGTGGGATGCCGAAGGCACCCGCTACATCGACTACATCGGCTCCTGGGGCCCGGCCATCCTGGGCCACGCCGATCCCGAAGTCGTCGCCGCCGTGCAGGCCGCCGCCGTGGACGGCCTGTCCTTCGGCGCGCCCACCGAGGCCGAGATCGAACTGGCCGAGGCCATCATCGAGCGCATTCCCTCGATCGAGCAGGTGCGCCTGGTCAGTTCGGGCACCGAGGCCACCATGTCGGCGATCCGGCTGGCGCGCGGCCACACCGGCCGCCCGAAGATCATCAAGTTCGAGGGCTGCTACCACGGCCACGCCGACAGCCTGCTGGTCAAGGCCGGCTCGGGCATGCTGACCTTCGGCAACCCCACTTCGGCCGGCGTGCCGCCCGAATTCGTGCAGCACACCCTGGTGCTGGACTACAACGACCTGGCCGCCGTCGAGGCCGCCTTCGCCCAATACCCCGAGGACATCGCCTGCGTCATCGTCGAGCCGATCGCCGGCAACATGAACATGGTGCGCCCGGCCGCCGGCTTCCTCGAAGGCCTGCGCGCCCTGTGCACGCGCCACGGCGCGGTGCTGATCTTCGACGAGGTCATGACCGGGCTGCGCGTGGGCCCGCAGGGCATGCAGGGCCTGTGCGGCGTCACGCCCGACCTGACCACGCTGGCCAAGATCATCGGCGGCGGCATGCCGGTGGGCGCCTTCGGCGGCCGCGCCGAGATCATGGCCGGCATCGCGCCGCTGGGCGCGGTCTACCAGGCGGGCACGCTGTCGGGCAATCCGGTGGCGGTCGCCGCCGGGCGCGTCACCCTGCGCCGCCTGGCCGAGCCTGGCTTCTACGACGCCCTGCACCGGCAGACCGGCCTGCTGATCCAGGGCCTGGTCGAGCGCGCGCGGCGCCACGGCGTGGCCTTCAGCGGCGACTGGCAGGGCGGCCTGTTCGGCCTGTATTTCCGCGCCACGGTGCCGACCAGCCTGGCCGAGGTCTCCGCCAGCGACACCGACGCCTTCAAGCGCTTCTTCCACGGCATGCTGGCCGAAGGCGTGCATTTCGCGCCCTCGGCCTTCGAGGCCGGCTTCGTCTCGGCCACTCACGACGACGCCGTCATCCAGGCGACGCTGGACGCGGCCGACCGGGTCTTCGCCCGGCTGTAGCAACAGCCCCGCACCTCGCCGCCCGCAAGCGGCTCCGATTCGGCGGGCATGCAGTGGTCCATGGGAACCCTTGCATGCCCGATCTCATCTTAAATAGTCCGAACTTCAAGTTTCTTGACGCAGGACAAGGACATGCCGCTTCCGGTTCCCTACACTTGACGTGCTCTGATCAAGTCCGCCAGGAGGCGCGTCATGACCGACTACACCCAATACGCCGCTACCCAGCACCCCGCCGTCACCCCCCCGGTGCCGGATCTCGAAACCCAGGCCACCGGCCAGGAGCCGCAGGATCTGCGCCTGTGGCTGCGCATGCTCAGCTGCTGCACGCTGATCGAAAACGAACTGCGCAGCCGGCTGCGCACCGAATTCCAGACCACGCTGCCGCGCTTCGACCTGATGTCGCAGCTCACCCATGCCCCCAAGGGCCTGAAGATGAGCGAGCTGTCCCGCCTGATGATGGTCACCAACGGCAACATCACCGGCATCACCGACCAGCTGGAAAAAGACGGCCTGGTCGAACGCCTGAAAGACGACTCGGACCGCCGCAGTTCGCTGATCCGCCTCACCATGAAGGGCCGCCGCTACCATCGCCGCATGCAGCGCGCGCACGCCACCTGGATCCAGTCCCTGCTGGGCGGCCTGGCGCCGTCCGCGCGGGCCATGCTGTTCGATCTCCTGGGCGACCTGAAGCAATCCACCTACGCGCGCCTGCCGGCCTGAACGCCAGGACTCCCGCGCGCCGCGGGCCTGACGCACCCGGACCGCATGCGCGCGGCAAGGCGGACGGGCACCGCAACGCACCGCCCGATTCCGCAGATGCACCGCCCCCATTCGGCATAGAATGGGGGCTTATTTTTTGCTACGGATCCCCTCCGCCATGGCCATCAACCTGATCATCCCGGCGCAAGACGCCATCCACCCGATCCCCGGCATCCGCATCGGCACGGCCGAGGCCGGCATCCGCAAGGCCGGGCGCCGCGACCTGACCGTCCTGCTGCTGGACGAAGGCGCGTCGGTGGCGGGGGTCTTCACGCGCAACCGCTTCCGCGCCGCGCCGGTCCAGGTCTGCGAGGCCCACCTGGCCGCCGGCGCCGGCATCCGCGCGCTGGTCATCAACACCGGCAACGCCAACGCGGGCACCGGAGAACCCGGCCTGCGGGCCGCCCTCGACACCTGCCGCGCCCTGGCCGGCCGCCTGGGCGTGGCGCCCGAGCAGATCCTGCCGTTCTCCACGGGCGTCATCCTGGAACCGCTGCCCGTGGACCGCCTGATCGCCGGCCTGCCGGCCGCCCTGGACGACGCCCGTCCGGACCACTGGTTCGAGGCGGCCCACAGCATCATGACCACGGACACCCAGCCCAAGATCCATTCCGCCCGGATCGAGCTGGGCGGCATCCCGGTCTCGATCACCGGCATCAGCAAGGGCGCGGGCATGATCCGCCCCAACATGGCCACCATGCTGGGCTTCCTGGGCACGGACGCGGGCCTGCCGCCGGCGCTGCTGCGCACCCTGGCCACACGCATCGCCGACCAGTCCTTCAACCGCATCACGGTGGACGGCGACACCTCCACCAACGATTCCTTCATCCTCATCGCCACCGGCGCCAGCGGCGCGCACATCGAATCCGAACAGGACCCGCGCTTCGCCGCGCTGGCCGAGGCCCTGACGGCCGCCGCGCGCGACCTCGCCCAGAAGATCGTGCGCGACGCCGAGGGCGCGACGAAATTCATGACCATCCGCGTCGAGCAGGCCGCCTCCACCGACGAGGCCCTGAAGGTCGCCTACGCCATCGCCCATTCGCCGCTGGTCAAGACCGCCTTCTATGCGTCCGACCCCAACCTCGGCCGCATCCTGGCGGCGATCGGCTACGCCGGCATCGACGACCTCGACGTCTCGAAGCTGACGCTGTGGCTGGGCGACGTGCGGGTGGCCTCGCAGGGCGGCCGCGACCCGGCCTACCGCGAGGAAGACGGCCAGCGCGTGATGGCGGAATCCGAGATCCTGGTGCGCGTCGCCCTGGGCCGCGGCGAGGTGGCCGACACGGTCTACACCTGCGACTTCTCGCACGAATACGTCAGCATCAACGCCGACTACCGCTCGTAGCCCCATCGGACCGGCCCGCGGTGCGCGCAGAAACCCGACGCAGAAACCGCTTGATTTACAAAAGGATTTCTGCGTAAAATGCAGGGCTTGGCCATGTCCCCACTGGACTTGGCCGTTTTTGGCATACCCGGGCAGGTTCGTCGGGGTCTTGCGTATCGCGGCGATTGCGCCGCGCGTGCAGTTCCCGCCGCCCGATCCGGGCATTCTCACAGGAAATCCCCATGTACGCGGTCATAAAAACCGGCGGCAAGCAATATCGCGTTTGCGCCGGCCAGAAACTGAAAATCGAACAGATACCGGCTGACATTGGGCAAGAAATCTCGCTCGACCAGGTGCTGTCCGTCGGCGAAGGCGAAACGCTGAAGATCGGCGCGCCCTTCGTCGAGGGCGCCGCGGTCAAAGCCACCGTTCTTGCACAAGGCCGTCACGACAAGGTCAAGATCTTCAAGATGCGCCGTCGCAAGCACTACCAGAAGCACCAGGGCCATCGTCAGAACTACACCGAGATCCGCATCGACGCCGTCGCGGCCTGATCCGGTCATCGCATTTAGGAGCTCATCATGGCACACAAAAAGGGCGGCGGCTCGACTCGCAACGGCCGCGATTCCGAATCGAAACGACTGGGCGTGAAGGTCTACGGCGGCCAGCAGATCTCGGCCGGCGGCATCATCGTCCGCCAGCGCGGCACCCAGTTCCACCCCGGCGTCAACGTCGGCATCGGCAAGGACCACACGCTGTATTCCCTGGTGGACGGCGTCGTGCAGTTCTCCATCAAGGGCGCGCAGAACAAGCGCACCGTCTCGGTGAACACGGCGAACTGATCGCCGCACGATCCGCAAAAGGCCCTGCTCTTCAGCAGGGTCTTTTCGTTTGGCGCCCCGCCCGGGCGGCACCTCCGGGCACTCCCCGACCGGCCCGGCAGCGGCGCCCGATTTTGACTAGAATGATTTCCGCAGGCCCCATGGCCCATCCGTCCCCGGACCGGGCATGCGCCGCGCGGGACGCCACCCCCTGGAACACCCCACCATGAAATTCGTAGACGAAGCCACCATCGAGGTCATCGCCGGCAAGGGCGGCAATGGCGTCGCCAGCTTCCGCCGGGAAAAATTCATTCCCATGGGCGGCCCCGACGGCGGCGACGGCGGCCGCGGGGGCTCCGTCCTGGCGGTGGCCGACCGCAACATCAACACCCTGATCGATTTCCGCTACGCCCGGCTGCACCGCGCGAAGAACGGCGAAAACGGCCGCGGCTCGGACCAGTACGGCGCGGGCGCGGCGGACATCGTCCTGCGCATGCCCGTGGGCACGGTGATCCACGACGCCGACAGCGGCGAGCAGCTCTTCGACCTGGACCACCACGGCATGCAGGTCACGCTGGCGGCCGGCGGCGCGGGCGGCCTGGGCAATCTGCACTTCAAGTCCAGCACCAACCGCGCGCCGCGCCAGTGCACGCCGGGCCGCGAGGGCGAGCAGCGCCGCCTGCGCCTGGAACTGAAGGTGCTGGCCGACGTGGGTCTGCTGGGCATGCCCAACGCGGGCAAGTCCACCCTGATCGCGCGCGTGTCCAACGCCCGCCCGAAGATCGCCGACTATCCCTTCACCACCCTGCACCCGAACCTGGGCGTGGTGCGCACCTCGCCGTCGCACAGCTTCGTCATCGCCGACATCCCCGGCCTGATCGAGGGCGCCTCGGAAGGCGCCGGCCTGGGCCACCTGTTCCTGCGCCACCTGAGCCGCACCCGCGTGCTGCTGCACCTGCTGGACGTGCATTCGCCCGATCCGGACGTCGACGCCTGCGCCCAGGCCGTGCACGACGCCCGGGCCATCGCGCGCGAACTCGAACGCTACAGCCCCGACCTGGCCGCCAAGCCGCGCTGGCTGGTGCTCAACAAGCTGGACATGGTCGAGGATCCCGCCGCCGTCCAGGACCGCATCTGCCGCGAACTCGGCTGGACCGGTCCGGTCTTCGGCATCTCCGCGCTCACCGGCGCGGGCACCCAGGCCCTGACCGGGGCGCTGCAGTCCTGGCTGGACGAACAGCGGCGCAGCGCCCACGCCCACGACGAGGATCCCCGCTTCGCGCGCGGCGAACCGCAGGCGGACCCGGACGGGGATCCGGACGCGGCCCCAGGCGCCGTCCCGGCCCCGGACGCGCCGGACGCCGGAGAGCCGGACGACCCCCGTTTCAGGCGCTGAACCCGCCAAGCCCGCCGAATCCGCTGAGCCTTCCACCCGAACCGCCCGCTTCGCCCCGCCCGCCATCATGACTCGTCCGGATCCTTCCCCCTCCGTCGCCCGGGACGCGCAACGCCTCGTCCTGAAAGTCGGCTCCTCCCTGGTCACCAACGAAGGCCGGGGCATCGACCTGGAAGCCGTCGCCCAATGGGCCGAGCAGATCGCCGGCCTGCACGCCGCGGGCCGGCAGCTGGTGCTGGTGTCCAGCGGCGCCATCGCCGAAGGCATGGCACGCCTGGGCTGGCCCCGCCGGCCCAAGCTCATGTCCGAGCTGCAGGCGGCGGCGGCCGTGGGCCAGATGGGCCTGATCCAGGCCTACGAGGCCGCCTTCGGCCGCCACGGCGTGCGCACCGCCCAGATCCTGCTGACGCACGAGGACCTGGCCGACCGGCGCCGCTACCTGAACGCGCGCAGCACGCTGAACACCCTGCTGGCCCTGGGCGTGGTGCCCATCGTCAACGAGAACGACACGGTCGTCACCGACGAGATCCGCGTGGGGGACAACGACACCCTGGGCGCCCTGGTGACCAACCTGATCGAAGCCGACGTGCTGATCATCCTGACCGACCAGTCCGGCCTGTACAGCGCCGATCCGCGCAAGCATCCGGACGCGCGCTTCATCCACCGAGGCCAGGCCGGCGACCCGGCCCTGGAAGCCATGGCGGGCGGCTCGGGCAGCGCCATCGGCACCGGCGGCATGCTGACCAAGGTCCTGGCCGCGCGGCGCGCGGCCAACAGCGGCGGCCACACCATCATCGCCTCCGGCCGCGAGCCCGCCGTGCTGCAGCGCCTGGCCTCGGGCGAGCCGATCGGCACCGAACTGCGCGCCGTCCTGCCGGTGCGCTCGGCGCGGCAGCGCTGGATGGCCAACCACCTGCGCTTGCGCGGGCGCGTCACCCTGGACGCCGGCGCCGTGCGCGCGCTGACCCAGGGCCACCGCAGCCTGCTGCCCATCGGCGTGATCGCCGTCGAGGGCGAATTCGAGCGCGGCGACGTGGTGGCCTGCGTGGACGAGCACGGCGTGGAATGCGGCCGCGGCCTGATCAATTATTCGTCGGCCGACACGGCGCGCATCCTGCGCCAGCCCAGCGCCCGCATCGCGGAGATCCTGGGCCATCTATCGGACCCGGAACTGATGCACCGCGACAACATGGTCGTCGCGCGGATGAGGCGGGACATAGGATAGTCCCCGCGGACCATCCTATGCCGGACGAATCGGAGCGTCTGACAAGGCGCGGCGTGGGGAGCCGTTACGATTGAAGACAATCGGTGCCTGCGACGCTCACCGGGCCTGTCTAGCGCTGCGCCGGGATGAACTGGGTCTCCTTGACCTCCTCCATCACCACGCAGCTCTTGGTCTGAGTCACCCCCGGCAGGCGCAGCAGGATGTCGCCCAGCAGGCTGCGGTACTGGCTGATTTCCTTGATCCGGGCCTTGACCATGTAGTCGAAATCCCCGGACACCAGGTGGCATTCGAGCACCTGCGGCACGCACAGCACCTCGCGGCGGAATTCCTCGAAGGTGCGCCCGGACTTGCTGGACATGCTGATTTCCACGAACACCAGCAGGCCGGCGTCCAGGGCGGCCGGCGACACCCGGGCATGGTAGCCCGTGATCACGCCGTCGCGCTCCAGGCGGCGCACCCGTTCGATGCAGGGCGTCACCGTCAGCCCCACCGCGTCGGCCAGTTCCGTCATCGACAGGCGGCCGTTCTGCTGCAGCAGGTCCAGGATGCGGCGGTCGATCTTGTCCAGGGCATGGACGGATTCCTTCTGTACGCGCATGATCGTTCTCCAATTCACGGCCTTCGCAGGCCCGCGGCCGGCGCCCGCAACCACGGACGCGGGCGGGAAACCGGCCCGGAAATGGCCCGGAAATGGCCCGAAGCGGGCACCCTACGCGGGTACGATGCGGCGCACCAGGATTTTGTCCTGCACGGCCACGCCGGAACCCGCGACCACCTCTATGTTTTCATGAAAACCTCATTTTTTCATAAAAATTTATCTGGGTATATTGCCTATCATCATGAAAAATTAATCCACTGAGGGTGCATCATGAAGGTTCTGGTTCTAGGGGCGGGCGTCGTGGGCGTCACGAGCGCCTACTACCTGGCCCGCCAAGGGCACGAAGTCACCGTGATCGACCGCGAGACCGGCACGGCGGAGGAAACCAGCTTCGGCAACGCCGGCCAGCTGTCCTTCGGCTATTCCTCGCCCTGGGCCGCGCCCGGCATTCCGCTGAAGGCGTTCAAATGGCTGTTCACGCCGCATGCGCCGCTGACGATCCGGCCCGACGGCAGCCTGTTCCAGCTGCGCTGGATGCTGGACATGTGGCGCAACTGCACGCCGGCCCGCTACGCCGCCAACAAGGACCGCATGCTGCGCCTGTCGGCCTACAGCCGCCAGTGCCTGCACGCGCTGCAGGCCGACACCGGCATCCAGTTCGAGGGCCGGCGCCAGGGCACGCTGCAGGTCTTCCGCACCCAGAAGCAGATGGACGACGCCCAGCGCGACGTCCAGGCCCTGAGCGAGGCCGGCATCGCCCACGAACTGATCGAGGGCGACCGCCTGGCCCAGTACGAGCCCGCGCTGGCCCAGGTGCGCCACAAGCTGGCCGGCGGCCTGCGCACGCCGGACGACGAGACCGGCGACTGCCGCCTGTTCACCCAGGCCCTGACGCGGCTGGCCGAGGCCGAAGGCGTGCGCTTCCGCTACGGCGAGACCATCCAGGCCCTGCAGACGGCGGGCGACCGCGTCACGGGCGTGCAATGCGCCTCCGGCCTGGAGCGGGCGGACGCCTACGTGGTCGCGCTGGGCTCCTATTCGCCCCTGCTGCTGCGCGGCGTGGTGGACATCCCCGTCTACCCCATGAAGGGCTATTCCATCACCGTGGACATCGCCGATCCGGAACGGGCGCCGGTGTCCACCCTGCTGGACGAGACCTACAAGATCGCCCTGACCCGCTTCGACCGGCGCATCCGCGTCGGCGGCATGGCCGAGGTCGTGGGCTACGACACGGCCCTGGACCCGCGCCGCCAGCGCACCCTGGAAATGGTGCTGAACGACCTGTTCCCGGGCAGCTACGTCCCGGGCGACTTGAACTTCTGGACCGGGCTGCGTCCCAAGACGCCCGACAGCACCCCCATCGTGGGGCCCACCCGGCTGGGCAACCTGTTCCTGAACACCGGCCACGGCACGCTGGGCTGGACCATGTCCTGCGGCAGCGGCCGGCTGATCGCGGACATCGTGTCGGGCAAGCCGACCGACATCCGCCACGACGACCTGGGCGTCCAGCGCTACCGCTGAACGGCGCCGGCTCAGATTTCCCAGACGTAGCCGTAGCCGCGCAGGGATTCCACCGGCGGCACCATGCCGGCCCGTTGCCCCCGCCAGCGCAGCCGGCTGATGACGCCGCGCGGCTTGGGATCGTGCGGCCGGCGGCCGTAGGCATGCCGCCAGCCCTGGAGCAGGGCCTGGTTCAGCATGGCGTGGCTGGCGATGTGGCCGGGCGCCTCGAACAGGCAGACCAGGATCGCGCGCTCGGAGACGGTCAGGCGCAGCGACGTGCCGTCGCGGTGGCGCAGGCACCAGCCCTGGTCCTCCAGGCTCCACGGCCCGATGTCGTGCGTCGTGCCCGCCGCGGGGCCCGCGGCACGGTCCATGCGGCGCAGGCGCAGGGCGCGCAGCACGGCGGCCAGCAAGGCGGGCGGATCGCCCTGCCGCATGACCCAGTCCACCCCGACCCGCAGCAGCGCCGTCAGTTCGCCCCGGCGCGCGGGACCCATGACGGCCACCACGTCCAGCGGCAGGCCCATGTCGCGCGCCAGCCGGGCCACGCGACAGTTGGCGGCCGCGTCCGCCATCAGCAGCACGGCGTCGCACGGCTGCATGCCGGCCCGGATCGCCTTCCGGTCGGCGGCGTCGATGGAACCGCAGCGCCGCACCTCGCAGCCCTCGGCCCGCAGATACTGAAGATCGGCATTGTCTTCCGGCGCCAATGCCCAAACCTGGCGGCCTTGCATGTCAGCTCCTTGCCACTTCCGTGAAATATTACAAATGTATTATTCCATGAACACCAATGTGATTGAGCTTTTTAGTCCAATGCATGAGTGGAAACCTTCGCTGAACGGCTCCGGCATGCCCGGCTCTTGCGCGGCCTGTCGCAGGAGACTTTGGCACGCGCCTGCGGCCTGTCGCAAAGCGCCATCTCCAGCTACGAGAACGGCACCCGCCAATCGCCCAAGAAGCTGCTGAACCTGGCCCAGATCCTGGAAGTGGACATCTACTGGCTGAGCCGGGGCCTGGGCGACATGGCGCCGGCTCCCGGCGCGGCGGCCTCCGTGGCCGAAGGCGCCTGGCCCTTTCCCTCGATCGATCCCCGGCAATTCTGGACCCTGACCCGCAAGGACCGCCTGGTCGTGGAAAGCGCCGTCAGCGCCCTGATCGACAGCCTGCTGATTTCGGGAAAAGAAGAGTAATCCCGCCTCGTGGCCTGCAGGCCACTCGGATTCGCCAGGCGCAGACCAGTCCTCAAGGGACTGCCCTGCGTCCGGGCTCATCCCCACGCCGCGCAGGCGGTATACTCCACTCCACGCAGGGGTACTCGCCGGCCTGGCCGGCGTGTTGAGAGAAACCCTTCGTACCAGTACGGATAATGCCGATGCTGGGAGCGTGCGCGGTTTCTTCACCGGTTCCATCCATCGATTTCCGGAACCCTTCCCTCCGGAACGCGCTTCCCCCCTCCCCGACTCGGCTCCATTTCCGAATCCTTTTTCGTACCTGGAGCTACATCTTGAACGCCAATCCGCAATTCCTGGCCGCCCGCGCCACCGTCGACCTGGCCGCGATCGAACCGCTGCCGCAGTCCCGCAAGATCTACGAGACCGGGTCCCGGCCCGACATCCGCGTGCCCTTCCGAGAAATCCGGCAGGACGACACGCCCGGCCTGTTCGGCGGCGAGCCCAATCCGCCCCTGACGGTCTACGACACCAGCGGCCCGTACACCGATCCCGACGTCGCCATCGACATCCGCAAGGGCCTGCCCGCCCCGCGCCTGCCCTGGATCCTGGAGCGCGGCGACACCGAGGCGCTGCCAGGCCTCACCAGCCAGTACGGCCGCGCCCGGCTGTCCGACCCGGAACTGGACGCGCTGCGCTTCGACCTGCAGCGGCCCCCGCGGCGCGCCCGCGCCGGTGCGAACGTGACCCAGATGCACTACGCCCGCCGGGGCATCGTCACGCCCGAGATGGAATTCGTGGCGATCCGCGAAAACCTGCGCCGCGAGCAGTACGTCGAGTCGCTGCGCGGGAGCGGCCCCGAAGGCGCCCGCCTGGCCGAGCGCCTGACCCGCCAGCACCCCGGGCAGTCCTTCGGCGCCGCCATCCCCGAACGCATCACGCCCGAATTCGTGCGCGACGAAGTCGCCCGCGGCCGCGCCATCATCCCGGCCAACATCAACCACCCGGAAGCCGAGCCCATGGCCATCGGCCGCAACTTCCTGGTCAAGGTCAACGCCAACATCGGCAATTCCGCCATCCGCTCGGACATCAGCGAGGAAGTCGAGAAGATGACCTGGGCGATCCGCTGGGGCGGCGACACGGTGATGGACCTGTCCACCGGCAAGCACATCCACGAAACGCGCGAATGGATCATCCGCAACTCGCCGGTGCCCATCGGCACCGTGCCGATCTACCAGGCGCTGGAGAAGGTCGGCGGCGTCGCCGAGGAGCTGAACTGGGAGATCTTCCGCGACACGCTGATCGAGCAGGCCGAGCAGGGCGTGGACTACTTCACCATCCACGCGGGCGTGCGCCTGCCCTTCGTGCCGATGACGGCCAGCCGCATGACGGGCATCGTGTCGCGCGGCGGCTCGATCATGGCCAAGTGGTGTCTGGCGCACCACAAGGAAAGTTTCCTCTACGAGCGCTTCGAGGACATCTGCGAGATCATGAAGGCCTACGACGTCAGCTTCTCGCTGGGCGACGGGCTGCGTCCGGGCTCCGGCTACGACGCCAACGACGAGGCCCAGTTCGCCGAACTGCGCACGCTGGGCGAGCTGACCCAGGTGGCCTGGAAGCACGACGTGCAGGTGATGATCGAAGGGCCGGGCCACGTGCCCATGCAGATGATCCGCGAGAACATGGACCTGCAGCTCAAGCATTGCCACGAGGCGCCGTTCTACACCCTGGGCCCGCTGACCACGGACATCGCGCCGGGCTACGACCACATCACCTCGGGCATCGGCGCGGCGCTGATCGGCTGGTACGGCACGGCCATGCTGTGCTACGTGACGCCCAAGGAGCACCTGGGCCTGCCCAACAAGAAGGACGTGAAGGACGGCATCATCACCTACAAGATCGCCGCCCACGCGGCCGACCTGGCCAAGGGCCACCCGGGCGCGGCGATCCGCGACAACGCCCTGTCCAAGGCGCGCTTCGAGTTCCGCTGGGAGGACCAGTTCAACCTCGGCCTGGACCCGGACACGGCGCGCGCCTTCCACGACGAGACCCTGCCCAAGGACTCGATGAAGGTGGCGCACTTCTGCTCCATGTGCGGCCCGAAGTTCTGCAGCATGAAGATCTCGCAGGACGTGCGCGACTACGCCAGGGAAAACGGCCTGGACGAAGCCGCCGCCCTGGCCCAGGGCATGGCCGCGAAATCGGCCGAATTCATCAGCCAGGGGGCGGAGATCTACCAGAAGGCGTGAGGACTGCGCCAGGCACTGATCAGCCCGCAAGGGACTGGTCAGTGTCCCGCCCCCTCCCTATTTCACCGCGTACAGGAACAGTTCCACCCGGCGGTTCAGGGCGCGGCCTTCGGGGGTGCCGTTGTCGCCCACCGGGTTGGCGGCGCCGCGGCCCTCGGCCGTGAGCCGGCCGGCGGCGACGCCCTGGCCCGCCAGGTACTGCGTCACCGCGCCGGCCCGGCGCTGGGACAGCGGCACGTTGATGGCGTCGGTCCCGGTGGAGTCGGTGTGGCCGACCGCCTTGGCGCGCAGTTCGGGATGCTGGATCAGGGCCCGCGCCACGCTGTCCAGGACCGGCAGCAGCTCAGGCTTCAGCACGGCCTTGTTGGTGTCGAACGACACGTTGCTGGGAATGTTGACCTTCAGCGTGCCGTCGGGCATTTCGATGACGGCGATCCCCAGGCCGGATGCGCCGGACTTCTCGACGTCCTGCTTGACCGCCTTCCAGTTGTAGCCGACGACGCTGCCCACCACGGTGCCGATGCCGGCGCCGATCAGCGCGGCCTTGCCGCTGTCGCCGATCAGCACCCCCAGCCCCGCTCCCAGGGCGGCGCCCGCGCCGGCCCCGATCGCCGTGTTCTGGCCCTGGGGCGACATGTTGGCGCAGGCCGTCAAGAGCACCAGGCTGCCGATCGCCGCCGTGCGGGCGGTCCGTTGCGTTAGTGTGCGCATCATTCATTCTCCTTGTCGTGCGGACGTGGACGGCGGCGCGGGAAGCCTCGCCGGCCGTGCACGTCGATGATTCCCGAAAAGGCGGAATGCTTCAACCCCGGGGGTCAGTGCAGGATCTGGCTGAGGAACAGCCGGGTGCGCTCGTTCTTCGGGTGGTCGAAGAACTCGTCCGGCGCGTTTTCCTCGATGATCTCGCCGTGGTCCATGAAGATGACGCGGTCGGCGACCTTGCGCGCGAAGCCCATTTCGTGGGTCACGCACAGCATCGTCATGCCGGTTTCTTCGGCCAGCTCGACCATGACGTCCAGCACTTCCTTGACCATTTCCGGGTCCAGGGCGGAGGTGGGCTCGTCGAACAGCATGATCTTGGGGTTCATGCACAGGGACCGGGCGATGGCCACGCGCTGCTGCTGGCCGCCGGAGAGCTGGCCCGGGTATTTGCTGGCCTGGTCGGGGATGCGCACCCGTTCCAGGTATTTCATGGCGGTCGCCTCGGCCTCGGCCTTGGGGCGCTTGAGCACCCAGACCGGCCCCAGCGTCAGGTTCTCCAGCACGGTCATGTGGGGAAACAGGTTGAAGTGCTGGAACACCATGCCGACGTCGCGGCGGATGGCTTCGATCTGCTTGAGGTCGTTGGTGAGTTCGGTGCCGTCGACGATGATGCGGCCCTCCTGGTGTTCCTCCAGGCGGTTGATGCAGCGGATCATGGTGGACTTGCCCGACCCGGAAGGGCCGCAGATCACGATGCGCTCGCTGGGCGCGACGTCCAGGTTCAGGTCCTTCAGGACGTGGAACTGGCCGTACCACTTGTTGACGTTCTGCAGGCGGATGATGGGTTCCGACATGGGCGGAGGCTCCTGGGCGGCGGGACGGGGCCCGCCGGTGCATACGGGAAGATTAACGGTGCTGCCCCTGATCCAGCTGGCGTTCCAGCGACAGGCTGTAGCGCGAGATCGAGTAGCAGAAGACGAAGTAGATGGCCGAGATGAAGAGGTAGGATTCCGTGCTGAAGCCGCGCCAGACGGCGTCGGACACGGCCGCCTTGGCCGCCTGGGTCAGGTCGAAGATGCCGATGATCACCACCAGGGACGTGTCCTTGAACAGGGAGATGAAGATCCCCACCAGCGGCGGGATGACGATCTTCAGCGCCTGCGGCAGGATGATCTTGCGCATCTGCTGCCAGTAGCTCAGGCCGAGCGAATCGGCGCCCTCGTACTGGCCCTTGGGGATGGCCTGCAGGCCGCCGCGCACGGTCTCGGCCACGTAGGCCGCCGCGAACAGGATGATGGCGATCTGGGCGCGCAGCAGCTTGTCGATGGAAAAGCCTTCGGGCAGGAACAGCGGCAGCATCACCGAGGACATGAACAGCAGGCTGACCAGGGGCACCCCGCGGATCAGCTCGATGTAGATCACGCACACGGCCTTGACGCCCGGCATGTGCGAACGCCGCCCCAGGGCGAGCAGCAGCCCGAAGGGAAAGGCGAAGGCGATGCCGAAGGTGGACAGGATCAGCGTGAGCGGCAGGCCGCCCCACTTGGCGTTTTCCACGTAGGTGAGGCCCAGGACCCCGCCCCACATCAGCACGCCCACCGCCGTCAGGACGACGACCCAGATCAGCGCCAGGAACGGTTTCCAGAACCAGCGGATGCAGCTGCAGACGATCGCCGCCACCAGGATCACGGAGGCCAGCAGCGGGCGCCACTGCTCGTCGTAGGGATAGATGCCGAACAGGATCAGGCGGTGCTTCTCGCGCACGAAGGCCCAGCAGTAGCCGCCGGTCTCGCGGCACTGGGCCGCCGTCGTGGCGGCGAAATCGGGCTTCACGAACAGGTAGTCGATCAGGGCCGGAACCGCCAGCAGCAGGATCCACAGGGCCAGGATCGTCAGGATCGCATTCAGCGGCGAAGAGAACAGCCGGCTGCGCATCCAGCCGATCACGCCGGTGTCGGTGCGCGGCGGCAGGCGGTCGGTGCCAGGGAGTGTGCGGTCCATCTATCGCTCCACCAGCGCGATGCGCTTGTTGTACCAGTTCATGAAGATCGAGATCGACAGGCTGACCACCAGATAGGCCGCCATGATGATCATGATGCCCTCGATGGCCTGCCCGGTCTGGTTCAGGATGGTGTTGGTGACGGCCACGATGTCCGGATAGCCGATGGCCACGGCCAGGGAGCTGTTCTTGGTCAGGTTGAGGTACTGGCTGGTCATGGGCGGGATGATGACCCGCATGGCCTGCGGCAGGATCACCAGCCGCAGGGTGCGCGCCCGCGACAGGCCGATCGAGGAGGCGGCTTCCCATTGGCCCTGGTTGACGGCCTGGATGCCGGAACGCACGACCTCGCCCACGAAGGCCGAGGTGTAGGTCACCAGCCCCAGCAGCAGCGCCGAGAATTCCGGCGACATGTTCAGCCCGCCCTGGAAGTTGAAGCCCTTGAGTTCGGGCCGGTCCAGCTCCAGCGAGCCGCCGCTGATCCAGAAGGCCAGCAGGGGCACGGCGATCAGCAGGCCCAGCGCGGTCCGCCCCAGGGGGAATATCCTGCCGGTGGCGTCCTGGTGGCGGCGCGCCCAATGGGCCAGCAGCACGATCAGCACGATGGCCAGCGCCAGCCCGCCGAAGATCCAGTCCATGGCGTCGCCCTTGAGCCAGGGGATCTTGAAGCCGCGGTTGGAGATGAAGACGTCCGGCAGGGGCTGCAGCGCCTGCCGCGGGCCGGGCATGATCTCGGTGATGAGGGCATACCAGAAGAACAGCTGCAGCAGCAGCGGGATGTTGCGCATGACCTCGATGTAGAGGCCGGCCATGCGGGAGATCAGCCAGTTCTTCGACAGGCGGCTGATGCCCAGCAGCGTGCCGAACAGCGTGGCGGCGATCACGCCGATCACGGAGACCTTGAGGGTGTTCAGCAGGCCGACCACGACCGCGTGGCCGTAGGTGTCGGCGGGTGAATATTCCACCATCGATTCGCCGATGGCGAAGCCGGCTTCCTCGTGCAGGAAGGCGAAGCCGGTGGAGATGTTGCGCGCCGCCAGATTGTGCAGCGTGTTGGAAGCCAGGTACCACACGCCCAGGGCGACCAGACCCAGGATCAGGACCTGGTAGATCAGCGCGCGCGTGGCCGGATCGTTCCAGGACCAGCGCCGCTGCGGCGCCCTGGGTGCGCGGGGTGTCGTTTCAGTCATAGGATGCGGGCGATGAAGGCGGCAGGCGCCGCCGGAACCCGGCCGCCGGGAGAACCCCGGCGGCCGAAAGGACCGAAGACCGGATCAGGCGATCAGCGGATCGGCCAGGCGTACATCACGCCGCCCTTGGTCCACTGGGCGTTCAGGCCGCGTTCCAGCTTGAGCGGGGAGCCCATGCCGATGTTGCGCTCGAACGATTCGCCGTAGTTGCCCACCTGCTTGATGATGTTGTAGGCCCACTTCTTGTCCAGGCCCAGGCCCTTGCCCATGTCGCCGGACACGCCCAGGATGCGCTGGATGTTGGGGTTGGGGCTCTTGAGCATTTCGTCCAGGTTCTTGGAATCGATACCGTATTCCTCGGCTTCGACCATGGCGTTCAGCGCCCAGCGCACGACCATGAACCATTCGTCGTCGCCCTGGCGGACCATGGGGCCCAGGGGTTCCTTGGAGAAGTCTTCCGGCAGGATGACGTAGTCGTCCGGGGTGGCGGAGGACGCGCGCAGGCTGCCCAGCTGGGACTTGTCGCTGGTGACGACGTCGCAGCGGCCGGACTCGAAAGTGCGGAAGCCTTCTTCGGAGGTGTTGATCACGACCGGCTTGAAGTCGAGCTTGTGGGCGCGGAACCAGTCGGCCAGGTTCAGTTCGGTGGTGGTGCCCTGCAGCACGCAGACCGCGGCGCCGCCCAGTTCGGTGGCGCTCTTCACGCCCAGGCTCTTCTTGACCAGCACGCCCTGGCTGTCGTAGTAGTTGACCCCGGCGCTCATCAGGCCCAGCGTGGTGTCGCGGGTCATGGTGGCGGTGGTGTTGCGGGTGAGCACGTCGACCTCGCCGGACTGCAGGGCGGTGAAGCGCTGCTGGGTGGTGAGCGGGGTGGCCTTGAACTTGCTGGCGTCGCCGAACACCATCGCGGCCACGGCACGGCACATGTCGACGTCGATGCCCTTCCAGACGCCCTTGCTGTCGGCCTGGGAGAAGCCCGGCAGGCCGGCGTTCACGCCGCATTGCACGAAGCCGCGCGCCTTGACGGCATTGTAGGTTTCACCTGCCTGAGCGGTCGTGCCGGCGAACAGCAGCGCGGCGCTGACGGCTGCGAGTTTCATGAATTTCATAGTCATCCTTTCCCGATTGAGCAAGTGGCGTTGAACAACACGGAATACAATCTCGTGGAATTGGTCCGTCTGGCCTAGATCGTAGCCTGCGACGGCAGGCCTCAAACATGCGGGATATCCCTGCACCCGCCATGGCATCCGGGTTGCGCCATGCCGCGGGGAGCCCCTGGGCCCGGACCCGGATCGACCCGCAGGACACGCATGATCGAATTTCAGCACGTCTTCAAATCCTTCGGCCGGGGGCGCAACATCCTCGCCGACGTCAATTTCGGCATCGCGCCGGGGGAATTCGTGTTCGTCTCCGGCCCCTCGGGCGCGGGCAAGTCCACCCTGCTGAAGCTGGTCGGCGGACTGGAGCCCGCCAGCCGGGGCGCCGTCACGGTCAACGGCCACCGCATCGACCGCCTGTCGGCGCGCACGCTGCCCTACCTGCGCCGCACCGTGGGCCTGATCCTGCAGGACGCCCACCTGCTGTTCGACCGCAACGCCTTCGACAACGTCATGCTGCCGCTGGCCGTGCTGGGGCTGGACCGCGCCACGGCGGCGACCCGCGCCCGCGCCGCCATGGAAAAGGTCGGCCTGCGCGGCAAGGAAGACCTGTCGCCCATCGAGCTGTCCGGCGGCGAGCAGCAGCGCCTGGCCATCGCCCGCGCCATCGTGGGCCGGCCCGCCATCCTGATCGCCGACGAGCCCACCGCCAACCTGGACCACGACAGCGCCGTCCACATCATGGACGTGTTCCGCGACTTCAACCAGGTCGGCGTCACCACCCTGATCGCCTCGCACGACACCGCGCTCATGGCCCGCTACGCGCGGCGCACCCTGCGCATCGACGCCGGGCGCTTCGAGGACATCGCGGGGGTGCCGGGCCGGGTCGAGGGCGACCGAGGGGGCAGCATGAGCGCGAGCGATGCGAACGCGCCTGGCCGTCTCGACGGCAGCAGGGGGACGCCATGAATCGCTGGCTGAGACACCACCGCTACGCCCTGGCCGTGGCGCTGCGGCGCCTGCGCCTGCATCCCTTCTCGTCGCTGGCCAACATCGTGGTCATCGCCCTGATGCTGGCCGTGCCCATCCTGGGCGCCTCGGTCCTGCAGTCCAGCCAGCCGCTCGCCCGGCAGCTGGCGGTCGCGCCGGAACTGACCCTGTTCCTGAAGGCCGGCACGCCGCCCACGGCGCAGCAGGCTCTGCTGGCGCGCGTGCGCGAGGAGGCCGGCGCGCGGATCGCCCAGGCCCGGCTGATCCCGCGCGACCGGGCCATGGCCCAGCTGCGCGCCGACCCGACCTGGGCCCGCGCCCTGGACGCCCTGCCCGACAACCCCCTGCCCGACGCCCTCATCGTCACCCTGCGCGATTCCGCCGCCCCGGCGCGCGAGGCGGCCGACCTGGCGCAGGCCTGGCGCCAGTGGCCGGAGGTGGAGGAAATCCAGCTCGACAGCGAGTGGGTGCGGCGCCTGGAATCCCTGCTCTCCTTCGTGCGGATGGGCCTGGGCATGCTGGCCGGCGCGGTGGTCATCGTCGTGCTGGCGACCGTGTTCAACACCGTGCGCCTGCAGGCCCTGACCCAGCGCGAGGAAATCGCCGTCGCGCGGCTGGTGGGCGCCACCGAATCCTTCGTCCGGCGGCCCTTCCTGTACCTGGGCGCCCTGACGGGCCTGGCCGCGAGCCTGCTGGCGCTGCTGCTGGCGTGGCTCGCGCTGACGCCGCTGAACACGATCCTGGGCGGCTTCGCCCGCAGCTACGGCCTGGACTGGGCGATCCGCCTGCCGGCCGCCCCGGACCTGCTGCTGTCCGGCCTGCTGGTGGCCCTGCTGGGCGCCATCGCCGCGCGCCTGTCGGTCACGCGCCGCACCCGGTTCTGATGGCGCGCCGCACCGCCACGGCGCCGCGCCCGGACGCCTCCGTCCCGCCCGCCCGCCCCGCGGGCGCGTCGGCCGACGCCGCTTCCCGCATCGCCGCCTGGCAGCGCCGGGCCGGACGCCACGGACTGCCCTGGCAGCACACCCGCGATCCCTACCGCATCTGGCTGTCGGAAATCATGCTGCAGCAGACCCAGGCCGCCACCGTCGTCCCGTACTACGAGCGTTTCCTGGCCCTGTTCCCCACCGTCGTCGATCTGGCCGACGCGCCGCAGGACGCGGTGCTGCGGACCTGGGCCGGCCTGGGCTACTACGCCCGCGCGCGCAACCTGCACCGCTGCGCGCAGGCGCTGCGCGACGGGCACGGCGGCCGCTTTCCCGCCACCGCCGCCGAACTGGCGCGGCTGCCCGGCATCGGCCCTCGACCGCCGCCGCCATCGCCGCCTTCGCCTACGGCGAGCGCGCGCCGATCCTGGACGGCAACGTGCGCCGGGTGCTGGCGCGCTATTTCGCCATCGAGGGCGACCCCGCGGCGGCGCGCACGGCGCAGCGGCTCTGGGACCACGCGCGGGCGCTGCTCGACGCCGCGCCCGCCGGCCTGGACATGGCGGCCTACACCCAGGGCCAGATGGACCTGGGTGCCACGATCTGCACCCGCACGCGGCCCGATTGCGCGCGCTGTCCGCTCGCGCTGGACTGCCAGGCGCGGATCCAGGGCCGCCAGGACGAGCTGCCGACGCCGCGCACGCGCCGGGCGCAGCCGCTGCGCCACTGCTGGATGCTGATCGCGGAATGCGAGGGCCGCGTGCTGCTGGAGCGCCGGCCCGACGCGGGCATCTGGGGCGGCCTGTGGACCCTGCCGCAATTCGAGTCCGCCGAGGCGCTGGCCGCCGCCCGCGACGCGCTGCCCGCCGGCGAGGCGCCGCAGGCGCTGGCCGCGTTCGACCACGTGTTCACGCACTTCCGGCTGCGCATCCAGCCCTGCCGGCTGCGGCTGGCGGGCGCCGCACCCGCGCCGGACGGCGCGGACCGGGCCTGGGCGCCCCTGGCGGAACTGGATGCCTACGGCATGCCGGCGCCGGTCGCGCGGCTGCTGGCCGGGCTGTACGCGGACACGCCGCTGCCGCGCTGACCGCTCAGGGATCCGGGCGCGGCTGGTGCGCGCCGATGCTCATCAGCAGGCCGCAGGCCACGCCCAGCGTCATCAGCGCCGTGCCGCCGTAGCTCATGAAGGGCAGCGGCACCCCCACCACCGGCAGCACTCCGGTCACCATGCCGATGTTCACGAAGACGTAGACGAACATCATCATGGACATGGCGCCGGCCAGCAGCCGCCCGAACTGCGTGGGCGCCCGCACGGTGATGGTCAGGCCGCGCAGCACCAGCAGCGTGTACAGGATGAGCAGGGCCACCCCGCCGTACAGGCCGAATTCCTCGGCGAACACGGCGAAGATGAAGTCCGTGGTCCGCTCGGGGATGAAGTCCAGGTGCGTCTGGGTGCCCTGCATGTAGCCCTTGCCATAGAGGCCGCCCGAGCCCACCGCGATCATGGACTGGATGGTGTGGAAGCCCTTGCCCAGCGGGTCCGAGCCCGGATTGAGCAGCACGCAGACGCGGTATTTCTGGTAGTCGTGCAGCACCACCCAGTCCACCTCCGGCTGGCAGATCTGGTCCTCGTAGGCCACCAGCGTCCCGAGCGCCAGCGTGACCGCCAGCACCGCCGGGATCAGCAGCTTGAACGACAGGCCGGCGAAATAGATGACGCAGAAGCCCGAGGCCAGCACCAGCAGCGCCGTGCCCAGGTCCGGCTGCTCGATGATGAGCCCCGCCGGCACCAGCAGCAGCACGCCGGCCACGAGGAAGTCCAGGATGCGGAAGCGGTTGGCCGACTGGCGCTGGAAATACCAGGCCAGCATCAGCGGCACGGCGATCTTCATCATCTCCGAGGGCTGGATGCGCACGAAGCCCAGGTTCAGCCAGCGGGTCGCGCCCTTGCTGGTCTCGCCGAACAGCATGACCGCCACCAGCAGCCCCACCCCGAGCGCATAGAACAGCGGCGCCGAGCGCATGATCCAGGCCGGGCGCATCAGCGCGACGGCCCACATGGCCGCGAACGCCAGCATGAAGTTGCGCAGCTGGTCGGCGAAGCGCCAGTCGGTGTTGCCCACCGCCGAATGCATGGTGGCCATGCCGACCAGGCCCATGACGGCCAGCAGGGCGAGCATCGGCCAGTCCAGCACGGCGAACATGCGGCGCACCGCCAGCACGATCAGTTTCATGGGTTTTCCTCCTGGGCGCCGTCCTCGGGCGCCGAGGCCTCGTCGGGCAGGGGCGCGGGCTCGGGCGCCTCCTCGTCGTCGGGGCCGGCTGCGCGTCGGGCCGTCCCGGCGCGGCCGCCGGCAGCGGGCCCGCCTGGGCGGCCCGCGCGGCCTGTTCCGCCCGCAGGCGTTCGCCGCGCTGCGCCACGCGGGCCGGATCCAGCCAGTAATCGAACACCGTCCGGGCGATCGGCGCGGCCACCGAGGCGCCCCAGCCGCCGTTTTCCACGATCAGGGCCACCGCGATCTGGGGGTCCTCGACCGGCGCGTAGGCCATGAACAGCGCGTGGTCGCGCAGGCGCTCGTCGACCGCCTGCGCCTTGTACTTGGCGCCGCGCAGGCTGTAGACCTGGGCCGTGCCGGTCTTGCCGGCCGCCTGGTAGGCCGCGCCCTCGAAGGCGCGCCGCGCCGTGCCCTTGCGCACCACGTCCACCATGGCCTCGCGGATCACGCGCAGGTTGTCCGGTTTCAGGTCGATGGTGTATTGCGGCCCGACCACGGGATAGCTGAAGCGCCCGGTGAGCGGATCGATGATCCGGCGCACCAGGTGCGGCTTCATGTAGACGCCGTCGTTGGCCAGCACCGAGGTCGCCTGCGCCAGCTGCAGCAGGGTGAAGGCGTTGTAGCCCTGCCCCACGGTGACGGACACGGTCTCGCCGCGGTACCAGTGCTGCTGCTCGGGCTTCTTGTAGGTCTTGCGCTTCCAGGCGCGCGAAGGCAGCACGCCGCGGCGCTCGCCGTCCAGGTCGATGCCGGTGATCTGGCCGAAGCCGAACCGCCCGGTGAAGTCGTGCAGGGCGTCCACGTCCATCTGCGCGCCCAGCGAGAAGAAGTAGGTGTCGGAGGACACGACGATGGCCCGGTGCATGTCGGTCGGGCCGTAGGCCGCGCCGCCGGCGTTGCGGAACTTCTGCCCGGCCAGCTCGAAGTAGCCGGGGTCGGGGATCAGTTCCCGCGCCGAGCGCAGGCCCATTTCCAGGGCGGCCAGGCCGACGAAGGGCTTGTAGGTCGAGCCGATGGGATAGGTGCCGTACAGCGGCCGGTTGATGAGCGGATGGTCGGGCGATTCGTTCAGCTTGCGCCAGTTCTCCACGTCGATGCCGTCCACGAACAGGTTCGGGTCGAAGGACGGCGAGGACACGAAGGCCAGGATCTCGCCCGTATGCGGCTGGATGGCGACCAGCGCGCCGCGCCGGCCCTCGAACTGGGCCTCGGCCAGCTGCTGCAGGCCGATGTCCAGGGACAGTTCCAGGTTGGCGCCGGGCACCGGGTCGGTGCGGCTCAGTTCGCGCACCGGCCGCCCGCCCGCCGTGACTTCGAGTTCCTCGACCCCGGTGCGGCCGTGCAGGGCCTTTTCCCAGGTCTTCTCGACGCCCTTCTTGCCGATGACCAGCGTGCCCCGGTAGTTGCCGAGCTGGCCGGATTCATCCAGCTCCTGCTGGTCCTCCTCGGAGATGCGGCCGACGAAGCCCAGCACGTGCGCGGCCGATTCGTGCATAGGGTAGGAGCGCACCCAGCGCGCCTCCAGGCTGACGCCGGGAAAGCGGTAGGCGTGGACGGCGAACCAGGACGCCTCGATGTCGTTGAGGTTGTTGCGCAGCAGGACCGGCGCGTAGCGGCCGCTCTGCTGGTACAGGCGCATGAACTTGCGCCGGTCGCCCTCGCTCAGGTAGACCAGCTCGCCGAGGCGGTCGAGCACGTCGTTGATGTCGCCCCGGATCTGGGCGCGCGTCACCGTCAGCGTGTAGTCGCGCAGGTTCTGCGCGAGCACCGCGCCGTTGCGGTCGGCGATCTGCCCGCGCCGGGGCGGCACGGGCACGATGGTGATGCGGTTCTGCTCGGCGCGCGCCGACAGGGTGTCGTAGCGCACGACCTGCAGGTACCACAGGCGCCCGGCCAGCAGCAGCAGGCAGACCAGGGCGAACAGCCCCGCGACCCACGCGCGCAGCAGCACCGTCTGCCGCTGGCGGTGGCCGGTCTTGCGGAACTCGAACATGCCGCCCCCCGGCCGTCAGACCGGCCCCGCGCCATCGCCGCCCAGGCGGCGCGGGTGCAGGGACATGAGGATGTCGGGCAGGGGCCACAGCGCCCCGGTGAACAAGGCCGACCAGAGCCATTCCCAGCCTTCCCAGGCGCCGTTCAGCCAGGCGCCCAGCAGGCTGGAGACCGTGCAGGCGGCCACGAACACCGGCAGGATCTGGAGGGCCTGCAGCCAGGTGTTGAAGTGCCGCAGCCGCGGGCTCAGCCGCAGCACGCCGTAGGCGGCCAGCACGTAGCACAGGGCGTGCAGGCCGAGCAGGCCGGCGTCCTGGACATCCATCAGCAGGCCGAAGACGAAGGCCGTCGTCAGCCCCACGCGGGTGGGCGCGTGCAGGCACCAGTAGAGCAGCAGCAGCAGCAGCACGTCGGGCACCGGTTGCCAGAGCCGCCAGGGCAGCAGCGAGGCCACCCACACCAGGATCAGCGAGCCCCACACCAGCCAGCCGGAGGCGGCGCTCTGGAACGCGCCGGCGTCCACCGGCTGCAGGTCCATCAGGGAGGAACCGCCCGTGCGCCTATTGCTGCTCGAGGGCATGCTCGATCTCCTCCGGGCGGGGCACGTCGTCCACGTCCACGCGCAGGACCAGGAAATGGCGGTAGCGCTCGGGATGCGACAGCGGCTCGGCGATCGCCATGGCGAAGCCGGTGCCCGGATCGCGCTCGACCCTTTCGATGCGGCCGACCGACAGGCCCGAGGGGAACAGGCCGCCGATGCCGCTGGTCACCAGCACGTCGCCCACGCGCACGTCCACGCCGGCCGACAGGTAGCGGACTTCGAGCTTGCCGACCTCGTTGCCGCCGAACGCGATCAGCCGCAGCCCGTTGCGCAGCACCTGGACGGGGATGGACACCTGGTCGTCGATCAGCAGGGCGGCCTCGGAGGTGAAGGGCGTGACGCGCACGATCTGGCCCACGACCCCGCCCTCGTCGATCACCGGCATGCCCGGGGCGATGCCGGCGCGCGAGCCCTTGTTGAAGATCAGTCGATGGCTGAAGGCATTGGAGGGCACGTAGAAGACCTCGACCGCCACGGACTGCTGGGCGATGGATTCGGACACGTTGAGCAGGCGGCGCAGCTGTTCGTTTTCGGTGGCCAGCTGGGCCGCGTGGGTCGAGAGCTGGGCCATTTCGATGCGCTGGCGGCGCAGGGCTTCCTGTTCGTCGCGCGCCAGCGCGGCCGCCTGCGACCAGCTGTCGAAATATTCCAGCGCGTCGCGCGGCGCCAGGGCGATGCGCTGGAAGGGATAGAGGACCATGGACAGGCCGCTGCGCACCGGCCCCAGCACGGACCAGTGCGCGTCGGTCACGACCATCCCGAGACACAGGGCCAGCAGCAGGACCAGCCGGACTTCGATGCTGGGACCGCGCTTGAAGAGTCTCAGGGTTCCAGGTTCATGCATGACGAGGAACGCCCGGCCGGCCGATCAGTCGTAGATGAACACCCCGCCCAGGCGCTCGAGATGTTCGAGCGCCTCGCCGCAGCCGCGCACCACGCAGGTGAGCGGGTCTTCGGCGACCACCACGGGCAGGCCGGTTTCTTCCTGGAGCAGGCGGTCCAGGTCGTGCAGCAGCGCGCCGCCGCCGGTCAGGGCGATACCCTTGTCGGTGATGTCGGCGCCCAGTTCGGGCGGGGTCTGCTCCAGAGCCGTCTTCACCGCCGACACGATCTGGTTGAGCGGATCGGTCAGGGATTCGAGGATTTCGTTGGAGGACACCGTAAAGCTGCGCGGCACGCCTTCGGACAGGTTGCGGCCCTTGACTTCGATTTCGCGGATCTCGGAGCCGGGGAAGGCCGAGCCGATTTCCTTTTTGATCAGTTCGGCGGTGGGCTCGCCGATCAGCATGCCGTAGTTGCGGCGGATGTAGTTGATGATGGCTTCGTCGAACTTGTCGCCGCCGACGCGCACCGAGCCTTTATAGACCATGCCGCCCAGGGAGATCACGGCGACCTCGGTGGTGCCGCCGCCGATGTCCACCACCATCGAACCGCTGGCGTCGGACACCGCCAGGCCGGCGCCGATCGCGGCGGCCATGGGTTCCTCGATCAGGTAGACCTGGCTGGCGCCGGCGCCCAGGGCGGATTCGCGGATGGCGCGGCGCTCGACCTGGGTGGAGCCGCAGGGCACGCAGACGATGATGCGCGGGCTGGGGGCCAGCATGCTGCGCGGATGCACCATGCGGATGAACTGCTTGAGCATCTGCTCGGTCACGGTGAAGTCGGCGATCACGCCGTCCTTCATGGGGCGGATGGCTTCGATGTTGCCGGGGACCCGGCCCAGCATCTGCTTGGCCTCGTGGCCGACCGCCTGGATGATTTTCTTGCCGTTGGGGCCGCCATCATGGCGGATGGCGACGACCGAGGGTTCATCGAGCACGATGCCCTTGCTGCGGACATAGATCAGCGTATTCGCCGTGCCGAGGTCGATCGCCATGTCGCTGGAAAAGTAGCTGCGTAGGAATCCGAACATGGGCGCACTAATAAAAGGGGGGTGTCTGGTGTGGATCCGCGCGAGCGACCCGGTGCCGACTGTACCAAGACCGCCAGGACGGCGGCGCAGGCCGGGCAAACCGCATGGAATCAGCAATGATAACTTATAATCCCCTACGGCTAGACGCGGATCAGAGGGGAATGTTTTGCAAAATCCCCGCTTTTCGCTACTCCGGTCACATCCGCACACACTCAATCCGGCCGCCCCCGCGGCGGCCCCTCGGCACGACGACATGGCACTCACCGAACAGGACATCGCCCGGCTGGCACGGCTCTCCGGCCTGCGGCTGGATTCCAACGACCAGATCCGCGCCCGCCAGGAGCTGGACCGCATCCTGGGGCTGATCGAAGAGCTGCAGGCCGTGGACACGGCCGGCGTCGAGCCCATGGCCCATCCGCTGGCCGCCCACCAGGACATCGCCCTGCGCCTGTGCGACGACGCGCCCGAGCCGGCCCAGACGCCCGAGCAGCGCGACGCGTGCATGGCCAACGCCCCCGCCGCCCACCAGGGCCTGTTCCTCGTGCCCACCGTCATCGAATGATGCCATGAACCAGCTTGCAGAATTCCACAGCATCCAGGCGCTGGGCGCGGCCCTGCGCGCCCGGCGCGTCAGCGCCTTTGAGCTGGCCGCCGACGCCCTGCGCGCGGCGCGCGCCTACGCCGACCCTAACGTCTTCCTGCACATCGACGACGACCTGACCCTGGCGCAGGCGCGCGCCGCCGACCAGGCGCTGGCCGCGGGCGCCGCCGGGCCGCTCACCGGCATCCCCGTGGCCCACAAGGACCTGTTCGTGACGCGCGGCTGGCGCACCACCGCCGCCAGCCGGATGCTGGCCGGCTACGTCAGCCCCTTCGACGCCGCCGTGGTCGAGCGCTGGCGCGAGGCCGGCGCCGTCTCGCTGGGCAAGCTCAGCTGCGACGAATTCGCCATGGGCTCGGGCAACGAGAATTCCGCCTTCGGCCCGGTGCGCAATCCCTGGGACCCGGAACGCGTCCCGGGCGGCTCGTCCGGCGGCTCCGCCGCCGCCGTGGCCGCCGGCCTGGTGCTGGGCGCCACCGGCACGGACACCGGCGGCTCGGTGCGCCAGCCCGCCGCCCTGTGCGGCGTCAGCGGCATCAAGCCCACCTACGGCACGGTCTCGCGCTACGGCATCATCGCCTACGCCTCCAGCCTGGACCAGGCCGGCCCCCTGGCGCGCAGCGCCCGCGACCTGGTGCCGCTGCTGGACGCCATGAGCGGCTTCGACCCGCGCGACTCCACCAGCCTGGAATCCTGCGACGGCGCGCCCAACGCCGCCGGCCGCGTCCAGGCCGCGTTCGATGCCGCCCAGGCCGGCTTCCAGGCGGGCGGCGAGCGCCCGCTGGCGGGGCTGCGCATCGGCGTGCCGCGCGAGTTCCTCAACGAAGGCCTGTCCGCCGAGGTCGGCGCCGCCGTCGAAGCGGCCCTGCGGGTCTTCGAATCCCTGGGCGCAGTGCGCGTGGACGTGTCCCTGCCGCGCACACGCCTGTCGATCCCGGCCTACTACGTGATCGCCCCGGCCGAGGCCTCCAGCAACCTGTCGCGCTACGACGGGGTGCGCTACGGCCACCGCGCAGCCGTTTACGCCGACCTGGCCGACATGACCAGCCGGTCCCGCTCCGAGGGCTTCGGCGACGAGGTCCGCCGCCGCATCCTGGTGGGCGCCTACGTGCTGTCGCACGGCTACTACGACGCCTACTACCTGCAGGCCCAGCGCGTGCGGCGCATGATCGCCGACGACTTCCGCCGGGTCCTGACCGAGGACTGCGACGTGATCATGGGCCCGGTCACCCCCGCCGTGGCGCGCCGCATCGGCGACAACCGCCAGGACCCGATCGCCGACTGGCTGGGCGACATCTACACGCTGGGCGTCAGCCTGGCGGGCCTGCCGGGCATGTCCATCCCCTGCGGCTTCGGCGGCGAATCGGGCCGCCTGCCCATCGGGCTGCAGCTCATCGGCCGCTATTTCGACGAAGGCCGCCTGCTGGCCCTGGCCGACCGCTACCAGCAGGCCACCGACTGGCACCAACGCACCCCGGGACACGCATAATGGATTGGGAAATCGTCATCGGGCTGGAAACCCACGCCCAGCTCTCCACGCGGTCGAAAATCTTTTCCCGCAGCAGCACGCGCTTCGGCGCCGAGCCCAACACCCAGGCCAACGCCGTGGACATGGCCCTGCCCGGCTCGCTGCCGGCCATGAACCGCGGCGCGGTGGAACGCGCGATCCAGTTCGGCCTGGCCGTGGGCGCCCGGGTGGCCGAGCGCTCGGTGTTCGCGCGCAAGAACTATTTCTACCCCGACCTGCCGAAGAACTACCAGATCAGCCAGTTCGAGCTGCCGATCGTGGTGGGCGGGCAGCTGTCCTTCTTCGTGGGCGAGCAGGAACACACGGTGCGCCTGACCCGCGCCCACCTGGAAGAGGACGCGGGCAAGTCGCTGCACGAGCATTTCACCGGGCCGCACGGGGAATCGTCCAGCGGCATCGACCTGAACCGCGCCGGCACGCCGCTGCTGGAAATCGTGTCTGAACCCGAGATGCGCTCGGCCGCCGAGGCGGTGGCCTATGCGCGCACGCTGCACGGGCTGGTAGTGTGGCTGGGCATCTGCGACGGCAACATGCAGGAAGGCTCTTTCCGCTGCGACGCCAACGTGTCGGTGCGCCCGCGCGGCCAGGCCGAATTCGGCACGCGCTGCGAGATCAAGAACCTGAATTCCTTCCGTTTCCTGGAACGCGCGATCCAGTACGAAGCGCGCCGCCAGATCGAGCTGATCGAGGACGGCGGCAGGGTGGTGCAGGAAACGCGCCTGTACGACGCCGACCGCGACGAAACCCGCAGCATGCGCACGAAGGAAGATTCCGACGATTACCGCTATTTCCCCGATCCGGATCTGCCGCCGCTGGTGGTGGCGCCGGACTGGATCGAGCAGGTGCGCCAGGCGATGCCGGAGCTGCCGGCGGCCAAGCGCGCGCGCTTCGAGGCCGACCTGGGCCTGTCGGCCTACGACGCGGCCCAGCTGACGCTGCACCGCGCGACGGCGGACTATTTCGAGGCCGCGGCGGCCGCCCTGCCCGCCGGCCAGGCGAAGCAGGCCGCCAACTGGATCCTGGGCGAGCTGTCCGCCGCGCTGAACCGCGACGGCCTGGACATCGGCGCGTCGCCGGTGTCCCCGCGGCGCCTGGCGGCGCTGATCGCGCGGGTGCTGGACGGGACGATCTCGACGAAGATCGCGCGCGACGTGTTCGCGGCGATGTGGACGGGCGAGTCGGGCGGCGATCCGGACGCGATCATCGAGTCGCGCGGGCTGCGCCAGATCAGCGACACGGGGGCGATCGAGGCGATGATCGACACGGTGCTGGCGGCCAATCCGGCGATCGTGGAGGAATACCGGGCGGGCAAGCAGAAGGCATTCAATTCGCTGGTCGGCCAGGTGATGAAGGCGGCCAAGGGCAAGGCGAATCCGCAGCAGGTGAACGAGGTTCTGAAGCGGAAGCTGGAGTCTTGATCGGTCTTGGCCGGGGCTTTCTTGATCGGTCTTGGCCGGGGCTGTCATCTCGGCCGGCGTGCGCCCCCGCCCGGCGCGCAGCTCGCCCGGTCCCGGCTTTGCCGGGACTGCCCGGGCATCATGGCCTCATCAGGGCGCTCGCCAAACTCGCAAGGCGGTCAGTCCCCCGGACTGACCGCACCCGTCTTGCTCGAACAGTGGCTCGCTTGCCTCCCTGCTGAGGCCATGCTGTCCGGCGGACTCGAACAGCGCGCCGGGCGGGGGCGCACGCCGTCCTGACGCAACAACGACCATCGGGTTCGAGGCCCGGCCGTGTACCCTGATCACACCCCGTATTTGCCCCGGTACGCCGACACGGCGTCGCGGTGCTTGGCCAGGGTGGCGTCGTCTTCCAGCAAAGCCATGATGTCGGCCAGCGAGGCGATGCTGACCACGGGGATGCCGTAGGCCCGTTCGACTTCCTGGACGGCCGAGCCCTCGGACAGCGCGTCGTCCGCGCCGGCGCGTTCCATGCGGTCCAGGGCGATCAGCACGGCGGCGGGCTGGGCGCCGGCGGCACGGATCAGGGCGACGGATTCGCGCACGGACGTGCCCGCCGTGATCACATCGTCGATGATCACCACGCGGCCCTTCAACGGCGCGCCGACCAGCGTGCCGCCTTCGCCGTGGTCCTTGGCTTCCTTGCGATTGAAGGCGAAGGGCACCGCGCGGTCGGCCCGCGCGGGATGGTTCGACAGGGCGATCGCGGCGGTGGTGGCCAGGGGGATGCCCTTGTACGCGGGGCCGAACAGCATGTCGAAGTCCAGCCCGGAATCGGCCAGCGCCTGAGCGTAGAACTGGCCCAGGCGGCCGACGCTGGCGCCGTCGTTGAACAGGCCCGCGTTGAAGAAATACGGGCTGCGGCGGCCGGATTTCATCGTGAAGTCGCCGAAATTCAAGACGCCCTGTTCCAGGGCGAAACGGACGAAGGCTTGGGCGCGGGAACCAGGCATGGCGAATGATCTCTGTGCGGGAAAGGGCACATTATCGGATATTTGGGCGGGATCCGAGCGGGGCGAAGGCGGAGGCAGGGCATACTCCCATGCGCCATGGCGGGCGCCCGTCGCCCCGGCACGCATGAAGCGCGGCCATGCGGCTATCATGTCCTTTTCGTTCCTGCCGACCTGCAAGGCCATCTCATGCGTCAACCCGTCTATTTCCTGTCCCACGGCGGCGGCCCCTGGCCCTGGATGCCCGAAAAGCGGGACGCCTACGCGCCCCTGACCGCCGCGCTGCAGGCGATCCCCGCCGCCCTGCCCCGCCGTCCCGCGGCAATCCTGATGGTGTCGGCGCACTGGATCACCCGCGGCGGCGTGCTGCTGGGCAGCCACCCGCAGCCGGACATGCTGTACGACTACTACGGCTTTCCCGCCCACACCTACGAAATCCGCTACCCCGCGCCCGGCTCGCCGGAACTGGCCGCGCGCACGGCGGATCTGCTGCGGGCCGACGGCATCCCCGTGGACTTCGACCCGCAGCGCGGCTTCGACCACGGCGCCTTCGTGCCCGCCCACGTCATGTTCCCGGCAGCGGACATCCCCATGGTCCAGCTCTCGATCGAACGCGGCTTCGATCCGGACTGGCACCACCGGCTGGGTGCCGCCCTGGCGCCGCTGCGCGACGAGAACATCCTGATCGTCGGCAGCGGGCTCAGCTACCACAACCTGCGCCTGTTCGGCCCGGCGGGACGCGAGCCGTCCATCCAGTTCGACACCTGGCTGCGGAACGCAATGACGCCGGCCTCGGCAGCGGAGCGCCACGAGCGGCTGCGGGACTGGGAACAAGCCCCCGCCGCCCGGATCGCCCACCCCATGGAAGACCACCTGGTGCCCCTGTTCGTCGCCAACGGTGCGGCGGGCGACGGCCCCGCCAGCCTCTGCCACCACGAAACCGAGGCTGCGGGCGGGCTGACCGTGTCCAGCTTCCGATTCGATTGAGCCCGGGCCGCCTCCCGGCTGGCGGGCACCTCGTCTCGAGCCCCGTGAGCCGGGTAGGTTAAAGTTCAAGCTGCAATGACCAACCGGACACCCACGTGCTGCGGATCACCTCCCTGAACGTCAACGGCATCCGCTCGGCCTTCCGCAAGGGGCTGGCCGACTGGCTCGCCGACGCCCGCCCCGACATCGTCTGCCTGCAGGAAATCAAGATCCAGGACGGCGACCTGGCCGAGGACGTGCGCCATCCCGACGGCCTGACCGGGCACTTCCACCACGCCGAGAAAAAGGGCTACAGCGGCGTGGGCCTCTACCTGCGCCAGCCGGCCGAAGCCATCACCGCGGGCATGGGCTGCCCCGAATTCGACGCCGAAGGCCGCATCCTGCGCGCCGACTGGCCCGGCCTGACCGTCGTCAGCGCCTACCTGCCCTCGGGCTCCAGCGGCGACGAACGCCAGGCCGCCAAATACCGCTTCCTCGACCACTTCGAGGCCTGGCTGGACGGGCTGATGCAGGAACACCGCGACACCGGCCGCGAATTCATCATCTGCGGCGACTGGAACATCGCCCACAAGGAAATCGACCTGAAGAACTGGAAAGGCAACCTGAAGAACAGCGGCTTCCTGCCCGAAGAGCGCGCCTGGCTGAGCAAGATCTTCGACGAACACGGCTGGGTGGACGTCTACCGCCGCCTGCACCCGGACGCCACCGGCGAGGCCTACACCTGGTGGAGCAACCGCGGCCAGGCCTGGGCCAAGAACGTCGGCTGGCGCATCGACTACCACATCGCCACTCCCGGCATCGCCGCGCGTGCGCGCGCCGCCTCCATTCACCGGGAGCCGAGATTCAGTGACCACGCGCCTCTGACGATCGATTACGATTGGTCGTGAACGCCCTGGTCAACGCCGACTTCGGCTTGGTCAATGCACGGCGTGCGCACATGTTCCTGGCGAATCCCGTAGCCAAATAGCTGAGCGGGGCGGTTGCGTACCACGCGGAATTTCAGCAACAGGCGAAGCAGCCAAGGAATGCGCGGCGGCCCACCGCCCGCCTCCAGCGCCCGGCTGATGATGCGGTTCTGAATGGCCAGTTGTACCCGCTGCACCACACGCACTGGAAACTCGCGCCGCCGCTGGATGGATGCGAGCAGCGTCTCGTCGATACGGCGTCCCTCACGCAACGGCGCCGCCAGCGCATTGGCTGCGGCGACGGCGTCCTGAATCGCCAGATTGATGCCGACGCCACCGATCGGCGACATGGCGTGCGCAGCGTCCCCGATCAACAGCAAACCGGGCCTGTGCCAGCACTCCAGGCGATCGACCTGCACAGCCAGCGTGCTGACCGCATCCCAGCCCTCAATACTATCCTTGCGATCGGACAGGAATAGCGCAAGCCGCGCAACCGCATCGCGCAGGCCGTCGATCGGCCGGGCACGCAAGGCGGCGTCGCTGCCTTTGGGCACCACGAAAGCCGTCTGCCAATAATCGTTGCGGTTTAGAAGGATCATCAAGCGGCCATCGTTCGCAATGCCGAAAGTGCCCTGTGGATCGTGTGGCGCGCGCGGCAACCGGAACCACAGCACATCCATGGGGGCACCGTAGTCCTTGCTTGGCAAGCCGGCCGCCTCGCGCATCAGGGAATGGCGCCCGTCGCAGGCCACCACCAGAGCGGCGCGCAGTTCATGATTCCCCTCGGGTGATTCGACCCGAACGCCGACCATACGCCCATTTTCCGTGATCAGGCCGGTGGCCTTATGGCGCATGCGCAGATCGAAGGCCTGGTAGCGCCTGCCTGCGTCGGCCAACAGATTGAGAAAATCCCATTGCGGCACCAGCGCCAGATAGTCGAACGGCCGCAACCCACTGAAATCCACCACAGGCTGCTCGTGCCCCGCGATCAACCCACTCAGAAGGCGCTCGTGCCGCTGGGGCAGTTGTTCAAACTTTTTCAGCAGGTCGAGTTCCTGGAGGATCTGCAGGGTCGAAGGATGGACGGTATCGCCACGGAAGTCGCGCAGGAAATCGCCATGCTTTTCCAGGACGGTCACTGGGACGCCCGCCCGGGCCAGCAGCAACGCCAGCATCATGCCGGCCGGCCCGCCTCCAACGACACAGCAGCTCGTATAATCAGGGGGATTTGGGCTCAATGGCATGATCATGTACTCGAAATGTCGCCAGCCGATCGCGGTCAGTCATAGCGTAGCGCATGACCGTCCGACGAGGGGTGTGGTCGTCATGAACGGCCTAAAGAAAGTACAATCGATGCCGTAGAAGAGAACAGATCCGTTTTCCGTCGTCCGCGTTCCCATGCGCAGGCCGCATTTTTACAGGAGTTCCCATGTCCGATTCCATCGAAGGCACCGTCGCCGCGGCGACCGGCCTGCAAAACTGGAACATGATGCAGGAAAAAGACAACCTGCTGCTGCGCAAGGTCCTGGACGGCCAGGCCAACACCATCCTCAGCCTGGTCAACTCGGTGCCCACTGCGCCGCAACTGGCAAACGGCGGCATGGTGGGCACGCTGCTGCACACGACCGCCTGACGAAGGATTTTCTCCGTGGATTGGGGCCTGGGTTTCCAGGCCCTTTTTAATTAGTCGTCCCTGAAAAATTCATTTGTCCTGTTTCAGGCTGAATTTCCGGCGATCCGAGGCCACGGATTTCGATAGGGCAGGCAGCCCACCGGATCAACCCAATCGCCTCTTGAGCCCATCATGGGCATCAGGCGTTGAATCTGACGACCAATCCACGCAATAAATCGGCACAAAAATAAAGGGCCGATGCCCTTGCGGGCAATCATGCGCAGCAGCCACTTGATATTGAAGCCTGCCGCGCACAACACCGCATGGATCGCATCACCCGTTTGGCCTTTCAAATGACAGCGATTCATTCCATGATCGCTTTTCAGATGCCCAATGACCGGCTCCACCGCCTGGCGCCGTTTAAGCATTCGGCGCTCCTGGTCGGTGAGACGTTTGAATTTGCCTCGGTGTTTAAGGCTATATTCCGGGATCTCGGCATCAACGCCTCGATAGCCCAGATCCGTGTAGACGGTCTGCGGAGCCACGTCCACCGCCTCCATCAGGATGCGGGACTGCTCCAACTGCTCGGCCAGTGTGTGGCCATCGTACGGATTGCCAGGGAAGCTGCGTGCTCCCACGATCAGATTCCCCTTCAAGGTGGTGACAATGCCCACCTTCACTCCAAACTCATAGGGCGTACGGGCCTTGCCCTTGCTGATGCACTCCACCTCATCGGCGTGCCAGCTGTAGACCTTGTCTTTTCCCTTCACCTTCGCGCCCCGACGGCTCTGAGCCGCGATCTTATGTGCGCGAGCCAATAACGGGTCCAAGGCGTCCTGGATGCTCTGCGCCAGCACCGTCTTGTTGCGCTCAATGTCACGCGCCAGACGGCCCAGAATCGTGCGCTGGCGCTTGATCGTCTTATGCATGCGCCGATACTGCTTGGCATGCGCATAGCGGCCCGCTTTCCTGGCCAGCTCCCGGCCTTCCTTGGCGTAGCTCTGCTTTAACGCAATGCCGTGCGCCTTGGCCGCGCAGGCGATCTTCTGGCGCGCCACCTCCAGCAAACGGCTGTCGGTGGGATGCGCCACCGCCTTGGCTTGCACGGTGCTGTCCACTATCACCGACTGCATCGCCGTGCGCTCGATCAGCCCCAGCTTGATGGCCACCACCAAAGTCTGCACCAGCAGCTCTTCGACGCCTTCCTCACCCAACAGCCCCCGGAATCGGCTGATGGCGCTGGGATCGCACGGCAGGCGATTCTCGAAATACTCCTGCCCCGAAAAATACTGCCAGGTGGGTGCATCGCTCCAGCGTTCGCAGACGCCTTCATCGCTCTCGTTGAAGGTGTGCTTCAGATACAGCAGCGAAATCATCAGCCGCATCGGCAGCCGGGGACGCCCCGCGTTTGAATGGCCGGCCCCTACCACGGCCATCGTCGGGCCAAACAGATCAATATCCTCAACCTGCCGGCCGGTGCGCACCTGACGCGCAAAACGGTGTGCGACAGCCGCCTCCAGTTCCTGCCAAGGAATATGCGTGGCAAGCACCGCCAGGGGTTTACGCAGATCAATCATCTGGTCCAGGCGGCTGCGGAAAAAATCGTCAATCTGGCTCATGCGGTTTCGGGGCAATCTCCCAGAAAATGAGCCCCAGCGGGCTGTTTTTGGGGGATTTGATAGTCTGGAGTGGCTTTATTTTACAATAAAATCAATGAGTTATTTATAATTCAGGGCCGATACATTATCCAGCCTGTCGCTCCCGCGCCCCGCCGGGGCCTGTTGGAGGGGCGGGCAGCCGCAGGCCGAGGGCGCACGACCTGCGCCCGAGCCGCGCCGACCTGGCCCCGGCGGGGCGCGGGGGCGGCGGGCGGGTTAAAAACCCAGACCCAAAACGCAGGCTAGAAACCCAGACAACAAAAAGCCCGAATCAAGCAGCGGCACGACGCCCAGACGAATCCTGCTGCTGCCCCGCCCGCAAATAATGCTGCGCCAGCACCGCGCACACCATCAGCTGGATCTGGTGGAAGATCATCAGCGGCAGCAGCACCGGCCCGATGGCGCCCGCGCTGAACAGCACCCCGGCCATCGGCACGCCGGTGGCCATGCTCTTCTTCGAGCCGCAGAACACGATCGTGATCTCGTCTGCCCGGTTGAAGCCCATGCGCCGCGCCGACCACGTATTGAGCACCAGCACCAGCGCCAGCAGCCCGCAGCAGGCCACCACCAGCCAGGCAAGCGAGATCGAATCCACCGTCTGCCACAGCCCGCCGATCACCGACTCGCTGAAGGCCGTGTAGACCACCAGCAGGATCGAACTCTGGTCCACGCTGGTGACGAGCTTGCGGTGGCCGTCCATCCAGCGGCCGATCACCGGACGCATCAGGTGGCCGGCGACGAAAGGCAGGAAGATCTGCACACTGATGCGGCCGATCGCCTGCAGCAGCGAACTGCCGCCCAGGGCGGACGTGTCCGCGCCCAGAAACAACTGCAGCAGCAGGGGAGTGATGACGATGCCGACGATGCTGGAAGCAGAGGCCGCGCAGACCGCCGCGGGCACGTTGCCGCGCGCGATGGATGTGAAGGCGATGGCCGACTGGACCGTGCCGGGCAGCACCGTCAGGTAGACGATGCCCACGTAGAGCGGCTCGCCCAGCAGCGGCAGAAGAACCGGCCGAAGCACCCACCCCAGGATGGGGAAAATCACGAATGTCCAGATGAAGATCACGCCATGCAGCCGCCAGTGCGTGGCGCCTGCGATGATGGCCTCGCGGGATAGCTTGGCCCCATGCAGGAAGAACAGCAACGCGATGGCTGCAGCCGTGAGCCGTTCAAAGAACACCGCGCCCTGGCCGTGGGCCGGCAAGACCGTGGCGGCCGTGACGACCGCGATCAGGATCAGGGTGAAACGATCGAACAGCAGACGTAATTTCGACATCATGAAAGTGGGCGCTCCGGCGGTCCGGGGCTCTCGCAGAGAAGGTTAAACTGGCTGGGAAGCCATGTTTGGCGGTAAACAGCTATGAAACATTCTCGAACGGACATGCAAAGCGGCATCCAGGTCGCCGCGGACACCGTCCGGGCCGGCGGCAACCCCGGCAAAAGCCCAGGCAATGCCGCCGTTCCGGGCCGGCGCGGCGGCCTGCGCCGCCTGCCCCGGCCCGTCTACGGCCACATCGACAGCCAGTCGAACATCCTCATCCCGCGCCATCACAAGCACACCTGGGCGCAGCTGTCCTACGCCACCCAGGGCTACCTGCAGGTCTGGACGCCGGACGCCCGCTTCGTCGCCCTGGCGCAGCGCGCGGTCTGGATCCCGGCCGGGGTCACGCACCAGGTGCGGCAATCGTCGCACACCGTCATCCGCAGCCTGTACCTGGACGCCGACGCTCTGGGCCTGGACTGGCCCGCCTGCCGGGTGCTGGCCGTCAGCCCCCTGCTGCACGAACTGATCCGGCGCTTCAGCACCCTGCCCATCGAATACGACCCCGACGGCCCGGACGGCCGCCTCGCCCGGGTGCTGGTGGACCAGCTGGCCGTCAGCCCGGACGCCGGACTGATCCTGCCCTGGCCCACCGACCCGCGCCTGCAATCCGTCTGCCGCCAGCTGCAGAGCCATCCCGACAGCGCCCTGGACCTGGGCGCGTTCAGCCGCCGCCTGGGCGTGTCGGACAAGACCCTGACGCGCCTGTTCCAGCGGCAGACGGGGCTGGGATTCCGCCTGTGGCGCCAGCGCGCCCGGCTGGTGCACGCCCTGCCGCTGCTGGAACGCGGCGAGCGCATCACCGACGTGGCGCTGGCCTGCGGCTACGACAGCCTGTCGTCCTTCATCGCGGCCTTTCGCGCGCACACCGGCGTCACGCCCCGGGCGTTCGCCGCCGGCGCGCGGGAAGACGACCCGCCCCTACCCGGCTGAACCGCCGGAACACAGCGACCGGGCAGGATGAGAACCGCCCGGAAGCATGCCCGGCGCGGCCTCAGGCCGACGCATCCAGCTCCCGGATCCGGCCGCGCATCCACCACAGCAGGCCCAGCCCCGGCAGGGCGATCGCCACGGTCAGGACGAAGAAGACCGGCCAGCCGAACGCGGCCACCAGCACCGGCGTCAGCGGCCCGGCCAGATAGGTGCGGCCCACGGCCGAAAGCGCCGACAGCAGCGCGAACTGCGTCGCGGAGAATTGCGCCTGGCACAGGGCCATGAGCAGCGCCACGAAAGCCGCCGTGCCCAGGCCGCCGCACAGGTTTTCGACCGCCACCACCACCGCCATCGAATACAGGTGCGGCGGCGTCACGGCCAGCAGCCAGTAGCCGAGGTTCGAGACCGCCTGCAGCAAGCCGAAGGCCATCAGGGCGCGGTACAGGCCCAGGCGCGTCATCAGCGCGCCGCCGGCCAGCGCGCCGACGATGGTGGCGACCAGGCCGAAGACCTTGTTGACCATGCCGACCTCGGTGACGTCGAAGCCGGCGCCCCGGATAAGGAAGGTGGTGGACAGCGCGCCCGCGAACGCATCGCCCAGCTTGTAGAGCACGATGAGCAGCAGGATGGCCCAGGCCCCCCGCCGGCCGAAGAATTCCTTCAGCGGCTCGGCCACGGCTTCGCGCAGGGTGCGCGGCGGCAGGGCGGCGCGCTCGGGCTCCGGCGCCCACAGGGTCGCCAGGGACGCCAGCGCCATCAATCCGCCCATCAGCATGTACATGGCGCCCCAGCCCAGCCACTGGTCGGCCAGGATCAGCGCCAGGCCGCCGGACACCACCATCGCCAGCCGGTAGCCCATGACCTTCAGCGCCGCGCCCGCGGCGCGCTCGTCCTGGCGCAGCACGTCGGTGCTGTAGGCGTCGAAGGCGATGTCCTGGGTCGCGGACAGGAAGGCCACCCAGACCGCCAGCAAGGCCAGCACCCGCAGTTCCGAACCGGGGTCGAACAAGCCCATGGCGGCGATCGAGGCCGCCAGCAGCCACTGCGTCAGGAAGACCCAGCCGCGCCGCCGCCCCAGCCAGGGAGGCGCGTAGCGGTCCACCAGCGGCGCCCAGAGGAATTTCAGCGTGTAGGCCGTGCCCGCCAGCGTCAGGAAGCCGATGCTCTGCAGCGAGACCTGCGCCACCGTGGCCCAGGCCTGCAGCGTGCCGGAGGTCAGCGCCAGCGGCAGGCCGCTGGCAAAGCCCAGGACCAGCAGGGGGGCGACGCGCCGGCCGCCGTAGACCCGCCAGCCTTGCGTCGGAGCCCCGGCGCCGGCCACGCCCGTGTCCGCGCCCCGCACCTGCGTCATGCGCGCCCGCCGTCGGGCGATTTGAAGCGGTAGACCGCGAGCTGGCTGCGCCAGCCGCGCAGCCAATGGATTTCCCGCTCGCCGCGGAACGTCGCCAGGTGCGTCACCCGCAGCCCCAGCCGCGCCGCCAGGTCCTGGAAGTCCCGCAGGGTGCACAGGTGGATGTTGGGCGTGTCGTACCACTGGTAGGGCATCTGTTCGTTGACCGGCATGCGCCCGCGCAGGATCGACCAGCCGTGCGGCCAGTAGCCGAAATTGGGGAAGGACACGATGCCGTAATGGGCCACCCGCGCCATTTCCCGCAGGATGTGTTCCGTATGGTGCATGGACTGCAGGGTCTGCGACAGCACCACCGTGTCGAACTGGCGGTCGTCGAACAGCGCCAGGCCTTCTTCGAGGTTCTGCTGGATCACGCGCACCCCGCGCCGCACCGCCGCGATCATGCGCTCGTCGTCGAGCTCGACCCCGGCGCCGCGCACCTGGCGGGTGCGCTGCAGGTAGTCGAGCAGCCGGCCGTCGCCGCACCCGAGGTCCAGCACGCGGCTGCCCGGCTCGATCCATTCGGCGATCCGCAGCAGGTCGATCCGCAGCGGCGAATCCTTTTCCGCGGCCCCGTCCGGGGCGGCCGATTGCGGCACCGCCGCCCGCAGCGTCGTCATGCCCGCACCTCCGAGGCCGACACCCCCGAGGCCGAACTTTCGGATGCCGACATCACCGATGCCGATACTCCCGATGCCGATACTCCCGATGCCGATACGCCCGATGCCGATACGCCCGATGCCGATACTCCCGATGCCGATACTCCCGATGCAGGCGTTCCCGCCGCCAGCACCCCCGTCACGCGGCGGCGCTCGCCCAGACCCAGGCGGGCGGCGATGCCGTCGTAGTAACCCTGCACCACCGCGTGGTAGCGCCGGTCGCCCAGCAGGAAGGCGTCGTGGCCGTGCGGCGCGTCGATCTCGGCGTAGGTGACTTCGCGCTGGTTCTTCAGCAGGGCGCGGACGATCTCGCGCGAATGCTCGGGGGCGAAGCGCCAGTCGGTGGTGAAGGACACCAGCAGGAAGCGCGCCTGCGCGGCCGCCAGGGCGCGCGCCAGATCGCCGCCGTGCGCGCGCGCCGGATCGAAATAATCCAGGGCGCGGGTCAGCAGCAGGTAGGTGTTGGCGTCGAAATAGCGGGAGAACTTTTCCCCCTGGTGGCGCAGGTAGGACTCGACCTCGAATTCGACGTCGTAGTTGTAGCGGTAGTCGCCCGTGGGGCCGGGCGCGCGCTGCGCGCGGCCGAACTTCGAGGCCATGACCTCGTCGGACTGATAGGTGATGTGGCCCACCATGCGCGCCACCGACAGGCCGTTGGCCGGCACCACGCCGTGGGCGTGGTAATCCCCGCCGCGGAAATCCGGATCGGTCAGGATGGCGCGGCGGGCGACCTCGTTGAAGGCGATGTTCTGCGCCGACAGGCGCGCCGTGCTGGCGATCACGATGCAGTCGCCCACCCGTTCCGGGCAGGTGATCGCCCAGCTGAGGGCCTGCATGCCGCCCAGCGAGCCGCCCATCACGGCGGCGAAGCGCTCGATGCCGAAATGGTCGGCCACGCGTGCCTGGGCATGCACCCAGTCTTCGACCGTCAGCAGCGGGAACGACGCCCCCCAGGGGCGGCCGGTGGCGGGATCGATCGTGGCCGGCCCGGTGGAGCCGAAACACGAGCCGAGGTTGTTGATGCCGATGACGAAGAACCGGTCGGTGTCCACCGCCTTGCCGGGGCCGACCATGTTGTCCCACCAGCCGATCCGGTCCGGGCGCTCGGCGTCCATCCCGGCCACGTGGTGCGAGGCGTTCAGGGCGTGGCAGATCAGCACCGCGTTGCTGCGCGCGGCGTTCAACTGGCCGTAGGTTTCCACCGCCAGGGTGTAGGACGGCAGCACCTGGCCGCTGGACAGCGTGAGGGGATCGGAGAAATGCAGGAACTGCGGGGAGACGAAGCCCACGCTGCCTTCCGGCACGGTGCGCGGGTCGATGGCGGGGGCGGCCGGCTCGCAGGCGGGCACGGGGGAAACGGCGGTCGTGGTCATGGGACCTCTTTAGCTGGATTTATGGAGCGCCCGCAAGCGGATCAGGCAAATCGGCGCCAATTCGTGTTTCATTCTAGCACCGCGGCCTGCCACGCTGGCAAGCCTGGTCAGCCCTGTCATGCCCGCCGGATCATGCCCGACTGATCATGTCCGCCGGATCATGCCCGGCCACCGGTGCCGCGCCAGCGGCGGCGCCGGGCCGCCTGGGACCGCCGTACTCCGCGCCGGGCGGCGTCCGGGGCGTGTTTCCGCACCACGGACCGGCCGGCATCGACCTCAAACCAGCCTCAAACCGAGCCCGGAAGGGCCTCAAAGCCGCATCGAATCCGCCTCAACAGATTCCAAACCGACCCCAAGACACCCCAAAACCGACCCCAAAACGCGCCCAAAACAGCCTCAAGCCAGGCCAGACTTAAGGCACATCAACGTTTTCCACATTCCCTATTCGACAAACGCGACGATGGTGATACATTTGCTCACGATAACTTTCATTAGGGCATATAAGAAACAAGGGGGGCGCGTCACATGAAGCGGCTGACCGAGCGGGAACACGAGTGCCTGTACTGGGCGGCACAGGGCAAGACCAGTTGGGAAATCGGGCGCATCCTGGGCATCAGCGAGCGAACCGCCAACTTCCACATCGCCAACACCTGCGACAAGCTGGACGTGCGCACCCGCCAGGCCGCCATCACCGCGGCAATGCGCCAGGACCTGCTGAGACCGCCCCGTCCGGCCAACGCAGCGACAGCCAGAAATCATCCACCGGCGCGCGCGCATGGTCATCGGGGCCGGCAATCACCACGGCCTCCAGCCATTCGGTCGACGTCACCCTGACCTGCGCTTCGACCCGCACGGGGCCTTGCGGCCCCCGCCCCTCGAATGAAAACCGCCGCTCCGGATCGGCGTCCGGGCCGGGCGGCTCCGCGCCGGCGTTGCGGTACAGGGCCTCGACCGCCCAGCGGGCCAGGCGCCGCCGGGCCGGCTCGTCGGCGGCCCAATCGGGCGGCAGGGGCGCCGCCCCCAGCGCGAACAGCACGCCGCCGGCCTGCGCCGAGCGCATCGTCAGATCCAGCGTCCGGCCCTCGAAGGCCACCGGACGCGTCTGCGCCTGCGGCGTATCCGGCAGGACCCCGGCCGCGCCGTCCTGGCCGAAAGCCACCGGCCGCCAGTCGAAGGTGGGCGAACAGGCGGCCAGCAAGGCCGCGCAGCAACCGACCACCGCCAGAATCCTGAACACGAGCCGCCCCCCTCGCCGATCGCCCGGTCCCGCGCCGGGCCCCATCGGCCGCATTGTACGTCGCGCGCGCCGGCCCCGCGGCGCGCCATCGAGCCGGCGCGGGCCGCCGCACCGGGACAGGGCAGCGATTCCAGGCGGGATGCCGTACCGGGGCAAGGCGGCGATTCCAGGCGGAATGCCGCACCGGGGCAGGCCTGCGATTCCGGGCGCACCTCCGGACCGGGCCGTCCGGCGATGCAGCTAAAATCCTCCTATTCAGACCAACCCGGTACCCATTCATCATGAGCCTGGCCTCGGAACGGCGCGCCCACCTGGCGGCGCAACCAGAACTGTTGCGCGCCATCCGGCGCGGGATCGAAAAAGAAGGCCTGCGGGTGGACGCATCGGGGAACCTGGCCATGACGCCGCACCCGTCCGCGCTGGGATCGGCACTGACCAACCCCCGCATCACCACCGACTATTCCGAATCCCTGCTGGAACTCATCACCCGCCCCCTGCCCGATGCCGAGTCGCTGATCGGCGAGCTGACCGACATCCACAGCTTCGTCGCCCTGCGCAATCCCGGCGAGCCGATCTGGAACCAGTCCATGCCGGCGCACCTGCCGCCGGAAGCCGACATCCCCGTCGCCTGGTACGGCACGTCCAACACCGGCATGCTCAAGCACGTCTACCGCCTGGGCCTGGCCTGGCGCTACGGCAAGGTCATGCAATGCATCGCCGGCGTGCACTACAACTTCTCGCTGCCCGAGGCCGCCTGGGACCTGCTGGCCGACGGCGACACGCCGCAGGACCGCCGCAATACCGGCTACATGGCCCTGATCCGCAATTTCACGCGCCACGCCTGGCTGCTGATGTACCTGTTCGGGGCCTCGCCCGCCGTGTCGCGCAGCTTCCTGCAGCGCGCCGGCTACGAAACGCGGCTCACGCGGCTCAGCCCGGACACCTACTGCATGCCCTGGGCCACCAGCCTGCGCATGAGCGACCTGGGCTACAAGAGCCCGATCCAGTCCGACCTGCAGCTCTGCTACAACGACCTGGACACCTTCACCGCCCGCATCCACCGCGCCGTCACCACCCCCTGGCCCGCCTACGAGGCCATCGGCACCCACCGCGACGACCGGCGCATCCAGCTCAACACCAACATCCTGCAGATCGAGAACGAATACTATTCCAGCATCCGGCCCAAGCAGGCCACGGGCCGCTGCGAACGGCCCAACACCGTGCTGCGCCAGCGCGGCATCCAGTACATCGAGGTGCGCTGCATGGACATCGATCCCTGGGCGCCCGCCGGCATCGCGGTCCAGACCAGCCGCTTCCTGGACGCCTTCCTGCTGTACTGCGCGGTCGAGGAAAGCCCGCTGTTCCCGCCGCCCGGCTTCTGCCAGGAAAGCCAGGACAACTTCGCCCTGGTCGCCCGCGAAGGCCGCCGCCCCGACCTGCTGCTGCAGCGCGACGGCTGTGCCACCAGCCTGCGCGACTGGGCCGAAGAGGCGCTGGACCGCATCGAGCCCTATGCCCGGCTGCTGGATGCGCATTCCGGCGACGGCGGCCACGCCGCCGCCCTGGACCCGCAGCGCGCCAAGGCGCGCGACCCGGACGACACGCCCTCGGCCCGCCTGCTGGCCGCGCTGCGCGAGGGCGGCCGGGAATTCCACGACTGGACCCTGGCGCAAAGCCAGAGCCATTGGGAATTCCTGCGCGCGCGCGGCCTGCCGGACGACACCCTGGCGGCCTACGACGCGGCCGCCCGGAAATCCATCGCCGACCAGGCCGCCATCGAGGCTGCTGATACGATCTCGTTCGAGGACTACGTGGCGCGCTTCCACGCGGCGCTGGGGCCGGCGCCGGTGTGCTGAGGGGGATTTATGGGCAGTGCCCGTGCCGGGCGGCGCGGCGCGATCACCCGCACTGTGCGGAAGAATGCCGGGCTCATTGCGGCTCCACCGTGCGCGGCGCCACCGGAACCAAGGCACAGCCGGGCCAGGTGACCCTCAATGCCTCGCCGAGCATCGAGACCAGACGGATGATGTCGTCACCGGCGGCGTCGTGCAGGGCCTCGGCGACGATCAGCGCACGGCGCGTGTCCGGACGGATGGCGGATGCGCCGCTCTGGCGGTTCGTCCATCGGCGCGCATGCGCGCAACCCGAGGCATGTCGGTCGCTCAAGCGTGTTTTGAACCACTGTGCACCACGCGCTTGCGGCCGTCTTGAACAAAACACCGATTCCGTACTGGTCGTGCGTATGGCGGCCGAACGAATGCGCCGTGTCGGCCGTCACGGCCTCTATGCCTTTCATGCCGCAGCGGGTGACTTGGAATTGTCCTGGCTTTACCCGGTACCCGGACTCATGCGTGGCGCGCCCGACAGGAATCGAACCTGTATCAGAAGCTTCGGAGACTTCCATTCTATCCATTGAACTACAGGCGCGCAGTGCGCCGGCGGGGGGCCGGCGAATCCGCCCGGGCCAGGGCCCCAAGGAGCCGACGCGAGCGCCCGCGCCATTGCGACACGGGGACGCCATTGTATCGTGTTTGCGCATCCGCTGCTGACTCCGCGGAAATGCATGGCGACATCGGCCGCGAATCGCCCGCGCCCCGGCGCGGTCCCTGCCCGCACGCGGCTTGCTCATGCCTGCCGGCCCGCACCATGCAGCCGCACAGGCCAGTCGCTATAATCTTCGGTTGAAGCCTGTAACACGAACGATTATCAGGATCCCATCATGAGCCTCCCCGAACACGCCCACGGACACGAAAGCGCCATCAAGACCCCGCGTCAGCTGCTGATCACCGTCATCCTGGCCTTTCTGATCCCGATCGCGATCATCATCCTGCTGGTCAATCTGGTCGGCACGTCCATCCGCACGGGCGCCGGCTCGGACAGCCAGTCGGAAGAGGCCATCGCGCGGCGCATCCAGCCCGTGGCGGGGTTCAAGCTGGTCGACGCCGACGCGCCCAAGGTCTTCAAGACCGGCGAGCAGGTCTTCCAGTCCACCTGTTCGGCCTGCCACGGCACGGGGGTGGCGGGGGCGCCGAAATTCGGCGACAAGGACGCCTGGGCCAAGTACATCAAGCAGGGCTACGAAGACCTGGTGAAGAACGCCATCCACGGCATCGGCGCCATGCCCCCGAAGGGCGGCAACGCCTCGCTGGACGACTTCGAGGTCGCGCGCGCCGTGGTCTACATGACCAACCATTCGGGCGCCAGCTTCGACGAGCCCAAGGAGCCGGCCGCCGGCGACGCCGCCCAGGCCGAAGCCGCCCCGCCGCCAAGGCCGAAGCGGCACCCGCCGCGCCGGCCGCCCCGGCGGAAGCTCCCAAGGCCGCCGAAGCCAAGCCGGCCGAGGCCCAGCCCGCGCCCAAGGCCGAAGCCCAGGCCGATGCCGGCAACGCCGTCGGCAAGAAGCTCTACGAGTCGGTCTGCATCACCTGCCACTCGATCGGCCTGGCCGGCGCGCCCAAGTTCGGCGACAAGGCCTCCTGGGAACCCTTCGTCAAGACGGGCCTGGACACCATGCTGAAGAACGCCATCTCCGGCGTGGGCGCCATGCCCCCGCGCGGCGGCTCGCAAGCCTCCGACGAAGAGCTCAAGGCCGCCATCGAATACATGGTGAACGCCGCGAAGTAAACGTCCCCCGGACGTTCGGCGCCCAGCGCCACCGGCCGCCTCCAGGGCGGCTCCGCGCCCCGGCCGCAGCGCCGGGGTTTTTCATGTTCCAGCCGGCGCGGCGCTCCGGCCCGATCGACCGCACCGACCGCACCCCGGCTTTCCCCATACCGCAGGCATCACGGGATCGAAACACGCGCACATGCGCGAGTTGCGCGTTCAGCATGAAGGCCAGCCCTGCAGGATTCTTTACGCGTTCGAGCCGGCCGGATGATTCTTCCGCAGCACCGGGCCTGTCGCAGCACCCGTATCTTTGCCGCTCCGATCTCGGTATATCCACTATGTTTTCAAACAATCGTTTGATTTAGAATGGGGCACCACCCGGCGGATCGGCCGGGGTCCGTCCGCCCGCAACGGCGCCGACGGGCGGCGTCACGGCCGCCCCGGCCGGCGGGGCGGCCTCATCCTCACGCGGGAGACACATCCTCATGCCCCACCCCATCGTCACGGCGCTGCACCAATCCATGACGCTGCCCGTCATGGCGGCGCCCATGTTCATCGTCTCGAATCCGGAACTGGTGATCGCCCAGTGCGCCAGCGGCATCATCGGCTCGATGCCGGCGCTCAACGCGCGGCCCCAGGAAAAGCTGGGCGAATGGCTGACGCAGATCGAGACCAGCCTGGCGGCCCTGCGCGCCGCCGATCCGGACCGGCCGATTCCGCCCTACGCCATCAACCACATCATCCACCAGTCCAACGACCGGCTGCAGCACGACCTGGAAGTCTGCGCCGAGCACCGCGTGCCGCTGATCATCACCAGCCTGCGCGCGCCCAACCAGGTGGTGGACGCGATCCACGGCTGGGGCGGCAAGGTCTTCCACGACGTGACCACGCTGCGCCACGCGCAGAAGGCGCTGGACGCGGGCGTCGACGGCCTGATCCTGGTGTGCGCGGGGGCCGGCGGCCACGCGGGCACGCTGTCGCCCTTCGCGCTGCTGGGCGAAGTCCGGCGCATCTTCGACGGTCCGGTCTGCCTGTCGGGCGCCATCAGCCGGGGCCAGGACGTGCTGGCCGCGCGCGCCATGGGTGCGGATTTCGCCTATGTCGGCACGCGCTTCATCGCCAGCGCCGAAGCCAACGCCCAGCCCGAATACAAGCAGATGATCGTCGACACGGCCGCCGCCGACATCGTCTACACCCCCTATTTCACCGGCATCCCGGGCAACTACCTGAAGCCCTGCGTGCGCAACATCGGCCTGGATCCCGACAATCTGCCGGCCGCCCACAGCACGAACTTCGGCAGCGACAGCAAGAAGGCCTGGCGCGACATCTGGGGCGCCGGCCAGGGCGTGGGCAACATCGACAGCGTGCTGCCCACCGCGGACATCGTCGCCCGCCTGCGCGACGAATACCGCGAGGCCGCCCAGGCGCTGCGCGACGGCTTCGTCGAGGAGGTGCGCGCATGATCCGCGTCGAGCGCCGGGACGCCGTCCTGGAAATCCTCATCGACCGGCCGGAGCGGCGCAACGCCCTGACCGACGCCATGTACCGCGACATCGAGCGCGCCCTGCGCGAGGCCGACGCGGACGCAGCCTGCGCCGCCGTGATCCTGCACGGCGCGGGCGGGCACTTCACCGCCGGCAACGATCTGGCGGAATTCCAGATGCCGCAGGACAGCCGCGACGTGGGCTCGATCGCGTTCCTGCACGCGCTGGCGTCGGTGGATGTGCCGGTGATCGCCGCCGTCCAGGGCCAGGCTGTGGGCGTGGGCGTCACGCTGCTGCAGCACTGCGATTTCGTCTACGCCGCCCCCGACGCGGTGTTCCGCCTGCCCTTCGTGTCTCTGGGCCTGTGTCCGGAAGGCGCCTCCAGCTACCTGCTGCCCCGGCTCGCGGGCGACCGCAGGGCCGCCCAGTGGCTGCTGGGCGCCGAGCCCTTCGGCGCCGAGGACGCCCTGGCCGGCCGGCTGCTGACCGCTGTGGCGGACGACCCGCTGGCACAGGCGCGCGCCTGCGCCCAGGCGCTGGCCGCCCAGCCGGTCCAGGCCGTGCGCGCCAGCAAGCGCCTGCTGCGCGAGCCCCTGCGCGCCGAGGTCCACCGCGTCCTGGACGCCGAGGCGGCCGTGTTCTTCGAGCGCTTGAAATCGCCCGAGGCCCAGGCGGCCTTCCAGAAGTTCTTTGCCCGCAAGTGATGAGGCTGGACACGCAATCGTCCCTTGCGGACTATTGCGTGCCGGGCGAATCGGGGCGGCCCGCAGGCCGCCCCGTTGTTTTTCGGCAGCGGTTTCGGGCGCTTTTCTCGTATTAGGGTTTTCCCCTATCTTTAACCTAGGGTTTACCCTATACTGACTCCTGTTGAAATCTGAAGCTTCTGAAACAGGAGTCAGTCATGTACGCCACGCAAACCCCGAATCTGCTGTCCGACGCCCTCGAACGCGCCTACAGCCGCTCCCTCCTCGACGCCACGCAGCAGCCGCTGCAACTGGGCAAGGCCATCCGCAGCCTGGGCCGCCTGATCGGCCGCGGCGCCGCCGCCACCGGCCGCTTCCTGGCCAACGTCATCAACGCCCAGGCCGAGGCCCGCGCGCGCGACATGCGCTACAGCCGCACCCCCTGGTAATCAGCGCTTCTTAAGCAAAGCCTTCAGCCGGTCCAGCGTCCGGTCCGGGTCGGTGTCGCCGACCGGACGGGGCGCTTCGGCCTGCAGCCCCATCTCCGCGATGAAGCGCGAGGGCTCGCAGATCACGTCCTCGCGCCCGCGCCGCCGCTTGCGGCACCAGCTGATGCGCAGCGTGCGCTGCGCGCGCGTGATGCCCACGTACATCAGGCGCCGCTCTTCCTCGATGCGGCGCGCCCGGGCCGCCACGGCGGCCTCGCTGACGTCCCCCTCGTCATCGCCGCCCCGGTGCGGCAGCAGCCCTTCCTCGACCCCGATCAGGTAGACGTGGGGGTATTCCAGCCCCTTGGACGCATGCAGCGTGGACAGCTTCACCGCGTCGGGCTCCTCGTCGTCGGCGCGCTCCAGCATGGTGACCAGGGCAACGTGCTGCACCAGCTCCAGCAGGGTCATGTCGTCCTCGTCCGCCTTGCGCTTGAGCCATTCCAGCAGTTCCAGCACATTGGCCCAGCGGGACTGCGCCTGGCGTTCGTCCAGCGTGTCGTACAGGTGGCGCTCGTAGTTCATCGCCGCCAGCAGGTCGTCCAGCACCCGCGCGGCATCGTCGCCGCGCAGGCCATCGACGCCGGTGGCCGCCCCCGCCAGGCCGTCGGACGCGCCGGTCTGGGCAGCCTGCGGCAGGGGCACAAGTCCCGCCCCGCCCACGCCTCCTCCGGCCGCCCCCGCCGCCGGCACGGCATCCGCGTCAAAGGCCGGCGGGTCTGCGTCAAAGGCCGGTGGATCCGGATCGAAGGCCAGCAGGTCGCCCTGGACCGCCGCGCCCGGCAGGAGCGGCACCGCGCCGCCGCGCCGCGCCGCGCGCGCCTGGAAATGGTCCACCAGCCGGACGAAGTCGCGCACGGCCTCGCGCTGGCGAGGCGCCGGTAGGACGGCCTCGGACACGTCGGCGGCCACCGCGTACAGCGACACGCCGCGCCGGGCGGCTTCGGCCCCCAGGGCCTGCAGGGTGCCCTGGCCGATGCCGCGCCGGGGCGTGGTCGCCGCGCGGATGAAGGCGGGGTCCTCGTCCTCGTTGGCGATCAGCCGCAGCCAGGCCAGCACGTCGCGGATCTCGGCCTTGTCGAAAAAGCTCTGCCCGCCCGAGACCGTGTAGGGGATCCGCAGCGTGCGCAGGGCCTGCTCCATCACCCGGGCCTGGTGGTTGCCCCGGTACAGCACGGCGAAGTCCTTCCACTGCGCCTGGCGCTCGAAGCGCGCCGCCGACAGGCGCATGGCGATGGATTCGGCCTCGGCCAGGTCTGAATCCATGGGCGTGACCACGATGGGCTCGCCCGCCCCCAGGTCCGACCACAGGGTCTTGTCGAAGGTCTTGGGGTTGTGGCCGATCACCCGGTTGGCCGCCTCCAGGATGGTCTGAACGGAACGGTAGTTCTGCTCCAGCTTGATCAGCCGCAGCGAGGGATAGTCGCGCGCCAGCTGGGCGAGGTTTTCCACCGTGGCGCCGCGCCAGGCGTAGATGGCCTGGTCGTCGTCGCCCACCGCCGTGAACATGGCCCGGTCGCCGCACAGCATGCGCACCAGCTGGTACTGGCAGGCGTTGGTGTCCTGGTATTCGTCCACCAGCAGGTACTGGACCCGCGCCTGCCAGCGCGCGCGCAGGGCCTCGTCGGCCGCCAGCATCCGCGCGGGCAGGCGGATCAGATCGTCGAAATCCACCGACTGGTAGGCCCGCAGGGTCGCCTCGTAGCTGCGGTAGACGCGCACGGCCTCGGCCTCGTCGGGTCCCTGGGCCACCCGCGCCGCGCCGTCCGGGTCCAGCAGGGCGTTCTTCCACAGGGAGATCGTCTGCTGCACGGCCCGCAGGCGGGCGCGGTCGGTCGTGGCCAGCAGTTCCTGGACGATGCCCTGGGCGTCGGTCGCGTCCAGGATCGAGAAGCCGCGCTTCAGGCCCGCGCCGGCGTATTCCTCGCGCAGGAAGCGCAGCCCCAGGGAATGGAAGGTGCCCACCGTCAGTCCGCGCAGCAGCCGCGGGTCCACCAGGGTGCGGACCCGCTCGTTCATTTCGCGCGCCGCCTTGTTGGTGAAGGTCAGCGCCACCACGTGGCGGGCCTGGTAGCCGCACTCGCGCAGCAGATAGGCCATTTTCTGGGTGATGACGCGGGTCTTGCCGCTGCCCGCGCCGGCCAGCACCAGGCACGGGCCGTCCAGGTAGAGCACGGCCTCGCGCTGGCGGGCGTTCAGGCCCTGCGGCAGGGTGGATCCCGGCGGGAGGGCGGCGGACGCGCGCAGCGCGGCCTCGGCCGGTGCGTGCATGCGGGGCGGGACCGGGGCCACGGCCTCAGATCTCCTGGGGATCGATCTCGATCCCCCAGTGCTGGACGGCGCCCCGGGCCAGTTCGTCCAGGCCGGGCAGCAGCGCCCGCAGCAGCCGGTGCAGCGCGCCGCGCCCGTCCGACTCGAACAGCAGCTGGGCGCGCTCGACGCGCGCCACGCGCACGATGCGCAGCGGCACCGGATCGTGGATCCGCACGCCGGCGGCCTCGGGCAGGAGGCGCGCCCGGGCGCGCGCGGCCGCCAGGAAGTCCAGCGCGTCGCGCACCCGGACCGCCTGCGCCGTCAGCAGCGCCTGGCTGGAAAACGGCGGCAGTCCGAGGTCCCGGCGCTCTTCCAGGGCGTGGGCGGCGAAGCGCGCGTAGTCGTGGCGCAGCAGCGCCTGGTAGACCGTCTGCTCCGGGTAGTCGGTCTGCACGATCACCTGGGCGCCGCCCTCGCGCCGGCCGGCGCGCCCGGCCACCTGCATCAGCTGCGCGAACAGCCGCTCCGGCGCGCGGAAGTCCTGGGAAAACAGCATGGCGTCTGCGTTCAGCACGCCCACCAGCCCCAGGCGCGCGAAATCATGCCCCTTGGACACCATCTGCGTGCCGACCAGGATGTCGGCCTCGCCGGCATGCGCCCGGGCGAACAGGGCCTCGGCGCTGCCCTTGAGGCGGGTGGCGTCGGCATCGATGCGCAGGACGCGCGCGCCGGGAAAGCGCTGCGCGAGGAATTCCTCGACCCGCTGCGTGCCCCGCCCCATGGGCTGGATGTCGGGGTCGCCGCAGTCGGGGCAGGCGCGCGGCACCGGCATGGCGTCGCCGCAGTGGTGGCATTGCAGCACGTGCCGCCCGCCCAGGCGGTGCAGCACCATGTGCGCCGTGCAGCGCCGGCACTGGCTGACCCAGGCGCAGGACGGACAGCGCAGCACCGGCGCGTAGCCGCGCCGGTTGATGAACACCAGGCTCTGCCCGCCCCGCGCCAGCCGGTCTTCCAGCGCGTCCAGCAGCTGGGGCGTGAAGCCCTGCTCCAGCCGGGCGCGGCGCGTGTCCACCAGGCGGATTTCCGGCAGCGGCTGGGCTTGGGCGCGCTCCGGCAGCGACAGCAGCCGGTAGTCGCCTTCCTGCGCGTGGCGCCAGGTCTCCAGGGACGGCGTGGCCGAGCCCAGCACCACCGGGACGCCCAGGTCGTGGCCGCGCCACACCGCCAGGTCGCGCGCCGAATAGCGCAGGCCGTCCTGCTGCTTGTAGGACGCATCGTGCTCCTCGTCGACCACGATCAGGCCCAGGCGCGGCAGGGGAGTGAACAGAGCCAGGCGCGTGCCCAGCAGGATGTCGGCCTGTCCGCGCGAGGCCCGCAGCCAGGCGCGCAGGCGGTCGCCCTCGGACAGGCGGCTGTGGATCACCGCCAGCCGGTCGCCCAGGCGGGCGCGCACGCTCTGTTCCAGTTGCGGGGTGAGATTGATTTCCGGCACCAGCAGCAGCGCCTGCCGCCCCGCCGCGATCACCTGCTGCGCCAGGCGCAGGTAGAGTTCGGTCTTGCCGCTGCCCGTCACGCCATGCAGCAGCGCCACGCCGGCGCCGGCCGCCAGCAGTTCGCGCAAGCCGGCCAGGGCGCGGGTCTGGGCCTCGGTCAGGGCCGGGCCCGCGTCGTCCCGTACCGGATCGGCAACCTGAGGCGCGGCGGCGTCCGCGCCAGCGGCCGTTTCGGCCGCATCCGCCGCATCGGCGGGCACGGCCTGGGCGGCGCCCTTGCGCTTGCGGGCGGCGCGCGAGGCTCCGGGGCGCCGGTCGGCGCGGCACACCGGCCCGCCCGCCGAACGCGCGCCGGTGTAGGCGGCGGGTCGGCGCAGGGACGGCGGCAGCACCGGCAGCAGCACTTCGCCCAGCGGCCGGTGGTAGTAGTGGGCGGCGAATTCGGCCAGGCGCAGCCAGTCGGCCGGCATGGGCGGCAGGTCGTCCAGCACCGCCTCGATCGGCCGCACCCGGTCGGCCGCCACGCCGGGAGCCTCGCGCACGGCCCACACCATGCCCACCATGGCGCGGCGGCCGAAGATCACCCGCACGCGCACCCCGGGCGCCACCGGCCGGTCGTGGGAATAATCGAACAGGCTGGGCAGGGGCACGTCCAGCGCCACGGCCAGATAGACGGTACCCGTCCCGGCGGAAGCCCCGGAGAGCGGAACGGCGTCCGCAACGGTGGCCGGGACCGCGGCGCCGGCATCGCCCGCCTGCCCGGAACCCTGTCCGAAACCCGCGTCCGCCGGGCGTTTCACGGCCACGGCCGGACCGCCGCCGCACTGTCGCGCCCGGCCTGTGGATAACTTTGTGGAGAATCGCAGCGCAATGGGGTCAACACCAAGCCGCCCAAATGGTCAAGTCTCTTTAAGATCTGTAGCAAAGACTAATTCATTCTTTAAAAACAATGGATTACGACACATAGCAAGAATCGGTCTGCAATGATGCTCGTAAACCCTGATGCCGGATTTTTTTGTGCATAAGCACAAAACCTGGAATCCGCCGCAGGCCGCGTCAGGCGGGATTTTCGCCTTCAAACAGGCCGCTGCGCCCCGCTTTCGGGACGCCGCGCGGCGCAAAACCCCGGCTCCCGGGAGCCCGGCGCGGGCCGCGGAAAGAACACGGACGCAGCGAGGGCCCAAGACGCCGGAAGAACTCCGGACGGAAGCATCCGGACCACGCCTTTGGCGTGCCTGCCTCGCAGCCTGCCTGCCAGCCGGACCCGGCAGGCACGGGGAAATCCGCGGGGACTCTCGCGCGTCCCGCCTCAGCCCTCATGATACGCGCGGCTGGCGGCGTGGACCTCGTCCACCAGGACGGACACGGCCTCCGGCGGCGTGTATTGGGAAATCCCGTGGCCCAGGTTGAAGACGTGGCCCCCGTCCCCGACCGGGCCGAAATCGGCCAGCACCCGCCGGACCTCGGTGCGGATCGCCGCATCGCCGCCGAACAGGGCCATGGGGTCCAGGTTGCCCTGCAGGGCGACCCGGTCGCCGACGCGGCGCCGGGCGGCGGCCAGGTTGGCCGTCCAGTCCAGCCCCACGGCGTCGCAGCCGGTGGCGGCGATGTCCTCGATCCATTGTCCCCCGCCCTTGGTGAAGACGATGACGGGCACGCGCCGGCCCTCGTGCTCGCGGATCAGGCCGTCAAGCACCTGGCGGGTGTAGGCCAGGGAAAACTGCTGGAACAGGCCGTCGGCCAGCACCCCGCCCCAGCTGTCGAATACCATCACGGCCTGGGCGCCCGCCTGGATCTGGGCGTTCAGGTAGGCCTGCACGGCCTGGGCGTTGACCGACAGGATGCGGTGCAGCAGGTCGGGCCGGCCATACAGCAGCGTCTTGATCCGGCGGTAGTCGGAACTGCCCGCGCCTTCCACCATGTAGCAGGCCAGGGTCCAGGGGCTGCCGGAGAACCCGATCAGCGGCACCGCGCCGGCCAGTTCGCGGCGGATCAGCGACACCGCGTCGAACACGTAGCGCAGCCGGTCCAGGTCGGGGACCCGCAGGGCCTCGATGGCGGCCTCGTCGCGCAGGGGGCGCTCGAAGCGCGGCCCTTCGCCCGCGACGAACTGCAGGCCCAGCCCCATGGCGTCGGGCACCGTGAGGATGTCGGAAAACAGGATGGCCGCGTCCAGGTCGAAGCGTCGCAGCGGCTGCAGCGTGACCTCGCAGGCGTATTCCGGATTCTGGGCCAGCCCCATGAAGGATCCGGCCTGCGCCCGGGTCTGGTTGTATTCGGGCAGGTAGCGCCCGGCCTGGCGCATCATCCACAGCGGGGTGTAGGCCACGGGCTGGCGCAGCAGGGCGCGCAGGAAGGTGTCGTTTTTCAGTTCGGGCACAGCGGATCCTAGAAGAGCGGCACGGGATCCGGTGAAAGTCCACCACGGATCCGGGAAATCGTCCGTGCGGGGACGCTGCGGGGATTTTACCCGGCCCGGGCGGGCATGCAGTCTCAGCAGCCCGATTCCGGGCCCGAGGTGGGTCCGGGCTGCTTGCCGGGGGGCTCGGCGCAGCCCGCGCGCCCGTCGGTGCGCGGCCCGGCCAGGGCCGGCCAGGCGTGTCCCAGGTAGACCGCGTAGGCGCCCGCCCAGACCGCGCCGGCCGCCAGGATCAGCACGCCGGACCACGGCGCCAGCGCCGGCAGGCCGGCGGCGGCGCGCGCCAGGGCAGCCGCGACCAGGGCGCAGGCCGCCGCGGGCAGCCACGGCCTGCGGTCGAGCCAGCGCCCCGAATGGATGCGCCCCGCCAGGTTCATGATGGCGAAGATCGACAGCCCCATCGCCCCCGCCGTCAGCAGGTGACGGGCCGCCGACACCGGCCAGGCGTCCAGCAGCCAGGCCAGCCCCATGGCGCCGTAGCCCAGGGCGATGAACCAGAAGCAGGCGTACAGCATCAGCGCCCAGCGCGTGAACAGCGGCCGCCCGACGTGCCAGTCGTTCAGCACGTTGAGCACCGCCGCGCTGGCGGCCAGCGCCGTCCAGCCGACCACGGGGCCGTCGCCCAGGCCCGCCTGCGCCGCGCCGCACAGCCCGATGGCGAAGATCGCCAGGTAGCGGCGCGGCGGCCGGGCCAGGTAGCTGTCCGTCGGCGGCGGCGCGCCCGGGCGGCCGGCTTCGATGTAGCCGTTGAGCACGCTCATGGAGACCCGGCTGCCCGCGAGCAGGATCAGGATCATCGTCAGGTCGATGGCGCCGTGGATCCAGACGAGCCCGTCGCCGCCCAGGGCGAGCGCGGCGAAGAAGCCGGCCTGGGCCAGCAGCAGACCGCCCAGGACCCAGGCGAAGCCGAGGTGCGCGCGGCGCGGGTCGCGCCACAGCGCCGGCGCCAGGCGCCCCAGCAGAAGCGCCGTGAACAGCAGATTGGGCGCTCCCGCCAGGACGGCGGCCGCGGCGGGCGGCAGCCACTGGCCCAGCACATAGGCCGCCCGGGCCGCCAGCCACAGGAGCGCCAGCGCCGCCAGCGGACGGGGCGCGATGGGGGCGGCGCCGGTGAATTCGGGAATCGCCGTCAGCAGGAACCCCGCCGCGGCGGCCATGCCGAAGCCGAACACCAGCTCGTGCGCATGCCACAGCAGCACGCCGCCCGGCGGCTGCCAGCCCGACGGCCCGGCGCCGCTCAGGAGCAGCAGCCAGACGCCCAGGAAGCCGGCGGCGCTCGCGGCCGTCAGCACGAAGAACGGTCGGAAGCCGCAGAACCACAGGGGGTGGGAAGCGAGCTTCATGCCCCGGCCTCCAGGGCGGGAGGCCGGGCCGGCGACACTGGGGGCCGGGCCGGCGCCAGCCCGAAGCATTCCCGCACCGGCGGGACATCCATCAGCTCGGCCGTGGTCCGGTGGATCCAGGCCTCGTCGCGCGCGCTGCGGGGCCGGTCGACGGCGAATTCGTGCAGCACGCGCCCCGGTCCGCTGCCCATCACGGCGATGCGGTCGGCCAGCCGCACGGCCTCCATCAGGTCGTGCGTGATCATCAGCACCGCGCTGCCGCCCTGCTCCACCTGCTCGCGCAGCACGGCGTAGAGCTCCAGCTTCAGGCCCACGTCCAGCGCGGAGAACGGCTCGTCGAGCAGCAGCAGTTCGGGCGCCACCGCCAGCGCGCGGCCCAGCGCCACGCGGCTCTGCATGCCGCCGGACAGCTCGTGGGGATACTTGTGCCCGTCCTCGGCGGACAGGCCCAGGCGCGCCGCCCAGTCCAGGGCCTGGCGGCGCCGCGCCACCGCCGGCACGCGCTGCGCCTTCAGCCCCAGGGCGATGTTGTCCAGGGCGTTCTTCCAGGGCATCAGCCGGGGCTGCTGGAACATGCAGCCGATCCTGCCGAACGTCGAGCGGACCCGCCCTTCGTAGGGGTCGAGCAGGCCGGCGACGATGTGCAGCAGCGTGCTCTTGCCGCAGCCCGAGGGGCCGACCAGCGCCAGCGTCTCGCCCGCCTTCAGGTCCAGGCTCACGTCCGACAGCACGGTCGTCAGGCCGTAGCGGTGGCCCAGGCGGCGGATGCTCAGGGCGTTCATGGCGCGTCCGCCGCGCGCCAGCGCTCGATCGTGCGCTTGAGCGGCTCCAGAAGCAGGTATTCGATGGCCAGCAGCAGCCCCAGGACCGCCACGATCCAGCCCATCGAACCGGCCATGTCCAGCTGCGCGCGCGAGACCGCCAGGGCGGCGCCCGCGCCGTCCGAGGCCGCCAGCAGCTCGGCCATCACCACCACCTTCCAGGAGATTCCCAGGGCCGTGATCCAGGCCGGCAGCAGGTACGACACCACGTGCGGCAGGTGCACGTCGAACAGCGTCGTCCACCAGGGCAGCCGGTAGACCCGCGCCACGTCCGTGAGCTGGCCGTCCAGCGTGCGCGCGCCCTGCATCGCGCCGGCGAAGACGATGGGGAAACAGGCCACGGCCACCGTGAACACCGGCGTGGCGTCGCCCATGCCGAACCACAGCATGGCCAGCACCAGCCAGGCGATGGGCGGCATGCCCAGCAGCAGCGTCACCAGCGGGCGGGACAGCAGCGCCGCCGTCACGGAGCGCCCCGCCAGCATGCCGAGCACGCTGCCGGCGAGCACCGCCGCGCCCAGGCCCGTCAGCGTGCGGCGGGCCGAGATCCACAGTTCCGGCGCGGCCAGGCCCGAGGCCAGCATGTCGCCCAGCCGCTCGAAGGTGGCCAGCGGCCCGGGCAGGATCAGCGGCCCGTAATACTGGCCGCCCCATTCCCAGAGCGCGCAGAACAGCAGCAGGCTCGCCACCGCGCCCCAGCCGCTCCACAGATAGGCCAGGGCCGCGCCCGCGCCATCGGCCAGCCGCCGCGGCACGGCGGCCAGCCCTTCGGCGGATGCGGCCAATCCTTCGGCGGATGCGTCCGGCCGCGCGGCCGCATCCAGCGGACCTCTAGGCGTAGAAGCCATCGTCGGGCAGCCGTCCGCCGACCAGCGCGGGTTGTCCGTCCAGCAGGCAGCGGAAGAAATACTCCAGTTCGGGCCGGGCCTCGCGCGCGTCCACCGCGCGTTCGCGCGCCTGCGCGATCGAGTCGGCCACCGCCTCGGGCGTCAGCATGGGAATGTGCCGCGCCACGGCTTCGCCGCATTCCTGCGGATGCGCCAGGCACCAGGCGAGCGAATCGGCATAGCCGCGCCGCAGCCGGTCGGCCAGGCGCGCATCCGCGTGCAGCGGCCCGACGGCTGCCAGGCCGGCCTGCGGGATGCGCGGCTCGCGTTCCAGGATGCGGCCCCAGGCCTGCGACAGGTCAACGCCGCGATACAGCGTGGGCGCCACGATCGACACCGGGAAGGAATCGCTCTTGCGCAGCGCCATCGACACCGCCGGCTCGGGCAGCAGCGCGTGGTCCACCCGCCGGGTCAGCAGCAGCTGGATGGCGTCGAAGGGCGTGGGCACGTGGCGCAGCGAGAAATCCCGTTTCGGATCCAGCCCCAGGCGGGTCGCCAGCAGGCCGAACAGGATGTCGGGCATGTCCGCCCGGAAGGGCATGGCGATTTCCTGGCCGCGGAAGTCTTCCAGCGTCCGGCGCGACGCGTCGCGCGTCACCAGCCACAGCATCCCCCAGGTGGAGACGTTCAGCAGGCGCAGCGGCACGCCCTGGTTGTACAGGTTGGCGGCCACGTTGGAGGGCATGGCCATGAAATCCGCGCCGTCGCGCACCGCCCAGGCGCGCAGCTGGTCCGGGTTCTGCCACAGCTGGAAGCGCGCGCCGGGCGCCACGTCGTTCAGGGCGCCGGAATCGACCAGATGGACCAGGGGGTAGGAGACGGTGGCGGGCGGCCCGGACAGCACCAACGGACGGTCCAGCGGCGCCGCGGACGCATCGGCCGCCTGCTGCGCGCGCGCCGGCGCGGCCGACAGCAGGCCCAGGGCGGGCGCCAGGCCCAGCAGGGCACGGCGCCGCGCGCCGCGAACGGACAGGCCGCCGGAAGGCGGGATGGAGGTCAGGGGAGAACGGGAAGACATATGCGGCAGCCGGAATCGATCCTTTGGATTGTGGACATGGAAGCCGGCAAACGCAAATGATAATTATCAAGCTCCAGCCTGATTCGGATCGTCCCGAGGATCGCCCGAAGGTTCGCCCGGAGGATCGGCGCGGGGCGGATCGAACGCGGCGAGCTTCTTCAACGCGGAATCCAGGCAGCGCCGCTCCGCGGCCGACAGCGACTGCTCCAGGCCGGTTTCAAACATTTCCACCTGGGCTTCCGCCCGTGCCAGCAGATGGCGCCCCGCATCGGTCAGGTGCAGTTCCTGCAGGCGGCGGTCCTCCGCGCTGGGCAGGCGCGCCAGGACCCCGCGCTGCACCAGCCGATCGACCACGGCCACCAGATTGGGGGGGGAGACATCCAGCGCGGAACCCAGCTGGCGCAGATAGACGCCGGGATTGGCGCCCACCAGCACCAGCACGGAAAATTCCGTGGCGCTGAGTTCCAGGACGGACAGGCGGCGCAGGAAGATCTTGTGGACCTGCACTTTTGCCCGTGTGAGGCGAAACCCCAGAAAACGCGTCAGGCGCGACTGATCGATTTCCGAATGCGAAACGGGGGACACGGCGCGAGTGGGGAGGGGGGCATGGATGACGGTTGAGCATAGCACAGCCCCCCGCGCGCGCCGGGCCGCCCGCGGATCAGAACTGATGGCGCAGCCCCGCCATGAGGCCCGTCTGGCCTTGGCCCACCCCGGGCGATGCGGGCACCGCGCTCCCGCCGGAAACGCTGTAGGCCACCCGCGAACCATTGAACACATGGCCGGCCAGCGCATACACGGCGGTGCGCCGGCTGAAGCTGTAGGTGGCGCGCACGGACAGAAGCTGGGCATCGGCGCCGGAGCGATCGGCATCCAGATAGGTGTAGGTGGCGTCCAGCGTCACCGCCCGCGTCAGCGGGTGGCTCACCGCGGCGTAGTACTGGCTGCTGCGGTAGGTCTCGCCCACCGCTTCGAGCTCGCGGCGGATGATGCCTGCGCCCAGCCGCGTCCCGCCGACCATCACGTAGCCCGTCAGATAGGTATGGTCGTCCCGGCTGCCGTCGCCGATCGTCAGGCCGGCGGGCTGGCCGAAGAAGCCCGAACCCTTCACCCCCTTGAGCCGGTCGTGCGCCAGCGCCACGCCCCATCGCCGGTTGTCGTATTTGACCAGGGCCGAATAGGCGGCGCACGCGCTGCCGTGCTGCGGTCCGCAGTTCGACGGGGCGCTGCCGTCGCGGGCATTGGAGTAGGCCGCGCCCAGCGTCCAGGCGCCGAACGTCCCGCGATAGGTGAAGGCGTTGTCCAGGCGCTGGTTGGGCAGGTAGGCGTCCAGGGAGCCCAGGCCGTACACGGCGGGGCCCATCAGATCGGACCCCATCATCGCGTACAGGCCCATGGCGTACTGCCGGCCCAGCGCCAGCGTGCCCCAGTCGCCGCTCAGCCCGAGATAGGCCTGGCGGCCGAAACTGCGCCCGCTCTGCATGAAACTGCCCGTCCCCAGGGCCATGCCCGTCTCCAGGACGAACACCGCCTTCAAGCCGCCGCCCAGGTCCTCCTCGCCCTTGAACCCCAGGCGCGACGGCATGTGCCCCGCCGTGACCGCCGGCATGCGCGTGAGCGTTCCGCCCTCGGCGATGTGATCGAGATATTCGATGCCGGTGTCGGCCACGCCGTAGATCTGCATGCTGCCCTGCGCGGACACGGCGGCCGCGCCCAGGAGCGCGCCGGCGGCCAGTGTCCATCGAACCCCTTGATGCATCATGGATGTCTCCTTTGTATTTCAGGATCGCGGGCCGCCTGGATGCGGCGCAGCCAGTGCTCGGCATCCAGGAGCCCGTAGCGGAAGAAATGGCGGGCGCTCTCGCGCTTGTCCTCGAACGCAGCCGTGGCGACCCGCGCGGCGCGGCACCAGGCGAAGGCCAGGGCCACCGTCCCCACCAGGCGCAGGTAGTCCTCCGCGGCCCGCGCGGGAAGGCCGGGATCGATCGCGGCATCCGCGGCGAGGGCCCGCGTGGCATCGTCCAGCCGTTCGCACCACGCCTGCAGCGCCTCGGCCAGGGGGCGCGCAGGGGCGCTGGCGCGCGCGGCCGCGGCTTCCGCGCGCAGGACCTCCAGCAGGGGCTCCAGGCCCGCTCCGGGCGCCAGCACCTTGCGCCGCAGGAGATCCATCGCCTGAATCTGGTTGGTGCCTTCGTAGATCATGGCGACCCGGCTGTCGCGCACGATCTGCTCGATCCGGTATTCGCGCACGTAGCCATAGCCGCCGAACACCTGCAGGGCCTCGCTGGCCAGGGAGAAGCCCCGTTCGGTGAAAAAGGACTTGATCACCGGCGTCAGCAGGGCCGCCAGGTCGCGGGCGCGCGCGCGCCCGGCCTCGTCGGGCGCATGCGCCGCCTGGTCGAGCAGATGGCCGGCCCAGTAGCCCAGCGCCCGCATGCCTTCCGTCCAGACCCGCAGGTCCGCGAGCATGCGGCCCACCGGCGCATGGAAGCCCGCCGCGCCGGCCGGCCCGCGGGCGCCTTCGGCGCGCGGCAGCGCCCGCGCCTCCAGGCGTTCCCGCGCGTGGTCCAGCGCCAGCCGATAGGCCATCTCGGCATGCCCGAGCCCCTGCAGGCCCACATGCAGGCGCGCCGAATTCATCATGACGAACATGGCCGCCAGGCCGCGATGCGGCTCGCCGACGAGCCAGCCGCGGGCATCCTCGAACCGCAAGGTGCAGGTGGCGCTGCCCTTGATGCCCATCTTGCTTTCGATGCCGTCGCAATGGACGGCGTTGGGCTCCCATCCGCCCTCGTCCCGCGGGATCCGCTTGGGCACCAGGAACAGCGAAAGCCCCTTGGTGCCGGACGGCGCGTCGGGCAGGCGCGCCAGCACCAGGTGCACGATGTTCTCGGTCAGGTCGTGGTCGCCGCCCGAGATGAATATCTTGCTGCCCTCGATGCGATGGCTGCCGTCTTCGCAGGCACGCGCCCGCGTGCGCAGCAGCCCCAGGTCGCTGCCGGCCTGCGGCTCGGTCAGGCACATGGTGGCCAGCCAGTCGCCGCGCACCAGATGCGGCAGATAGGTCTCGCGGATCCATTGCGGCGCATGGGCGCGCAGGCACAGGCAGGCGCCTCGCAGGAGGCCCGGATACATCGCCCAGGCATGATTGCTCGAAACGATCATCTCGTTGAGCACGGCATCCAGCAGCTCCGGCAAGCCCTGGCCGCCGTCGGCCGGATCGCACGCCAGCGCGGGCCAGCCCGCCTCGACGTAGGCCCGGTAGGCCGCGGCGAAACCATCCGGCGTGCGCACCGTCCCGCCGTCGAACGCGCAGCCCTGCAGATCGCCGCCGCCGTTGAGCGGCGCGAGCACGTCGCCGCAGAACTGGCCGGCCGCCTCGCAGATCATGCGCGCGGTCGGCGCGTCGAGCGATTCGTAGGCGGGCATGCGCTTCCAGTCCGAAGGGGCGTCCAGCCACTGCTCCAGGACGAAGCCGATGTCGCGCAGCGGCGCCTCGTAGCGGGGACGGCCGGCGCTCATGCGGCCTCCGGCGCGGTCGCTTCCAGCCTGGCCATCAGCTTGCGGTAGGGAATGATGGCGGCCGCCAGGCAGACGGCCCCCAGCACGGCCGCCAGCGCGCAGACCAGGCCCAGAGACAGGCCCACCTTCATTTCGTCATGGAAGACGAAGTCTGTGAAGAAGGCCACCAGGAACGGACCGCATCCCAGGCCGATGAGATTGACCAGCAGCAGGTAGATGGAAGTCACCTGGCCGCGCAGCTGATTGGGCGTGACGGCCTGCAGGATGGGCGGCGCCAGCGCCACCGGCATGCCCAGGAAGAATGTCGTCAGCGCCACGGCGGCCAGCGCGACGGTGGGCGAATCCGTGAACGCCAGCAGCAGGCCGGCCGGGATCAGCACCAGGGTGGCGGCCAGGGAGATGACCACGGAGCCCACCAGCCTGCCGCTGCGGGTCAGCCAATCCGCCAGGAATCCGCTGATCAGCATGCCGCCGATGCCGCACGTCAGGATGATCAGGCCATAGGCCGGCCCGATCTCGCCGGGCGTCCAGCCCCACTGGCGGATGAAGGTCGCGGGCAGCCAGGCGGTGATCCCGAAAGTCACCATGGCCGTCACGCCCGGGGCCAGCAGCAGCGGCACGTAGACGCCCGGGTGCCGGAGCACGTAGGCCAGGCTCGGCGCGGGTTCCGCGGGATCGCTGCGGGGCAGGGCGGCGCGCCCGTCCTTCAGGGCCGCGAGGCCCCGCCGGATCGGCTCGCGCACGGTGGCGATCAGGATCAGCGCCGGAATGCCCGGCAGCGCCACGTAGATGAACGCCGCCTGCCAGGGCTTGAACACGCCCAGCAGGGGAATCGCCACCTGGCCGGCCTGGCTGGCCGCCTGGATCACCACGCCGCCGACGATGAACGCCATCGCCGAGCCGATATACACCCCGGAGGTATAGATGCTCATGGCGCGGCCGCGTCCTTCGGGGGGGAAATAGTCGGCCAGCATGGAATAGGCCGCGGGCGACAGGGCCGCCTCGCCCACGCCCACCAGCATGCGGACGAGGAACAGCGTGGCGAATCCCGTGACGTAGCCGCCCGCGCCGGTGGCCAGGACCCACAGCACCATGCCGATGACGATGAGATTGCGGCGGTTCCAGCGGTCGGCCACGCGGCCCAGGAAAATGCCCATCAGGGCGTAGAAGATGGCGAACGCGAACCCATGCACGATGCTGAAGGCCCAGTCGGCCAGATGCAGGTCCTGCTTGATGGGCTGCACCAGCAGCCCCAGGATCTGGCGGTCGACGAACGACAGCGTGTAGGCGAACAGCAGGACGAAAGTGACGTAATAGGCGTAGCCCAGGCGAGGCGAGGCCTCCGGCGCGACCGCGCCGAAAGTGGCGGATTGGCTCATGACGTTTTCCTGTATCTGAGATGGCGCGGTCAGGCGTGCCGGGGTTCGGCCAGCATGAGGGCGTCGAGCGCCACGACGCCTTGCCCTTCGGGGTGGACCACGACCGGGTTCAGGTCGATCTCGCGCAGGGCGGGCGTGCCGCGCACGATCCGTCCCAGCCGGCCGATCAGCGCGGCCAGCGCGGCCGTGTCCAGCGCGGGGGCTCCCCTGAATCCATGGAACAGCGCGGCGCTCTTGAGCTGGTCGAGCTCGGCCAGGATGCCGGCTTCGGACAGATCGGCGTCGAGCAGGCGCATGTCCCGGACGACCTCGGCGGTCACGCCGCCGATCCCGGCGAGGAGCACCGGTCCCCAGTGCGGATCGATCCGGGCGCCGACGATCATCTCCAGCCCGCGCCGGCCCATGGCCTCGACCAGGATGCCCTCCAGCACGATGGAGGGATCGTGCCGCCGGACGTCGGCCACCATGCGCTCCCAGGCCTCGCGCAGCCCCTGTTCGTCCGCGATGCCCAGGATCACCCCGCCCGCGTCGCTCTTGTGGCTGAGCCGTTCGGACTGGGCCTTCAGCGCCACCGGATAGCCCAGCGCGCGGGCGGCGTCGGCCGCCTCCTGCACGCCGGCGGCGAACCGGCCGGGCGCGAATGCGATGCCCGCGGCGCCCAGCAGCGCCTTGGATTCGTATTCCGGGATCACCGTGCGATGCGCCGGCAGTTCCAGCGCCACCGGCGCCTCCGTGGCGCGATCGAAACGGCGGGAGGAAAACTCGATCAGGCGCCGCACCGCGCGAAAGACCCGCTCGGTGCTGGGAAAATAGGGGATGCCCAGCGCCCGCATCTCGGCGATGAAGGATGCGGGCACCTCGGCGCCTTCGTCCAGCCCCGCCACGATGACCGGCTTGGCCGGCTTGCATTCGCGCACGGCGCGCAGCACCGCCGGTATCTTGATGCCGCTGGTGACCGGATCGCCCTGGATCAGGCCCACCACGATGGTGGAAAAACGGTCGTCGCCGAACAGCGCCGCCAGGACGCGGCAATAGAGATCGGGCTCCACCAGCCCCTGCGCGGTCAGGTCCAGCGGATTGCTGACGGCCACGAAGGCCGGCATGGCCTCGCGCAGCGCCGGCGCGTCGTCCTCGCCGATCGGCGGCAGCGCGATGCCCAGGTCCTCGGCCAGGTCCAGGCACAGCGCCTTGAAGGCGCCGGACTCGCCCACGACGGCGGTGCCCGGCGAAGGCAGCTGCGGGCAGCGCACGGCGATCTCGGCAATGTCGCCCAGCTCTTCCAGCGTCTCGGCGAAGATCACGCCGGCGCGGCCCAGCTTGAGGCGCATGACGGCATGGTCGCCCGCCAGGGCGCCGGTATGGGTGGCCGCCGATTCGCGCGCGGCGCTGCTGCGCCCCGGATGCAGCAGCACCACGTGCTTGCCCAGGGCGCGCGCGCGTTCGACGGCGGCGAGCATGCGCCGCGGATGGCGGAACTGCTCGACGATCATCGCGATGACGCGGGTATCCGGATCGTCGAGCAGAAACTCCACGTAGTCCTCGGCATGGCTGGCCGCCTCGTTGCCGGTCGATATCGCATAGGACAGCGGCAGGCGGCGGCTGGAGAGCGTGGTGCACAGCACCGTCATCATCGCGCCGCTCTGCGACACCACGCCGATGGACGGCCCGCGCCGCGCCGGCGCCGGCCCCATGTCGACCTCCACGAAGGTCAGGGGCACGCGATCGACGTAGTTGATGCAGCCCAGGCAATTCGGGCCTTCGACCACCATGCCGTGCGCACGGGCGATTTCGGCGATCTCGCGCTGCCGCGCCTGGCCCTCCGGGCCGGCTTCGGCGAAACCGGCGGAAAAGATCACCGCCGCGCCGACGCCGCGCGTCGCCAGGCCGCGGATCGCCTCGTTGACGGCGGGCTGCGGAATCGCCAGCACGGCCACGTCCACGCCGTAGGGCAGCCGGTCCACCGAAGGCAGGCAGGGATGCCCGCCGATCTCGGCCCGCCTGGGATTGATCAGGTGAATGTCGCCCGCAAACCCGTTGCGCTCCAGGTTGCCCAGCAGCGAAGCGCCGAGCGACCCGCGCGTCGCCGAGGCCCCGACGATCGCCACCGACCGGGGCCTGAGCATGCGCTCTATATCAGCCGCCTCCTGGACGGCTTCCTTTGCCATTGTCACGCTTGTCTCCCATTGATTGTATTTTTGTGCCGCGGCTCAGGCGCTCTTCTGCCTGGAACGATCGTATGCGCCCAGGCCCGGCTTGTAGGTCTTCTCGTCCAGGAACTGGCGCAGGCCTTCCTTGCGGCCCTCGCCATCGAAGCTGTTGGCCGCTTCCTGCGCGCGCACGAGGAAATCCTCGGCATTGTCGTAGGTCATTTCGCGCACGCGGCGGATCGCGTCCTTGGTCGCCTTCAGGGCCACCGGATTTTTCTTGAGCAGGCTTTCCGCCACTTCCGTCACGCGCGCCCGCAGGCGGTCGGCCGGCATGGATTCGTTCACCAGGCCCCACTCGGCGGCCGTCCTGCCGTCGATGTTCTCGCCCAGCATGGCGTGGTACATCGCGCGGCGGAAGCTCAGCAGCTCCGCCGCCACCTTCGAGGCGCCGCCGCCGGGCAGGATGCCCCAGTTGATCTCGGACAGGCCGAACCGGGCCTCGTCGGCCGCGAAGGCCAGGTCGCAGGCGAACAGCGGGCCGTAGCCGCCGCCGAAGCACCAGCCGTTGATCATGGCGATCGTGGGCTTCTGGTACCACCGCAGCCGGCGCCACCAGCCATAGCTTTCCCGCTGCGCCTGGCGGGTGCCGGCCAGGCCCCGGGCCTCGGTTTCCCGGAAGTATTCGTTCAGATCCATCCCGGCGGTCCAGGCCGTGCCTTCGCCCGTGAGCACCAGCACGCCCACGTCATCGCGGAATTCCAGTTCGTCCAGCGCGCGCATCATCTGGCGATTCAGGGCGGGGCTCATGGCATTGCGCTTTTCCGGGCGGTTGAACTTCACCCAGGCGATGCGGCCTTCCACGGTGCAGGCCACGGTCTGTTCTTCGGTACGAGCGACGGTCATCGTCATTTCCTCTGTGAATGAATGTCTGTGAATGAAGGAGTACGGATGGGTATGGGGTATGGATCGGGGTATGGGGATCGGTCCCGGGCTTTCCACGCTGCGGCACCCGCCTTCCGGCAGCCACCGCGTGAAACCCCTACTGCCGGCGATTTTCGTTATGATAGATAATCATTATTGATCATAACAATATAGGGGTTTCCCTGACTGCCGCTTTCTCCCCAGAGGCTTTCTCCCCAAAGGCTTTCTCCCACCCATTCCAACGGAGGCTTTCCATGCACACCCTTTCCCTGCTGATCGGCGACCAGCGCCGCCCCGCAAGCAACGGCGCGACCTTCGAGCGCCGCAACCCCCTGGACGGCGCCGTGGCCACGGTCGCGCCGGCCGCCACGCCGGCCGATGCCGTCGCCGCCGTCGAAGCGGCGCACCGCGCATTCGCGTCCTGGTCCCGCCTGGGGCCCGCCGCCCGCCGCGAGCACCTGCTCGAAGCCGCGGAAGCGCTCGCCGCGCGGGAAGCGGATTTCATCGCAGCCATGGCGGCCGAAACCGGCGCAGCCGCCTCATGGGCCGGCTTCAACGTACAGCTCGGCGCCGGCATGCTGCGCGAAGCCGCCGCGCTGACGACGCGGATCGGCGGCGAAATCATCCCCTCCGACGTGCCCGGAAGCCTGGCCATGGCCGTGCGCCAGCCCGCGGGCGTGGTGCTGGGCATGGCGCCGTGGAACGCTCCGGTGATCCTGGGCGTGCGGGCGATCGCCACGCCGCTGGCCTGCGGCAACACGGTCGTCCTGAAAGGCTCGGAACTGTGCCCTGGCACCCACGGCCTCATCGTCGAGGCCTTGCGCGAAGCCGGCCTGCCCGCCGGCACGGTCAATTTCGTGACCAACCATCCCGACGAAGCGGGCGCGGTGGTGGAAGCCATGATCGCCCACCCGGCCGTGCGCCGCGTCAATTTCACCGGGTCCACCCGCGTGGGCGCCCTCATCGGCCAGGCCTGCGCCCGGCACCTGAAGCCGGCGGTCCTGGAGCTGGGCGGCAAGGCGCCGTTCCTGGTCCTGGACGATGCCGATCTCGATGCCGCCGTCGCGGGATGCGTCTTCGGCGCCTTCGCCAATTCGGGCCAGATCTGCATGTCCACCGAACGCATCATCGTGGACGAAGCCGTTGCCGAGGCGTTCCTGTCCAGGCTCGTGGCCCGCGCCGCCGCGCTGCCGCTGGGCGATCCCCGCAAGGGGCCCGCCATCCTGGGATCGGTGGTGGACATGGCGACCGTGCGCCGCGTCAACGAACTGATCGACGACGCGCTGGCGAAAGGCGCGCAGCTGCTGTGCGGCGGCAAGGCCGCGAACACCCTGATGCCGGCCACGCTGATCGATCGCGTCACCCCGGAGATGCGCATCTTCCGCGAAGAGACCTTCGCGCCGGTCAAAGCCATCGTCCGGGTGCGCGGCGAGGAAGAAGCCATCGCCGTCGCCAACGACAATGAATTCGGCCTGTCCGCGGCCGTCTACACCCGCGATGCGGCGCGCGGCTGGCGCGTGGCCGCCCGGATCGAGTCCGGCATCTGCCACATCAACGGACCGACGGTGCACGACGAGGCCCAGATGCCGTTCGGCGGCGTGAAGCGGTCCGGCTACGGCCATTTCGGCGGCAGGGCGGGCATCGATGCGTTCACCGACATCCGCTGGATCACCCTGCAGACCGGGCCGCGGCATCTTCCCTTCTGAGGGGCCTTCCGCGCCGGCGGCCCTTCTGCGGAAAACGGGGGCGGGCGGCAATGCCGGGCGGCGGGGCGGGCGGCGTCCGGGTCGGTGTCGCGGTCCGTATCCCCCTCCGTGTCGCGGTCCGCGCCTCAGTCCGCGTCCGAGGCCGGCGCGCGCCGGTAGGGCGCGGGGTCGATGTCGTGCTTGCGCATCAGGGCCCAGAACGCGCGGCGGTGTTTCTGGGCCATGCGCGCCGCCAGGGTGATATTGCCCGCGTGCCGGCCCAGGGCCGCGCGGATGTAGGCGCGCTCGAACCGGGCGACGACCTGGCATTTGGCGGCGCGGAAGGATTCGCGCGAGGTGGCCCGCTGCATGGCCACGGCCACCGCGTAGGCTTCGAGTTCGTTGCCGGAGCGGTCCAGGATCGTATTGCAGAACGCGATCTCGGACTCGGTGACCGGGGGCTCCGGCGCACCGGCCACCGGTGCGCGCGCTCGCAGCGGCGCGGGCCCGGAGCCCGAGCCGAAGCCGGAACCAGAGCCCGATCCCGGCAGGCCCGCGCCGTAGGCCGGCCCGTGTTCCGCGATGCAGGCGGGGGGCAGGCGATTCAGGGCGTGGTCCAGCCGGGCGCGCAGTTCCTCGGGACAAAAGGGCGGCCGCACGAAATCGGCCACGCCCAGCGCCATCAGGTCGCCCACCGCCTGCGCCCGCAGCGCCACCGCGTAGACCAGCAGCACGGCCGGCAATCGGCCCGCCAGGGCGGCCAGCGCCGTGCGCCAGTCGCGGATCGAGGATTCGTCCACGTACAGCAGGCCGGCATCGTAGCGGCCCCGCGTCATGGCCGGATCGGCCAGGGCGTCCCTGGCCGTGCCGTGCACGTGCGGCGAGGTGTGCAGCACCAGCCGCCCTCCCAGGTGCGGGCCGCGCAAGGCGCCCGCCCAGTCTTCCCTGCCCGGCGCCAGAATCGCGCAATCCAGTCGTTCCCGCATCTCGCCTCTCCCGTTCGTGTGGAGACGACAGGATAGGAAAACGGCCGCCGTGCGGACAGTCGCAAAACTACGTCAGTAGTTTCCCTGATTCGCTGCCCTGATTCGCTGCCCGGATCCGTTTCCCCGACGTGCCGGCGATCCGGGCGCGATTCCGGAGCGCGGGCGCGGCGCCCGGCACACGCGAAGGGTGTGCCATCGAGATCTGGCGACCAGAAGCGGAAATTTCCCCACAATTTCCTCAAATTGACAAACAAACGTTTGTTTTACAAAATCCCAGGCAGGGTGCCACCGCGTTCGAGCGTCCGAAGCACCCGGGAAAAACGAGATCCGACCCATCGAGGAGCCCCATGAGACATCCCGCACTGACCGCCATGGCGTTGTCCGTCGCCCTGGCCTTGCCCGCCTTGCCCGCCGCGGCGCAGTCTTACAGCAATGTTTACTTTTTCGGCGACAGCCTGTCGGACGTCGGCGCCTTCGGCGGCCTGAGCGGCCTGCCGTCCAACGCCCGCTGGACCACCAACTACGGCGCCAACTGGACGGACGGCCTGGCCGCCCGCCTCGGCTTCGTCTCGCGCCCCAACAATCCCGCCAACCCCCATGTCACGCCCGGCGGCAACAACTACGCCCAGGGCGACGCCGAGGCGAACCCGGCCGCCAGCGCGCGGCAGCCGGCCGATCCGGCGGGCGCCCCCACCAGCGAAGCCATCGCCGTCACCCATCTGCAAGGGCAGCTGGGCACGTATCTGGCGCAACACGGCCAGGTCGACGCCAACGCCCTGTATTCCGTCTGGATCGGCGGCAACGACGTCATCACGGCCGTCGGCCGCGGCGCGGGAGTGACGAGCTACCTGACGGCATCGGCCACCAGCACGGTCGGCGCCGTCGCCGCCCTGAAAGGGGCGGGCGCGCAGACCATCCTGCTGCCCAACCTGCCCGACGTCGGCGCCGCGCCCCTGGCCGTCTTCGCATCCATCCGGACCGCCGTGCCCCCCGCCGGCCTCGCCACCGCCTGGGGCGCGGCCTGGGCCCGCCTGGCCGCCGCGAATGGCGCCTACGATCCCGCTGCCGTCGCCCAGGCGCTGGCGGCGGCCGATGCCGCCGCGGGCCTGCCAGCCGGCACGCTTGCGGGCGTCTACGCCCTCGTCCGGCCCGGCCTGGAGCAGGCATCGTCCGGCTACAACCAGCTCGTGGACATCGGCCTGAACGCCACCGGGCAAACCCACGGCATCATCCGCGCGGACATCGGCGGCCTGTTCCGGGAGATCCTGGCGGACCCGGCCCCCTACGGATTCACGAACGTCGTGGGCGCCGCCTGCCCGTTCAATGCCCTGTATTGCAGCGACCCCACCGGCGCGACGGCCGGCTACGTTTTTACCGACCAGCTGCATCCGACCCCGGGCGCCCACGCCCTCATCGCCGATTACGTCGCCGGCCTGCTGCAGGCGCCCTACTTCGCCGGCGGCCTGCCCGAGGCCGGCCTGGGCAATGCGCGCCAATTGAGCGCCGGCCTGGGCAGCCGCCTGGCGGCCCTGCGCGCGCAGCCCCGTCCCACCGGCACCGCCAGCCTGTTCGTCCAGGGCGGCTTCGACGGCACCCGAACCGAATTCGGACCCACCGGCCTGGACAACCACGGACAGCTCTACACCCTGGGCATCGACCTGCAGGCTTCCGAAGCCTTTGCCGTCGGCCTGGCCGTGTCGCGCCAGGCGGGCGACACGGACCTGAGCTACCGCGGAACGCCCGGCAGCGTGAAGGACCGCAGCACGCTCCTGAGCGCCTATGCCAGCTATGCCCCCGGCGCCCTGTGGATCGACGGGACGATCCACGCCGGCAGCGGCAAGCTGCACACCCGCCGCCAGGTCGTCCTGGGCCCGCGCACCCTGACGCTGGAAGGCAGCCCGAACCAGCGCCAATACGGCCTGGGCCTGCATGGCGGCTACGATGCGGCGTTCGGCAGCGTCCGGACCGGACCGGTGATCGGCCTGGACTACGCCCGCGTGAAGGTCTCCCATTTCACGGAGGAAGGAGACAGCAGCAGCCGCATGCGTTTCTCGGACCAACGGCTCGAATCCCTGATCGGACGCCTGGGATGGCAGGCGCGCATGGACATCGCGGGCCGCTACGTTCCCTATGTGAAAGCGGCGTTCGCCCACGAATTCAAGCGGGACGAACGCACCGTCACCAGCGGCGTCGCCTCCACGATGGGAAGCTGGACGACCCGCCTGGAGGCCCCCGACGACAACTGGATGGAATGGACGGCCGGCGTCACGGCCAGCCTGAGCAAATCCGCCGTCCTCTATGGGCAGGTGACGGCCACGACGGGACGCGACGGCGGCAACCAGGCGGCGGGGAACATCGGCCTGGCCATCTCGTTCTGAAGCCCGCCGGGCCGGAGCGGCCGCGCCGATTTCGGCGGTCCGCCGCTCCGGCTCCGGAACGAGCACTCTCTTTTCGGTCTCATGGTTTACCCTTAGCCGGGCCTTTTTCCTCTCTCGTCAGGAAGTTTTCCTGTTTGTCCAGGAATTTTAGGCGTTTCACCTAAAACCACGGTGTTAGCATTCCCGCAATTTCTGCACTGAGGGGTGTTTTAACCATGGAATTCCTGAACGAGCTCGTCAACCAGATCAACGGCCTGGTATGGGGGCCGCCGATGCTGGTTCTCATCCTGGGAACGGGTTTCTTTCTGATGATGATCCTGAAGCTGATGCCGCTGCGGCGCATCGGTACCGGCTTCGCCATGATCTGGCGCGGCCGCCACCGGGGCGACACCGCCACCGGCGAGATCAGCCCCTTCGAGGCGCTGATGACGTGCCTGGCCGCCACCGTCGGCACCGGCAACATCGCCGGGGTGGCGACCGCCATCGCCGTCGGCGGCCCGGGCGCCCTGTTCTGGATGTGGTGCACGGCCCTGGTCGGCATGGCCACCAAGTATTGCGAAGTGGTGCTGGCCGTCCATTTCCGCGAAAAGGACGACCGCGGCGAGCACGCGGGCGGCCCCATGTATGCCATCAAGAACGGCCTGGGCCGCAAATGGCTGTGGCTGGGCGTGGCGTTCGCGGTCTTCGGCGGCTTCGCCGGATTCGGCATTGGCAACATGGTCCAGGTCAACAGCATGGCCCAGGCCCTGGAATCGGCCTTCGCCATCCCGCTGTGGGTGACCGGCGTGGTCACCATGGTCCTGATCGGCCTGGTGATCCTGGGCGGCATCAAGCGCATCGGTGCGGTCGCCGCATCCCTGGTGCCCTTCATGTGCGTGGCCTACGTGCTGGCCGGCCTGGTGGTGCTGGCCGTCAACGCCGAGCGCATCCCCGAATCCCTGGACCTGATCTTCACGCACGCCTTCTCGCCCATCGCCGCCACCGGCGGCTTCGCGGGCGCCGCCGTCATGGCCGCCATCCGCTACGGCGTGGCGCGCGGGATCTTTTCCAACGAGGCCGGCCTGGGGTCGGCCGGGATCGCCCAGGCGGCCGGCACCACCACCAATGCCGTGCAATCGGGCCTGATCGGCATGATGGGCACTTTCATCGACACCCTCATCATCTGCAGCATCACCGGCCTGGCCATCGTGTGCTCCGGCGTCTGGAGCAGCGGCGCCAGCGGCGCGGCCCTGTCGGCCAGCGCCTTCGAGGTTTCCATGCCGGGCATCGGCGGCACCATCCTGACCCTGTCGCTGGTGGTGTTCGCCTTCACCACCATCCTGGGCTGGAGCTACTACGGCGAGAAGTGCTGGGAATTCCTGCTGGGCACGAAATCGACCCTGCCCTACCGCATCGTCTGGGTCCTGGTGATTCCGTTCGGCGCCATCAGCCAGCTGGACTTCGCCTGGCTGCTGGCCGACACGCTGAACGGCCTGATGGCGCTGCCCAACCTGATCTCGCTGATCCTGCTCAGCCCGCTGGTGGTGAAGCTGACGCGGGAATATTTCCAGAACCCGGGCCGCGCGGAATGAGCCGATCGCACACGCAAGCGGACCCGCATCCCCCTTGGACGACCTCTCTATAATGGAAGGAGAATAACGCGGCATACGGCTCGGCCCTCCAGGCGCATCAAGCAAGTCTGCTCGCCGCGCCCTGGGCTCGCCATCCTCTCCAGACGGAGGCTTTTCTGCCTCGGGATGTCCTAGCGGAAAAAAGGATACGCATGCAACATCTGAGCGACGACGCGCTGCTCTCTCTTCTCCGCGACCTGGAATCCGATCGGGTAGAACGAAAGGAATCTTTCAAGGGCGACGTCCCGAAAAAAGCCCGGCAAGCCGTGTGCGCTTTTGCGAACGACCTGCCCGGCCACAACGCTCCTGGCGTCCTGTTCATTGGCGCCCGGGACGATGGCACGGCCAGCGGCCTGGATATCAGCGACCGGCTTTTGCTCGCCCTGGCGGACATGAAAACGGATGGCAACATCCTGCCGCTTCCCGTGCTGTCAGTCGAAAAGCGCATCCTGGACGGCTCCGCCATGGCCGTCGTCATCGTTCAGCCTTCGGACATGCCCCCCGTCAAGTACGACGGCCGCATCTGGATTCGCACGGGCCCGCGTCGAGCCATCGCCAACGCCCAGGAAGAACGAATCCTGACTGAGAAACGGCGCTACAAGAACCTGCCGTTCGATCTGTATCCGGTGCCGCCCGCCAGCCTCGATGACCTGTCGCGCGTCATCTTCGAGACCGAATACCTGCCCCAGGCATTCGCGGACGACGTCCTGGAGGCAAACCACCGCACCTACGCAGAAAGGCTGGCATCCTGCCGGATGATCGTATCCCCGGACGACGCCACCCCGACCATCCTCGGCCTGCTGTCCATCGGCAAGGCGCCTCAGGATTTCCTGCCGGGCGCGAGCATCCAGTTCCTGCGGATCGACGGCACACGCCTGACCGACCCCGTCATCGACGAAGCCCGGATCGGCGGAGCCCTGGTCGAAATGCTCAGGCAAGCCGAAGAAAAGCTCAAGGCGCACAACCGGATCGCCTTCGACATCCTGTCCGCTCCCACGCACCGAAAAGACTCGCCCTACCCCCAGGCGGCCTTGCAGCAGATTCTTTACAACGCCGTCCTGCACCGCACCTACGAAGGCACCAACGCTCCGATCCGAATCTATTGGTTCAATGACCGGATTGAAATCCACAGCCCCGGAGGCCCCTACGGCAACGTCACTCCGGAGAATTTCGGCCGCCCCGGCATCACCGACTACCGCAACCCCAATATCGCGGACGCACTGAAGGTCTTCGGCTTCATCCAGGCCTTCGGACGGGGCATCGCCATCGCGCGGCAGGAAATGGAAAAAAACGGCAACCCGCCGCCTGTATTCGACATCAGCCCCAGCATGGTGGCCTGCACGCTGCCCGGCAAACGAAATCCATGACGCCCGTACTGACGTTCTTCAACAACAAGGGCGGCGTCGGCAAGACCTCGCTCATCTACCATCTGGCCTGGACATATGCCGGCCAGGGGAAGCGCGTGGTGGCCGCCGATCTCGATCCCCAGGCCAACCTGACGGCGGCCTTCCTGGACGAAGACCGGATCGAAAAGATCTGGGACCGGAAGACCGCCGGCGCCACCATCTACGAATGCGTCAAGCCCCTGGCGGGCGTAGGCGATATCGCCAGGCCCCGGCTGCAGCGCATCACGCCGGATTTGCACCTGATGCCCGGCGACGTGGCTCTTTCCAGCTACGAGGATCTGCTTTCCACGGAATGGCCCAACAGCATGGGCGACCACAACCTGTATCGTCCCATGCGCATCCTGAGCGCTTTCTGGCAAGTCATGCAAATGGCCGCCAAAACCGCCAAGGCCGACCTCGTCCTGGTGGATATTGGTCCCAATCTGGGCGCCATCAACAGGTCCGTCCTGCTAGCGACCGACTACGTCATCATCCCCCTGGGCGCCGACCTGTTTTCCCTGCAGGGCCTCAGCAATCTCGGCCCCACGCTGCGTCAATGGAAAAACCTGTGGCAAAAGCGCCTGGACAACTGGAATTCCAGTCGTGAAAAGGCGGAATACCCGGACTTCGATCTGCCGGCGGGCCGTATGCAGCCCCTCGGCTATCTCTGCCAGCAGCACAGCGTCCGGCTGGATCGTCCCGCGCAGGCCTATGACAAATGGGTGCAGCGCATCCCGGCGGTCTACCGCGAAGCCATTCTCGGTGAACCGCCCGTTCCCGACATGCGTCAGCAGGACGATCCCTACTGCCTGGCCACGATCAAGCATTATCGCAGTCTCATCCCCATGGCCCAGGAACGCCGCAAGCCGATCTTCAAGCTGACGTCCGCCGATGGCGCCATCGGCAGCCATGCGGGCGCCGTCCTGGACGCCAAGAAGGATTTCCAGAAACTGGCCGACCGCATCATGCGGCAAATGACCCTTCAAGACCCCTCGGAAGCCTGACGCACTGAAGCCTGCTGCCCCGCCACGTGGCAGCGGTAGGCGTGCTGGGGCGCGCCGGGCCGGGCCAGCAGCGCCTGGGGCCGCTCGCAGCCGGCCGTCGCCCAGGGGCAGCGGCCGCGAAAGAAGCAGCCCTGCGGCAGGACGACGTTGCCGGGCAGTTCGGCCGGGGCCGCGGGGGCGTCCTCGGGCCAGGGCCGGTCCAGGCGCGGCACGGCGTCGAGCAGCTCGCGCGTGTAGGGATGGCGCGGGGATTCCAGCACGTCGGCGGCCGGGCCCTGCTCGACCACCTGGCCCAGGTACATCACCGCCACCCGGTCGCACAGGTAGCGCACGACCGACACGTTGTGCGAAATCAGCACGTAGGTCAGGCCGTGCGCGCGGCGCAGTTCCCGCAGCAGATTCAGGATCTGCGCCTGGACGGACACGTCCAGCGCGGAGGTGGGCTCGTCGAGCACGATGACGTCCGGCTCCGTCGCCAGCGCCCGGGCGATGGCGATCCGCTGGCGCTGCCCCCCGGAAAACTCGTGGACGTAGCGGTCGAGCTGCTCGGGCCGCAGGCCCACCCGCAGGGCCAGAGCATCGGCCCGCGCGCGCAGGGCGGCCTTGTCCATGCGGCCGCGCCGGACCGCACCGTTCCGGCCCCGCGGCCCGGCGGCCGGCGGCGCTCCCCCGTCCCGCGGCCATGCCGCGGCCCCTCGGCGGCCCGCGGCCACCAGCGGCTCGATGATCACTTTCCAGGCGGGCAGGCGCGGATCCAGCGAGGACTGCGGATCCTGGAACACGATCTGGACGTCGGTCCGGCGGCCGTCGGCGCGCGGCAGGCGCCGCAGCTCGCCCCCGGTGGGCCGCAGCAGGCCCATCAGCACGGCCGCCAGCGTGCTCTTGCCGCAGCCGGACTCGCCGACGATGCCGAAGGCCTCGCCGCGCCGCACCTGCAGGCTGACGCCGTTCAGGGCGTGGGCATGGCGCACCGCCCGCCCGCGCCAGTCGCGGGCGAGGGGGAAGCGCACGTGGATCTCGCGGGCATCGAGCACCGGCGCCTCCGGCACGGTGCCCGGTGCTGCGTCCGCCACGCCCGCCGAGGGGATTTCAGCCCCATTCGCTCCATCGATCGGCATCATGCGTCTCCCGCGGCCCGCGCGGCCGGGTCCGGGTCCGGGCCCAGGGGGTGCCAGCAGGCCACCCGGCGCTCCTGCGCGTCGGCCACGGGCCGCAGTTCGGGCCGCTGGCGACAGGCCGCGTCGGCGTAGGCGCAGCGATCGAAGAACACGCAGCCCTGCGGCGGCCGGCGCATGTCCGGCACCCGGCCCGGGATCGAGGCCAGGTCGGCGCCGGGCGCGGCGCGCTCCGGCAGGCCGTCGAGCAGGCCGCGCGTGTAGGGATGGCGCGGCGCGCGCAGCACCCGGGCGGTCGGCCCCTGCTCGACCACCGTGCCGGCGTACATGACGTACACACGGTCGCAGAACTGCGACACCACCGCCATGTCGTGGGTGATGAACAGGATCGCGGCGCCGCGCTCGCGCGCCCGGTGGCGCAGCAGCTGCAGCACCTGGCGCTGCACGGTCACGTCCAGCGCGGTGGTGGGCTCGTCGGCGATCAGCAGCGCCGGATCGCAGGAAAACGCCATCGCGGCCATCACCCGCTGGCGCATGCCGCCGGACAGCTCGAAGGGATAGGCGCGCAGCGTCCGGGCCGGGTCGGGGATCATCATGTCGCGCAGCAGCGCGGCGGCGCGCTCCACGGCCTCGCGCCGGCCCAGGCGATGGTGCGCGCGCAGCACGCCGGTCAATTGATCGCCGATGCGCCGGGTCGGATTCAGCGCGGTCATCGGCTCCTGGAAGATCATCGCCGCGCGGCGTCCGCGCCATTGCCGCATGCGCGCTTCGGACGCGGCCAGCACGTCCTCGCCGCACAGCCGCAGGCTGCCGCCGGTGACGCGGTAGCCGCCCGGGGGCAGCAGCCGCAGCGCCGCCATGGCGGTGACCGACTTGCCCGAACCCGACTCGCCCACCACGCCGACGATCTCGCCCGGCATGACGCGCAGGCTGACGCCGCCCAGCGCCCGGACCGCGCCGCCGAAGACGGGGAATTCCAGCGACAGGCCGCGGATGTCCAGAACGGGTTCGGCTGCGGCGCCGCCGTCGGGGTTCCCACGATCCAGGACGCCCGCCGGCCGGCCCGGGCCGGAGCGCCGCGCGCTGGACGGATCAGGCCGGCCCGCGCTCATTTCGCCCTCGACTTCGGGTCCAGCAGGTCGCGCACGCCGTCGCCCACCAGGTTGCAGGCCAGCGCCGTCACCAGGATCGCGCAGCCCGGCGTGACGGTGTACCACCACTGGTCCAGCAGGAAATTGCGGCCCGTCGCCACCATGGCGCCCCATTCGGCGGTGGGCTGCTGCGCGCCCAGGCCGATGAAGCCCAGCGCGGCCGCCATCAGGATCGCCCCGCCGATGTCCAGCGTGGCCTGCACCACGATGGGCGAGGCGGCGTTGCGCACCACGTGCCAGCGCACCACGTGGCGCCGCGTCGCGCCGAAGGTCCAGGCCGCCTGCACATAGGCCATCTCGCGGATGCCCAGCGTCTGGCCGCGCGCCAGGCGCACGTAGAACGGGATGCGCACCAGGGTGATCGCCAGCATGGCGTTGAACAGGCTGGGGCCCAGCGCCGCCGCCAGCGCCATGATCAGCACCAGCGAGGGCACCGACAGCACCACGTCCATGGCGCGCATGACCAAGCCGTCGAAGCGGCCGCCCACGATCCCGGAGAAACAGCCGATCACGGCGCCGGCCATGCTGGCGCAGCCCGCGACGAACAGCCCCACCCCGATGGACTGGCGCCCGCCGTGGAGCACGCGGCTGAAGATGTCGCGGCCGACCTCGTCGGTGCCGAACCAGTGCGCCGCCGACGGCGCCGCCAGCCGGTGCACCAGGTCGATGCGCTCGGGATCGTAGGGTGCCACCCAGTCCGCCAGGAGCACGGCCAGCCCCACCGCCGCGAGGATCGCCAGCCCCAGCAGCATCAGCGGGCTGCGGCGCAGCTGGTACAGCAGGTAGCGCATCAGCCGACCTCCCGGATGCGCGGATCGAGGCGCCGGTACAGCAGGTCCACCAGCAGGTTCAGGATCACGTAGGCGAAGGACACCACCACGGCGAAGCCCATCACCGCCGGGAAATCCAGCGCCTGGATCGAGTCCACCACATAGGCGCCCATGCCCGGCCAGCCGAACACGGTCTCCGTCAGCACCGCCCCGTACAGCAGGTCGCCCAGGGCCAGGCCGAGCACGGTCACGGAAGGAATCAGCGCGTTGGGCAGGGCGTGGCGCACCACCACGGTCCAGGCGTCCAGGCCGTAGGCGCGGGCGGTGCGCACGTAGTCCTCGCCCAGCTGTTCCAGCATGGACGAGCGCACCTGCCGCGCCACCACGCCCAGGTGCACGAAGCCCAGCGTCAGGGCCGGCAGGATCATGTGTTCCAGCGCGCTGCGCCAGACGACCCAGTCGCCCGCCAGCGCCGCGTCGATCAGGTACAGGCCGGTGATGCCCGGCGGGGGCGACAGGCCCTGGTCGATGCGGCCGCCCCCCGGCAGCCAGCCGAGCTCGCCGTAGAACACCACGATCAGGCCCAGTCCGAGCCAGAAGGCCGGGGTGGAGATGCCCGTGACGGCCAGCGTGCGGGCGAGGTGGTCGATGAAGCGGTTGCGGTACACCGCCGACAGCACGCCCAGCGGGATGCCCAGCAGCGTCGCCAGCAGCAGGGCGACCAGGGCGAGTTCGAGCGTGGCGGGAAAGAAGGCGGCGATGTCCTGCAGCACCGGCCGGTGGGTGCGGATCGAGGTGCCGAGATCGCCCTGCAGCAGCTGCCCCATGTAGCGCAGGTACTGCTGCGGCAGGGGCAGGTCCAGGCCCAGCTGCGCGCGGATGTGGGCGACGATTTCCGGCGTGGCGCGGTCGCCCGCCACCAGGCGGGCCGGGTCGCCGGGCACCAGGTGGGAAATGGCGAAGGTGATCAGGGACACCCCGATCACCACCCAGACCAGGCTGGCCAGCCGGCGGCGCACCACGGACAGCCAGGACGTGTTCATGCGATGCCCTCGTCCGCCGGGCGGCGCCGCCCGCGGCCGGCCCGCGAGACCCTTCCACGCCGTTCGCCCATGCCTACTTCGTCATGTCGGCGACGTTGAACACGCGCTCCAGCATGGGGTTGAAGACGAAGCCCTTGACGTTCGCCCCCAGCCCGGCCTGGTAGTTCTTCTGGTACAGGTAGGCGTAGGCCGCGTCCTTCACGACCTGTTCCTGGACCTGCCGGTAGAGCGCCACGCGCTTGTCCTGGTCGCTGAGCGTGGCGGCCTCGCGCAGCCACTGGTCCACCTGCGGGTTGGAATAGAAGGACCGGTTGCCCGCCAGGCCCTTCTTGTCCGAATCGAACCAGTAGCTGGTGAACATGTAGGGATCGGCGAAGTCCGGGCTCCAGTTGCCGATGGAGATGTCGAAATTGCCCTGGCCCAGATTTTCGCGCAGGGTGGCGTTGGCCAGTTTTTCGAGCTTGACCGGCACGCCGACGGCGGTGAGATTGGCCTGCACCGTCAGGGCGATGGGCTCCCAGGCGGGGTCCTGGGTGGAATAGCGCAGCAGCAGCGGCGACTTCACCCCGCCGGCCTTTTCCACCAGCGCCTTGGCCGCCGCCGCGTCCTGCTTCGGCAGGGGCAGATCGGCGTCATGGCCCCACATGCCTTCGGGGATCGGGCCGCGCATCTGCTTGGCCTGGCCCATCATGATGCCATCCACGATGCCCTGGTAGTCCAGCGCGGCCACCACGGCGCGGCGCAGATCCGCGTTCTGCAGCGGCCCCTGGGCGTTGTTCAGGTACAGGTAGGTCACCCGCAGCGACGGGAATTCCGCCACGCGCACGGCCTTGTCCTTCTTCAGGGCCTGGAGCTGGTCCACCGGCAGTTCCTCGGCCACGTCCAGGTCGCCCTTCTGCAGCTGCAGGCGGCGCGCGGAAGATTCCGGCACGATCTTCACCACGAACTTGTCCAGCGTGGGCTTCTTCGAGCCGGCGTAATGCGGATTGCGCTCCAGCACCAGCGACTGGCCCTTCTGCCAGGACACCAGCTGATAGGGTCCGGAGCCCGCCGTGTGGCCCGACAGCCAGGCGTCGGCGTCGTCGCGTTGCATGGCCTTGGGATTGACGATGGACGCGCCATTGTTGGCGAGCGTGTAGAGGAACGGCGCGAAGGGCTTCTGCAGCGTGAAGCGCACGGTGCGCGCGTCCACGGCGTCGATCTTCATGTCGGCGGGGAAGGCTTCCGAGGGCCCCTGCTTCTTCGCCAGCAGCCGCTCGAAGGACAGCTTCACCGCCTGGGCATCCACGGGCGTGCCGTCGGCGAATTGCTGGCCGTCGCGCAAGACGAACGTCCAGACCAGGCTGTCCGGCGAGGCCGACCAGCTGGCCGCCAGATCGCCCTCGACCTCGGTCGAGCCCTGGCCGTCGGCCTGCTTGTAGCGCATCAGGCGCTGGTAGGCCGGGTAGGTGACCGTCCAGTCGTTGTTGTCGATCGTGATGGCCGGGTCCAGCGTCTGGGGATCGGCCGGCTTGCCGATCACCAGCGTATCGGGCGGCGTCGCCGCGAGCGCCCCGCCCGCCAGGAGACAGGCCCCCGCGCCCATCGCCGCCGCCATCAGGGCGCGGCGGATTCCCGTTTGAATCGTGGATTGCATATCGCCTCCGTCCAATGAACATCCCGTCGGCGGGACGCCTGGACCCCCACGGGGCCACGCCCGCCCGTGCGGCCGGTCCGCGCGGGACCGGCCCATCGCTCAGTCCGAGACGACCCGGACCATGTCGCTTTCCGGCAGTAACGCATATTCCCGCGCGTCGGGCAATTCGTAGTGCCACCACTCCGTCGGGATCGAACGGAAACCGGCCTGCAGCATGATGCCCAGCAGCAGGTGGCGGTTGCGCTGCACGGCGGGCGGCAGGTCGTCGCGGTCGTGGTGCGACTGGTCGCGCATGTCGTCGAAATCCGTGCCCATGTCCAGGGGCGCGCCGCCGGCGTCCAGCAGCCCCACGTCCACCGCCACGCCGCGCGTGTGGTTCGACCCCTGGGCCGCGTCGGCCACGTAGCGCGGATCGGGCAGCATCCGCCAGAACACCGCCTGGGCCGCCGCCGGGCGGTAGGCGTCGTAGACGAGCAGGCCCAGGCCCGCCCGCCGCGCCGCGCGCGCCGCGCGGAGCAGGCAGTCCGCCGCGGCCGGCCGCAGGGCGCAGCGGGCGCCGGGCGCGTAGACCGGCCGGCCGGTCAGGTTGCCGGCCGTGGCGTAGGCCAGCGCGATGCGCAGGCCGTCGGCCGGGGGGATTTCGATCAGGTCCGCCATGCGTGTCCCTGTCCATCCGGGCCGGCGCGGGATCCGCCGCGCCGGACGATGAGCCGGACGATGAAGAATGAGGAATGGGAGGGACATTCTACCGACATTCCATCGCGCTCCGGCACGGGATGGGCGCGGCCCGCCTGGAGGATGCCCTGGCCTACATCAACCAGCGGCCGCGCCCGCTGGCCCTGTACTACTTCGGCTACGACCGGGCCGAACAGCGCCACGTGCTCGCCCGGACGCATTCCGGCGGCGCCTGCCTGAACGACACGCTGCTGCACGTCGCCCAGGACGACCTGCCCTTCGGCGGCATCGGGCCGTCGGGCATGGGCCACTACCACGGCCGCGAGGGCTTTCTCGCCTTCAGCCAGGCCAAGGGCGTGTTCGTCCGGCAGCGGTTCAACGCCACGCGCCTGATCTACCCGCCCTACGGCCGCCGGCTCCAGCGGCTGGTCTACCGGCTGTTCGTCCGCTGAGGACGGCGGGACCGCCGGGGCCGCTGGCGCTTTCGCTCACACCGGTGCGCGCGGCTCCCGCCGATCATTCAATCCTGAAGCATGGCCGGCACCCCCGCACCATCGCGGCCGCTCCTCCGCGTCCCATGGTGCATCGCGGCACCGCATCGGCGCAGGGCGCCCCTCGCGGACCGCCCCGCCGGCGACCCTGCCGGCCCGCCTGGCTGGCGCACCCTCCCTCCCCGCGCATGCCGGCGCCCCGCCCCGCCGCCCGGGCCTCGCGCGCGCAGCGCAAGCCTTCCCGGCCGCGTTCCGAAAAGTTGGCACATGAATTGCTTGATCCTCGATGAAGACCTTTCATCGACCGGGAGAGCACCATGTACGACGACACCATCGACGGCTTCGTGAAGGCCGGCAACGCCAAGCTCGCGCTGCTGCGCCGCGCGCCCCTCGGCTTTTTCGTGGGCTGCATGCTGGCGGGCGCCTACATCGGCCTGGGCATCATCCTGATCCTCACCCTGGGCAGCCACGCGCCGCCGGACCTGCGCCCGCTCGTCATGGGGACCGCCTTCGGCATCGCGCTGATCCTCGTCGTCATCGCCGGCGCGGAACTGTTCACCGGGCACACCCTGGTCATGGCGCTGCGCCGCTACCGGGACCAGGGGAGCTGGGCCGAGGCGGCCTCGGTCCTGGGCGTGAGCTGGGTCGGCAACCTGTGCGGCGCCGCCGTGCTGGCGGGCCTGTTCGCCCTGGGCGGGGGCGGCGGGCTGCTGGACGACCCGCGCGGCCTGCTGATGGACGCCGCCGCGCACAAGATGAACGGCGCCGCCGCCAGCCTGTTCGCCCGCGCCGTGCTGTGCAACTGGCTGGTGTGCCTGGCGGTCTGGATGTCCGCCCGCGTGTCCTCGGACAGCGCCCGCTGCATCGTCATTTCCTGGTGCCTGCTGGCCTTCGTCGCCAGCGGCTACGAGCACAGCGTGGCGAACATGACGCTGTTGCTGCTGGCCCTGATCGGCCATCACCCCGACACCGTGAGCCTGGGCGGCATGGCCTGGAACCTGGCGTGGGTGACGCTGGGGAACATCGTCGGCGGCGCCGTCTTCGTGGCCGGCGCCTACCGGGCGGCCTCGCCCGCGCCAGTGCCCGTCCCACTGCCCACGCCATCGCCCACGCTATCGCCCGCGTCATTGGCCGGCCACGCCCTTGCGCCTGCGTCGCCGCCCGGCGCAACGGCCGGCCGCGAGACTGGCACGCAGCCGATCCTGGACGCGCCCGCCGCGCGGCCCTGAGCCCTGAGCTCCGACCCTGAGCCCCGACCCACCACCGGATTTTCCTGGAGCGAACCATGAATCCCCACGACCTTCCCGCCGCCGCCGCGGGCCCGCACGCCGCGCCGCGCCTGGTCGTCATCGGCCACGGCATGGTCGGCCACCGCCTACTGGAAGAACTGGCGCGCGAAGCGCACGGCTACGCCATCACCGTGCTCTGCGGCGAACCGCGCCTGGCCTACGACCGGGTGCGGCTCAGCCAGTGCTTCGATGGCGCGAAGGCGCAGGACCTGGCGCTGGCCGACGAGAATTTCCTCCGCGAACATGGCGTCACCGTGCTGCGCGGCACACGAGCCGCCTGGATCGACCGCAAGCGGCGCCGCGTCCACGTGTCGGACGAGCAGTTCCATCCCTACGACAAGCTGGTCATCGCCACGGGCTCCAACCCCTTCATCCCGCCCATCGAGGGCGCGGACCGGCCCGGCTGCCTGCCCTACCGCACGCTGGAGGACGTGGAGGCCATCCGCGCCTGCGCCGCCGGCAGCCGGCGCGGCGTGGTCATCGGCGGCGGTCTGCTGGGGCTGGAAGCCGCCCGCGCCCTGCGCGGCCTGGACCTGGAGACCCACGTCGTCGAGTTTTCCGCCCACCTGATGGCGGCGCAGTTGGACGAGCCCGGCGGGCGCCTGCTGCGCACGAAGATCGAGGCCCTGGGCATCCACGTGCACACCGCGAAGATGACCTCGGCCATCGGCGGCGGCCTGCGCGCGCGCCACCGCCTGCGATTCTCGGACGGCGATTTCCTGGAAACCGACATGGTGGTCTTTTCCGCCGGCATCCGCCCCTGCGACCGCCTGGCGCACAACTGCGGCCTGGTGATCGGCGAGCGCGGCGGCGTCGTGATCGACGAGCACTGCCGCAGTTCCGACCCCGCCGTCTATGCCATCGGCGAAGTCGCCAGCTGGCGGGGCGGCACCTTCGGCCTGGTGGCGCCCGGCTACGAGATGGCGCGGGCCTGCGCCGCCCACCTGCTGGGCCGGGACGCGCCGGTCTTCCGGGGCGTCCTGCCCGGCACCAAGCTCAAGCTGCTGGGCGTGGAGGTCGGCTCCATCGGCGACGCCCACGGCCGCGCGCCCGGCAGCGTCAGCTGCGTGTTCGAGGACACGCTGGCCGGCACGTACCGCAAGCTGGTCATGGATCCGCAGGGCAAGCGCCTGCGCGGCGCCGTGCTGGTGGGCGACACCGGGGCCTTCGGCCTGCTGGACCAGTACTTCAGCAATGGCCTGGACCTGCCCGCGCAGCCCGCCGCGCTGATCGCGCCGCAGGCCGGCGCCGCGCCGGCGCTGGGCGTGGACGCGCTGCCCGACACGGCGCAGATCTGTTCCTGCAACCAGGTCAGCAAGGGCGCCCTGTGCGGCGCCATCGCCGAGGGCTGCACGACCCTGGGCGAGCTGAAGGCGCGCACCCGCGCGGGCACCACCTGCGGCGGCTGCGTGCCCCTGGTCAAGCAGGTGCTGGACGGCGAACTGCAGCGCCGCGGCATCGCCGTGGACCGCAGCCTGTGCGAACACTTCCGCCACAGCCGGCAGGAGCTCTACCACCTCGTCCGCGTCAACGGCATCCGCGACTTCGGGACCCTGATCGCCCGCCACGGCACCGGCCGCGGCTGCGACATCTGCAAGCCCGTGGCGGCGTCGATCTTCGCCTCGTGCTGGAACGAATACGTGCTGTCGCCCAGGCACGCGCCCCTGCAGGACAGCAACGACGCCTACCTGGGCAATCTGCAGAAGGACGGCACCTACTCGGTGGTGCCGCGCATCCCGGGCGGGGAAATCACGCCCGACAGGCTGATCGTCATCGGCGAGGTCGCCCGCAAGCACGGCCTGTACACCAAGATCACCGGCGGCCAGCGCATCGACCTGTTCGGCGCGCGGCTGGAACAGCTGCCGGCGATCTGGCGCGAGCTGGTCGACGCCGGCTTCGAGTCCGGCCACGCCTACGGCAAGGCCCTGCGCACGGCCAAGTCCTGCGTGGGCAGCACCTGGTGCCGCTACGGGGTGCAGGATTCGGTGGGCATGGCGATCCGCCTGGAGCAGCGCTACCGGGGCCTGCGCGCGCCGCACAAGATCAAGATGGCCGCCTCGGGCTGCACGCGCGAATGCGCCGAGGCCCAGAGCAAGGACGTGGGCGTGATCGCCACCGAGAAGGGCTGGAACCTGTACGTCTGCGGCAACGGCGGCATGCGCCCGCGCCACGCGGAACTGCTGGCCTCGGACCTGGACGGCGACACCCTGGTCCGCCTGATCGACCGGTTCCTGATGCTCTACATCCGCACGGCGGACAAGCTGCAGCGCACCGCCGCCTGGCGCGAAAGCCTGGAAGGCGGCCTGGACTACCTGAAGGACGTGATCGTGCGCGACAGCCTGGGCCTGGGTGCGGAGCTGGAGGCGCAGATGCAGGCCCTGGTGGACGCCTACGAATGCGAATGGGCCGCCACCCTGAAGGACGAACGGGCCCTGCGCCGCTTCCGCTCCCTGATCAACAGCGACGCGCCCGACGAACACATCGTCCACGTGCAGGAGCGCGGCCAGCCGCGCCCGGCCACCGTGCGCGAACGCGCGGCGCTGGCCGCCCCGGCCGAATGAAGGCGAACGGAAGGAGAACGCCATGAAGCCATCGACCCACCGCCGCGCCAAGGGCGCCGATCATCAGTCCATCCCGTACGGCACGCCACGGCTCCCGGAGCCGTTCCAGCTCGGCTCCGCCACAGCCGGCGACGCGCCTGTCCAAGACGGCGCGACGGACGCCGATTGGCAGCCCGTCTGCCGCCTGGAGGACCTGATCCCGGACGCCGGCGTCGCGGTCCGCGCCCATGGCGCGCAGGTCGCCGTGTTCCTGACGGATGCCGGCCCGTTCGCCCTCGACCACGTCGATCCCTTCTGCGGCGCGGCCGTGCTGGCGCGCGGCATCGTCGGCGAACTCCAGGGCCATCCGGTCGTCGCCTCGCCCATGTACAAGCAGCATTTCCGCCTGGACACCGGCCAGTGCCTGGAAGACGAGCGCGTGCGCGTGCGCCGCTGGCCGCTGCGCATGGACGCCGACGGCGTCCTGCGCGTCGGCCGCCCCGAAACCATCCACCCCCTGGAGGCCGACCATGCGTCCGAAACCACCGCATGAATCCCCGCCGGACGCGGCCGCCCCGCGTCCGGCCCGGGCGAACGGCTCCATCCCGGCGGCCGCACCGGCATCCGGCCACGTCTGGCTGGTGGGCGCCGGCCCCGGCGACCCGGACCTGATCACGCTGCGCGGCCTGCGCGCCCTGCGGGCCGCCGACGTGGTATTGCACGACAGCCTGGCCGCCGCCGGACTGCTGGACCACTGCCGCTCCGACGCGCTCAGGATTCCGGTGGGCAAGCGGGCCGGCCGGCACAGCATGCCGCAGGAAGACATCCACGCCCTGCTGGCCGCGCACGCCCGGGCCGGCCGCGCCGTCGTGCGCCTGAAGGGCGGCGACCCCTTCATCTTCGGGCGCGGCGGCGAGGAACTGGAATTCCTGCGGGCCCGGGGCATCTCCGTGACGGTGGTGCCCGGCGTCACCGCCGCTTCGGGCTGCGCGGCGGCCACCGGCATCCCGCTCACGCACCGCGACCTGGCGGCCGGCGTCTGCCTGGTGGCCGCCCATCGCCAGGAGGGCGCCCCGGCGCCGGACTGGGCCGCCCTGGCCGCTGACCGCCAGCGCACCCTGGTGTTCTACATGGGCCTGGCCCAGGCCGGGCGCATCGGCACGGAACTGATGCTGCATGGCCTGCCCGGCGCGACGCCGGCCGCGTTGATCTCCCAGGGCGCCACCCCGCGCCAGCAGGCCGTACGCTGCACGCTGGCCCGCCTGGCCGACGCCGTCCGTCACCCGGGCCTGGACTCGCCCTGCCTCATCGTGGTCGGCGCGGCCGTGGCCCTGGCCGATCCGGCGCGCGTGCCCTGGGCGGAAGTCCCCCCGGAACACGGGACTGGCCATCCCGGAGAGGCGCCGGCGGACCGCGCATCCGTCCCCGCCGGCGCGATCCCCGCTCCCGGCCGGGACGCCCGCCCAGCCGCCAGCCCCCTGGCCTGCCCCGCATGAAGGCCCTGTACCCCCTATTCGCCGACCTGACCGGCCGCGCGGTCCTGGTCGTGGGCGGAGGCCCCGTCGCCGAGCGCAAGGCGCGCGCCCTGCTGAACTGCGGCGCCGCGGTGCGGGTGGGCGCGCCGCGGCTGACCCGCACGCTGCGGGCCTGGGCCGCCGAGGGCCGCCTCGCGCACCTGACGGGTCCGTTCCAGGAGGACTGGCTGGAATCCGCCTGGCTGGCCGTCGCCGCCACCGGCGACCGCGCGCTCAATGCCCGCGTCAAGGCGGCGGCGGACGCCCGCCGCATCCTGGCCAACGTCGTCGACGATCCCGCCCTGTCGTCCTTCCAGGTGCCGGCCATCGTCGACCGCGCACCCCTGACCATCGCCGTCTCCTCGGGCGGCACCGCGCCGGTCCTGGCCCGGCGCCTGCGCGAACGCATGGAAGCCCTGTTCGACCCCGCGCTGGGATCCCTGGCCCGGCTGGCCGGCGATCACCGCCCCGCCATCCGGCGCGCCTATCCCGATCCCGGGGCGCGCCGGCGCTTCTACGACTGGCTGTACGACGGCCCCGTCCTCGCGCACCTGCGCGCCGGCGACACCGGCCGGGCGCACGGCGCGCTGCTCGCCCGCCTGGACGGCGCCGCGGCCGAACCACCGCCGGAACGCCGCCTGGTCTGGATCGATGCGTGCCCCGACGACCCGGGCAGCCTCACCTTGAACGCACTGCGGGCCCTGAACGAGGCCGACGTGCTGGTGCACGACGCGCGCGTGAACGAAACCGTGCTGTCGCTGGCGCGGCGCGACGCTGAGCGACGCATGCTGGACACGGACGGCCGGGAGGATGCCGAAACGCTGGCAGCGAAGGTTCTGGCGCTGTGGGGGGGAGACCGCAACGGCGTGGCGCTCGTCAGCCGGCCGGCCCGAGCAGGCGCCGGATCCAGCCGCCATGGCGGCTGACGGCATCGGCCAGATCCGCCTCGGCCGCCAGCCGGAAGCCGGCAAAATCGAAGCCGGGCGCCACGACGCAGCCGGCCAGCACGAAGGCGTCCGGGTCGGACAGCTCCGCCGCAAACCAGCAGCCCGCGGGCGCCACCGCCTGGTACACCGCGCCCGGATGGCGCAGGGGATCGCCCAGCCGATGCGTCAGCAGGCCGCCATCGGGCAGCACCACATGCAGATCGAGGGCGCCGCCGGCATGGAAGCACCAGACCTCGTCGGCATCGATGCGGTGCCAGGCCGAATGGGCGCCCTGCGCCAGCAGATAATAAATGGACGTCCCGGCGCTGCGCTGCGCCCCCTGGAACGGCACCCGCAGATCCGACCGGAAGACCTCGCGGTAATGCCCGCCTTCCGGATGCGGCTGGAGATCCAGCGCGGCCACCAGAGTCCGCCAGGCTTCGGGATCGGCCTCACGGGCGGCCGCTGCGTCGGGCCGGGAATCAGGCACGGCCGCCCATCGCCTTTTCGATCTTCTTGTCGGTGTTGTACTGGCTGAGGGCGTAGACCGCCCAAATCGCCGCCGGGATCCAGCCGATCAGCGTGATCTGGAGAATCAGGCAGATGATGCCCGAGATGGGGCGGCCGATGGTGAAGAACGCCAGCCAGGGAAGCAGCAGGGCAATGATGAGGCGCATGTCGCAGGCTCCGGTCGTTGAGGGGTGAAGGGTCATTCTACCGGGAGACTGCCGGAAGACACGGTCCGATACCGCAGGGCCTGCAGCTGCGCCATGATCACCACGGCAAACGGGTTCGTGCGCGCCAGCGATTCCAGCTCGCTCCAGCGGCCCAGCCACTGGGACAAGTGTACGGCATGAAAGGAAAAATACACACCCTGGCCGAGGAACTCGCGCCGGTATTCCAGGCGTTCGGGGCCCGAGCGGCTGGCCACCAGGATGGCCAGGCTGAACAGCGCCGGCGGCGCGCGCCCGGCGCGGGCGTTCAGGCCTTCGTGGCGGTGTTCGATGCGCGTCCTGTAGCGATACATGCGCTGCGCGATCCGGGCCATCACTTCTTCCGGACCACCACCTTTCCAAACAGCTTTTCCGGCCGCTGTCCGAATAGCAGCCCCGGCCGCCCGTCTATCCGCAACACGCGCCAGAAGCCGGCTTCCCGTGTTCTTTTCCGCCGATTTCCGGATAGAATGACCTTGCAAGGAATAAGTTTTACAAAATGTACCGTAAAGAGACTTGAAAGGAACTCGCATGGCCCTCCCACAGTGGACCGACCAACAAGTATTCAACCAGATGTACAGCGGCCAGAAATGGGCGCAACCTGTCATCACCTACACCTTCCCGCAGCTCAGCAGCCAGCTCCAGGCGAACTTCCGGAATGGCGAGGACGCCGGCTTCTCGCCGCTGAACGCGACCCAGCAGTCCCTGATCGAGCTGGGCATGGCGCTGTGGAACGAACTCATCGTGCCCACCCTCACGCCGGGCGCCATCAGCCAGTCCGACATCGAATTCGGCAACACGAACACCGGGATCGAATTCGCCCACGCATACTACCCCCCGACCGGCAGCGTCTGGTTCTCCTCCCTGTACTCGAACCTGCAGAATCCCGAGGTGGGAGAATACGGCTTCGTTACCTTCATCCACGAAATCGGCCACGCGCTGGGGCTGAACCACATGGGGGACTACAACGGCGCAGACGACGACGGCCCTTCGTCCTACCAGGACAGCACCATGCTGTCGATCATGTCCTACTACGGGCCCAATATGGACCGCGGCCAGGGCCAGGTCGCCTGGGCCGACTGGATGGGCAGCGACGGCCACATCTACTCGCCCCAGACGCCCATGCTGAACGACATCATGGTCATCCAGGCCATGTACGGGGCGGCCGTCACCCGCGCGGACGATACGGTGTACGGGTTCGGTTCCACGGTGAAAGGCGCCACGGCGTCGATCTACGATTTCACCGTCAACCTGCATCCCATCCTAACGCTCTACGACAGCGGCGGCACCGACACCCTGAATCTCAGCGGCTGGTCCACCGAAAGCGACGTGGACCTGCGCGACGGACATTATTCCTCGGTCAACGGCATGACCAACAACCTGGCCATCGCCCACGACGTCGTGATCGAGAACGCCATCACGGGCGCCGGCAACGACACCTTCATCGGCAACGCGGCGAACAACTACCTGGATGGCGGCGCCGGCCAGGATCGCGTCTATTTCACGGGGAAATTCTCCGACTACCAACTCAACTACGACCTTGGCGGTCGGGAATACACGGTCCACGACTCCACCGGCGCGGACGGCACCGACACCCTGCTGAACATCGAATATGCCGCTTTCGCGGACTTCGGTGGCAAGCTGAACGAGCTGACACCGGAGGTATACCGTTTCTTCAACGCCGACATGGGCATTCATTTCTTCACGTCCAACAACGATGAAGCGACGGCGGTCCTGCAATCCGGCGATTTCCAGTTCGAGGGCGTGGCTTATGCGCGCAATGTGGTGGACAACGCCAATCTCGTGAGCGTGTACCGCTTCTTCAACCCCGCGACGGGCGACCACGTGCTGACGGCCGACGTCGCGGAAGCCCAGCACCTGCGGGAATTGAACGGCGCTTTCCAGGACGAAGGAACCGCCTTCTATGCCTACGGCAAGAAAGCCGCCGACACGACGGAGCTCTACCGCTTCGTCAACGAGGAGACCGGCACGCATTTCTACACCGCCAGCGTCTCCGAAATGGAAAGCGTGAAGCTCATCGACGGCTTCAGCTACGAAGGCGTGGCCTTCTACGTCGCCATGGCCTGACCGGCACGCAAAGCCGGTCCGCAGGCCGCGTGCTTGCGGACCGGGGCCGGCCAGCGCTCCGCCTTGCCGTGGACGGGCCGGCATGCGGCTTGCTGATGTTTCCGCAAGCCCGCACCCGGGCCCTCTTCCATTCCTGACGGAGGCCACCATGATCCATCAAAACAGATTGCTGCCCGCGTTGATACTGAGCGCCGCAACGCTGACGCTCGCCGCATGCGTCGCGCCGAACCACTCCCCTTATGAAAACGTGTCCGGCGACGAACCGGGCGACGCCGCCATCACCGGGCAGACCCACTATCAAGGCACGGCAAGCGGCGTGACGGTCGTACAAGGCACGACAGGCGGCGTGACGGTCGTGAACAGCCAGGACGCGGTCATCAACGCCAACGTCATCAGCGCCTTGACGGCCATACCGGACCTGCGCACCTCGAACCTGCAGGTCGGCACCTTGCAGGGAATCGTGTCGTTGCGCGGCACGGTGGAAAGCAAGGCGGCGGCGCAAAGCGCCGTCCAGGCCGCCCAGCAGGTGCCCGGCGTGCGCAGCGTCAACTATGACCTGCAGATCATGTAGGCGGGCACTAATAGTCCCGCGTGCCCGCCACCGGTTCGGAAGGCGGTTCATCGCGGGGTTCGCGCTGCTCGGGAAGGTCGAGTTCCTCCCATTTGCCCTCATGCCACCGCCCCCGCGCGCGGCCGGGGCTGTGGCCGCCCGCCTCGCGCAACAAGGCGCACGCTTCTTCTTCGCGCTCCGGCGCCACATGCAGCACCAGCAAGGCGCCCGGCCCGTGGACGCTGGGCGCGGCATCCGCACGCTCACGCGCGCGCTGGCGCGCATAGGCGCGTGCGCGCCTGTCCGTCACCCACAGGCCGCCCCAGAGCGATCCCACATACCCGCCGGTGCCCGCGCCCGCGACGGCCATCACCTCGACATGCGTGAACTGCCAGGCCAAAAAGCCTCCCACGACGGCGCACACCAGCCCCATGCCGGCGGCAGCGGTCACGGCTTCCCGTTCGCTCGTCCGGGGAACGTGATCGGAGCCGTGCGACTCGGCCAGCGTCTCGCCATTGATGTAGAAGGTCGAGATGTCTTCTCCGGGAAAGCCGTGCGCGTGCAGTTTCTCGACGGCGCGCTCGGCGTCGGGAAAGGTGTCGAACTTTGCGGCCACGATCGTCGGCATGTCAGTCCCCTTTGTGCTCGGGCTTGTCCCGGGTCTTGGTCTTGGCCAGTTCCCGCAGCTCCTTTTCGTCCATGGATTCGTACATGGACCTGGAAGCGCCCTTCAGTTCGCTGACTTTCTTGTCGCCGTGCTTGGCGGCCAGGGCGATGCCCGCCGCCTGTTGCTGGGATTTCGATTGTGCTTTCATGCCGGTCTCCCGAGTCGATCAATCGGACCTCGGGTAGCCGCAAGCGCCGTTCCCGGGACGCGGCGGCGATGTGGCGGCCGGGATGCAACTGTCGTGATGTGGCTGCCGTGACATGGCTGCCGTGATGGGGTTGCCGCGAAACGGGCGTCGGCGGATGCAAGGCGGACGCAAAAAGGGCGGTACGGCCCGAAGGCCGCACCGCCCTTGCGTCCGAGGAAGCGCCGTCTACTGGATGTCCAGCTGCCTGGCGCCCTGGGCACTCGCCTTCTTGGGCAGCGTCAGTTCCAGCACGCCGTCCGTGCAGCGGGCGGTCGCGCCGGACGCGTCGATGTCGTGGCCCAGGCTGAAGCGGCGCATCTGCACGCCGTGATAGCGCTCACGGCGCAGCACCGTCTCGCCCTCCTTTTCCACGTCTTCCCGCGTCTTTTCCACGCGGATGGACACCACATTGCCCTCGAGCGAAACCTTGATGTCCTCCTTGCGGGCGCCGGGGACTTCGGCCTTGACGGCATAGGCCTGTTCCGTTTCGGTCACGTCGATGTTCAGGCGCGGCTCGTCGCCCCGGCCTGCGAAGGAGGAGGCGAGCGGGAAGCGTCCGAAGAAATCATCGAGGCCCCGCAGGCTCTCGAAACCAGCCAGATCCCCGAACGGATTGAAACGTGTCAGATGATTTGCCATATCGAACCTCCAAATGCGATCAGCCATGGAAAGCAGGCCGGACAGCAATGGACTACACCATCCAGCCCATGCTTTCAATATGGGTTTTCTCGTACTGGAATTCAAGCAGGCCGGACTGGAAAGAGCCGACTCATTGACGGCGATCAAACGCGGCTCAGCCGCGGAATACGTTTTCCAGGGTGGTGGCGTCGAGGATGTTCAGCGACCAGGCTTCCAGATCGTCCGCGCCGGCGGTGCGGATGCGTTGCTCGACGGCGGCATCCACCGCCCCGAAGCGGCGCTGGATCTGGCGCAGCAGCAGATCGGCCTGGCCCTCGGTGCGGCCCTTTTCCACGCCTCTTTGCGTATACAGCCGCTCGGCGATCGTCACGTAGCTCATCTTGCGCTCCTGTTCCAGGCGTTCCACCGCCGCCAGATAGGCCGGCTCCTGCTGCGCAGGCAGCCGCAGCATCCATTCGATCAGCCGCAGCAGCGGCTGGATGTGTTCCCGGTCGTAGCCGTATCCGTACAGCAGCCGCACCAGCGAGACGGTGGGCTCCAGCCGCTGCGCCCCGGTCCGATACCGCAGGGCCTGCAGCTGCGCCATGATCACCACGGCAAACGGGTTCGTGCGCGCCAGCGATTCCAGCTCGCTCCAGCGGCCCAGCCACTGGGACAAGTGTACGGCATGAAAGGAAAAATACACACCCTGGCCGAGGAATTCGCGCCGGTATTCCAGGCGATCGGGGCCCGAGCGGCTGGCCACCAGGATGGCCAGGCTGAACAGCGCCGGCGGCGCCCGGCCCGCGCGGGCGTTCAGGCCTTCGTGGCGGTGTTCGATGCGCGTCCTGTAGCGGTACATGCGCTGCGCGATCCGGGACAGGGCGCGAGCGCCCATGCCCCCGCCCTGGACCTCGACGTGGACCAGGATCCAGGCGTCGGCGCCGTCCTTGTGGCGTACCCGCACCAGCTTGTCGGCATGCAGGCGCCCATGGCCGGGCGGGCCATCCGGGACGCCCAGGGCCTGCAGTTCCTTGTCCAGAAACTGGGGGGCCACGGACCAGTCGATGACCTTGTACAGGGAGTGCGCCAGCAGTTCGATGGCCTGGCGGAAGAAGAGTTCCAGGGCCTCCTTCCAGGGGCTGTCGTGGTCGTCGGCAGGGGCGGCAGCGGCAGCGGCAACGGCAGCATCCGTAGCCCCTGCGGCGGGGGCGGCTGGAGCAACCGCAGCAGCGGCGGAAGCGGCGGTAGGAGAAGCGGCGGCAGGCGGTGCATCATTCCGATCGGGCATGGCGGGCTTCCGGTGACAGGAAGCCTCATTCTGGAGACGTCCCGATCCCCCCGCCAGACTGGGAAATACGAACGGATGAAAACGCCCCAGTCGCCCTGAAAAATCTCCGCGGCCCGCACGAAGTACGATTTCGAGGCGATTTCCAATGGCGGGAATCCCAGCCTGCCATCCACTGGAGATACCGCTGCCAGACCTTGCTGACAGTGGACAGGCTGTTGATTTCCTGTTTTGGAAATCATGCTCCCTGCCGAAGGCGGGATCCAGGAAACCAACCGATCGGGAAAGCGTTGCGCATGCCCGGATAAAAATGGATTGAGGGTAACCAACCTGCCGGCGCGGAACCTCGTGCCAAGCAGCACATGAATCGGAATCCGGGGTTTCGTTAGAAAACAGGCGTGTCATCGACACAGGTCCATTTCATTTTAATTTTGATATTTAATCGGCCCTGAATTATAAATAACTCATTGATTTTATTGTAAAATAAAGCCACTCCAGACTATCAAATCCCCCAAAAACAGCCCGCTGGGGCTCATTTTCTGGGAGATTGCCCCGAAACCGCATGAGCCAGATTGACGATTTTTTCCGCAGCCGCCTGGACCAGATGATTGATCTGCGTAAACCCCTGGCGGTGCTTGCCACGCATATTCCTTGGCAGGAACTGGAGGCGGCTGTCGCACACCGTTTTGCGCGTCAGGTGCGCACCGGCCGGCAGGTTGAGGATATTGATCTGTTTGGCCCGACGATGGCCGTGGTAGGGGCCGGCCATTCAAACGCGGGGCGTCCCCGGCTGCCGATGCGGCTGATGATTTCGCTGCTGTATCTGAAGCACACCTTCAACGAGAGCGATGAAGGCGTCTGCGAACGCTGGAGCGATGCACCCACCTGGCAGTATTTTTCGGGGCAGGAGTATTTCGAGAATCGCCTGCCGTGCGATCCCAGCGCCATCAGCCGATTCCGGGGGCTGTTGGGTGAGGAAGGCGTCGAAGAGCTGCTGGTGCAGACTTTGGTGGTGGCCATCAAGCTGGGGCTGATCGAGCGCACGGCGATGCAGTCGGTGATAGTGGACAGCACCGTGCAAGCCAAGGCGGTGGCGCATCCCACCGACAGCCGTTTGCTGGAGGTGGCGCGCCAGAAGATCGCCTGCGCGGCCAAGGCGCACGGCATTGCGTTAAAGCAGAGCTACGCCAAGGAAGGCCGGGAGCTGGCCAGGAAAGCGGGCCGCTATGCGCATGCCAAGCAGTATCGGCGCATGCATAAGACGATCAAGCGCCAGCGCACGATTCTGGGCCGTCTGGCGCGTGACATTGAGCGCAACAAGACAGTGCTGGCGCAGAGCATCCAGGACGCCTTGGACCCGTTATTGGCTCGCGCACATAAGATCGCGGCTCAGAGCCGTCGGGGCGCGAAGGTGAAGGGAAAAGACAAGGTCTACAGCTGGCACGCCGATGAGGTGGAGTGCATCAGCAAGGGCAAGGCCCGTACGCCCTATGAGTTTGGAGTGAAGGTGGGCATTGTCACCACCTTGAAGGGGAATCTGATCGTGGGAGCACGCAGCTTCCCTGGCAATCCGTACGATGGCCACACACTGGCCGAGCAGTTGGAGCAGTCCCGCATCCTGATGGAGGCGGTGGACGTGGCTCCGCAGACCGTCTACACGGATCTGGGCTATCGAGGCGTTGATGCCGAGATCCCGGAATATAGCCTTAAACACCGAGGCAAATTCAAACGTCTCACCGACCAGGAGCGCCGAATGCTTAAACGGCGCCAGGCGGTGGAGCCGGTCATTGGGCATCTGAAAAGCGATCATGGAATGAATCGCTGTCATTTGAAAGGCCAAACGGGTGATGCGATCCATGCGGTGTTGTGCGCGGCAGGCTTCAATATCAAGTGGCTGCTGCGCATGATTGCCCGCAAGGGCATCGGCCCTTTATTTTTGTGCCGATTTATTGCGTGGATTGGTCGTCAGATTCAACGCCTGATGCCCATGATGGGCTCAAGAGGCGATTGGGTTGATCCGGTGGGCTGCCTGCCCTATCGAAATCCGTGGCCTCGGATCGCCGGAAATTCGGCCTGAAACAGGACAAATGAATTTTTCAGGGACGACTATTTATCAACAATATTCCTGCTCCGGCCCTATTCTGATCGGATCTTCTGCATTTCGTCCATCATTCCACACGTTCGATGTGGGTTTTCCCTATTGCATCCATTTACCCGGTGTGTCAATTTATGACGGATGCTTGGCTGTTGTTCAACGACAGGAGGTGTTCGATGAGTCGGATATTGGGTCCGGGACCCTACAAAACCCTGACCACGCATGACGGCATCGATGTGCCGTTCTATATCGTCCGTTTCGACAAAAAGGGCTTGCTCCAATCGCCTGAAACGGCGAAGGAAATCATATCCAGGGCACATGAATTTTCCGATGTGTTTTTCTTTTCCCACGGATGGAACAACGACTGGACGTGTGCGAATAAAAGATATCAGGATTTTTTCGACGAGTATTCAAAGCTGCGCCAGGCCCACGACCTGGCCATGCCGGCGGGATACAAGCCCATGATGGTGGGTGTTTTCTGGCCAAGCACCGCCCTGGTCTTCGGCAAATCGGAACGTGGCCCGGACTTCATGGACATGGACCCACCCGAAGCGGATGATGATTATCCCGAAGACCGCTTTTTGCAGGACCTGGCAGAAGTCGCCGATATTCTGGAAGAAGAAGATCGCAGCGCGCTCTATTCGCTGGCACAGACGAACGGTCTCGGCCGGCAGCAGGCCCTGCAGCTGGCGGAACTGATGACGAAGGTGGTATCCGACTCCGAAGGAGAAATAGATCATGTCGAAACCGTGGCGCCGCAGGCGCTTCTGGACAGCTGGATCGAAGCCAGCGAATCGGGTGCCGGTTCTCCCGGCCATGGCGGCGCGCAGATCAAGGACACGCGCATACAGGATGGTTTTTTCAAGGTGCTCGATCCCCGGCGCATCATCCGCCTGCTGACCGTCGCAATCATGAAGGACCGGGCGGGCGTGGTCGGGCATGCCGGCGTTGGCGGGGTCTTGCAGCAGCTGCTCGACAATAGCGCCGCCCGCATCCATCTGGTCGGCCATTCCTATGGCGCCAAGGTCATGTTGTCGGCACTCAAGTCCACCCAGCCACACTCCAGAAAGGTCCATTCCGCCCTGTTGCTGCAGCCGGCGATATCACACCTGGCCTTTGCCGACCGCCTTCCAGGCAAATCGGGGCAAGGGGGCTACCACGGCCTGCAAGAGCGGGTCCATGCACCCATTCTCTCCACCTTCAGTTCTCATGATTTTGCATTGCACACGCTGTTTCACCATGCCTTGCGCCGCAAGGCCGATCTTGGGGAGACCAAGATCGATGCCCTCGCTCGGGATCCTTCTCCAAGCCCCTACGCCGCGCTCGGCGGCTATGGCCCACGCCATTCGGGCGAACAGCTGATTCCCATCAAGACGGCGCCCGATCCGTATGCTCTGGACGGAAACAACAGGATCTACGGGCTGAATGGCTCCGACGGCAAGAAAATCGGCGGCCATGGCGACATCATCAATCCGTACACGAGCTGGGCGCTGCATTCGCTCGTCCGGTACGGCATGCAGCAGTCCTGACGGACTCGTCGCCTGGTGGTGATGGGCGATATTCCTTTCATGAAGACTAAGCGGCGGGGTCCTCGGCCGGCGGCGCCATTCGCCACATCGAGCCCTGCTGCAACCATTCGGCAGCCTGTCGAACCTATCCAGGCCGGCAGAACAGGGGCGGCCGCATCGTGGTGCCGGGACGATCGGCGGGTCCGGACCTTCTCAGCCGCGGAATACGTCTTCCAGGGTCGTGGCGTCGAGGATGTTCAGCGACCAGGCTTCCAGATCGTCCGCGCCGGCGGTGCGGATGCGCTGCTCGACGGCGGCATCCACCGCCCCGAAGCGCTTCTGGATCTGGCGCAGCAGCAGGTCGGCCTGGCCTTTGACCTGGCCTTGTTCCAGTCCTTTCGCAATGCCGCGGCGTTCGGCAATCATCACGTAGCTCATCTTGCGCTCCTGTTCCAGGCGTTCCACCGCCGCCAGATAGGCCGGCTCCTGCTGTGCGGGCAGCCGCAGCATCCATTCGATCAGCCGCAGCAACGGCTGGATGTGTTCCCGGTCGTAGCCGTACCCGTACAGCATCCGCACCAGCGAGACGGTGAGCTCCACCCGCTGCGCCCCACCCTTGTACCGCAAGGCCTGCAGCTGCGCCATGCAGTGCGAATATGGGCGCTATTCTATCCAGGCCTGTAGGGCGGGGGCGGCCTCATCGTGGTGCCGGGGCGATCGGCAGGCCCAAACCCTCTCAGCCGCGGAACACGTCTTCCAGGGTCGTGGCGTCGAGGATGTTCAGCGACCAGGCTTCCAGATCGTCCGCGCCGGCGGCGCGGATGCGTTGCTCGACTGCGGCATCCACGGCCCCGAAGCGGCGCTGGATCTGGCGCAACAGCAGGTCGGCCTGGCCCTTGACCTGGCCCTGCTCCAAACCCTTCGCAATGCCGCGGCGTTCGGCAATCATCACATAGCTCATCTTGCGCTCCTGTTCCAGGCGTTCCCCCGCCGCTAAACTGATCCGTCAATCCGACGAATTCACGGAAAAGGGATTGCCTCAGCTGAAGACAAGACGCTACAGGTGGCGTAACAGGGGGGTGCCCCCTGATGGCGTCCTTCAGGGTGCAGCACGGGGATAATCAGGCTGGAACAGCATGTAGCCGTATGCCTAAAGCCCGCACCACCTTGAGTATCGTTGAAAACTCGGGCGCTCTGTCCCCCGAGAGCGCCTTATATAGGCTTTCGCGGGACAGCCCCGCTTCCTTGGCTACCTGAGCCATACCTTGAGCACGAGCAATATCACCTAAGGCCTTGGCGATGAGCGCGGCATCACCATCACTTTCTTCGATGCATGCATCAAGATAAAGCGCCATCTCTTCCGGCGAACGTAGGCGCTCGGCCACATCGTAATTCCGGATAACAATCTTTTTCATATACAGCTCCTTCAGGAGCAAGCACACCAAGCGAAGCAAAGCTCGAACAGCGATCGAGCTTTGTTCGCAACTGCCTGGCATTCACGCGATCTCATCGAGCTTATCGGCCATGGAGTATGCGGTTTTGATATCCGCATCCTGGGTCGATTTATCGCCTCCAGCAAGCAAGATAACGATAGTCCCCATACTACGCTCCACGTAATAGACTCGGTAACCAGGACCGACATCGATCTTCAGTTCGATTACCCCTTTTTCCAATCTTCGATGGCTTCCAGGGTTACCCAACATCAGCCGCCCAATACGAGCTTGGATTCTCGCCCGTGCGGCTTTATCCTTCAGGTTTTGTTCAAACTCATCAAATCTCTCAGTGCTGAGAATTTTCTTTTGGTTTTCGTGCATGGAAGCATTTCGTCCTACGCAGAATTGGTCGGCATCGAATCATCTCTTCATCCCCTTAACGTTTCATGAGCACCAGTAGCCCATAGGCTACAGTCTTAATTGTAGCCGCAAGGATACAAAAAGCAAGTGCATCCATGCAATAAAGCAACGCGGCATCCTGACACCCAAATCCCATCAAGGCGTAGCCTAGGCATCGCACAATTTGCGCTGCGCCTCCAGCAGGGCGAGCTGGGCTTCGAGGCGGGAGATCTACTGGTCGAGAACATCGAGTTCGGCTTGTTTTCGCGCCTCTGCTTCGGCCCCCACCGCGGTCTTGACGCCGGCAGCGCGCATGTCGCGGCAGGCGACCTACCATGTCCGGACTCAAGGGGAGGCCTGCGGACAGTTTCGACGTGGCTAATTTCAAGGCTTCAGTGATCTGAGCGATGTCGTCCAGCAGCGCGATCGTTGCCGCCGTGCATACGGAGGGTCCCTCGGGTCCAGAGCCCTATCCAGCGATCCTCCAGGTCAGAGCACCCAGCGCACCGCTCGCGAGGCTCAAGAGGCTGAGGCTGCTCTTCACGGCACTACCACAATGCTCTTGGTCTGATGCGGCCGCCATCGCGGCGATTTTCCTCAAACAAGACATTGACGTCTCATTAGCCCATAGCCCACACCCCGTCCACCGTGGCCTGGCGTGCCAGGCCACGGTGGACGCCTTAGGACGCCGCGGGACTTGAGAGAAGGGATCCGAGGGTCGAGATTCCGGCGAACGGAATCCCGGACACCGGAAAAACTCGGCCGCCGAACGTCAGGGGTCGGCCGCCGAGTGTCAGGAGTCAGGAATCAGAGATCAGGAGTCAGAGATCGAGTCTCAGGGATCGGGCGAATATCCGGTGTCGGGCCTTACGCGAACACGATGACGCTGCCGATGGTATCGAGGGCATCGGGGATGATTTTCAGCAGCTTGGCGTTGACGCCGGTGAGCTGGATGAGGCTGTCATCGTCGAAGTTCGCGGCGTCGTCGCCTTGGGCCCACACGTAGGCGTTGCCGCCGAAGGAGAAGAGCACTCCGTCGCCCTCGTCGCCGATGCTGGCATTGAGGGCCTGGAGGACGGATTGCAGGGTGGTGTGGTTCGCCAGGAAGCCGGTTTCAAAGGCGACGCGGCCGTCCGCGTCGACGACGCCCAGGCCGGCATAGGTGCCGGGCGCGGCAGCGGCGGCGAGGTCGTCCACGTTGACCGCTTCGACGAAGGTGAGGCTCGGATCCGGATCCAGGGCGATGACGTTCTCGAAGTCGGTGATGATGTCGAAACCGGTGAGCGTGACGGCGCCGCCGGCATCGGTGGACGTCTGGACGCGGGCGGCGTCCATGCCGACGGTGAACTCGAATACGTCGACGCCAGTGCCACCCGTCATGATGTCGATGCCCGCGCCCGCGATAAGAAAGTCATTACCCGCACCGCCATCGACCATGACGGTGGAACCCGCGACCGCGGACATGGCGGCAAATTCATCATCGCCGTCGCCCAGCCGGACGGTGGCGGTCGAACCCGGGCCGATGCCGAGGTCGATACAATCATCGCCGGCGCCCGAGTCGATCACGACGGTCGCGTCCGGGGCGAGGGGAAACACGCTGATGCAGTCGCAGCCGTCGCCGGTGAGGACGGTGATGGACTTGACGTAGTCGAGATCGCCGAAATAGCCCACGTCCAGGTCGCTGGCAACCGCGGCGGCGTCCAGGGTGAAGGAGGCCAGGCTGCCGGAACCGGCGCTGTCCAGAACCAGCAGTTGATCGGCCCCGGCCGCGCCGCCGTCCACGTGGGCGGTCAGGGCGTCGCCCTGGACGGCGTGGTCGTTGACGACAAACACGCTAGTCTCGGTGCCCAGCGTGAGGCTGAGGTTTTCCACGCCGTTGAGGGTGAGGTTGGCGTCGGCGGAGAGGTGGACGGCCAGGGCATCCTGGGTGCCGTCCACGCCGCTGAAGACGGCGGTGAATTCATGAGTGGGGTCGCCGCCGTCGTAGGACAGGCTGTTCAGCAGGCTACCGGTGTAGACGAAGTCCTTGCCGCCCGTGACGGACAGGGTCTGCACGCCGGCGGCGCTCAGGCCGGAGGCGGCCACCGCCGCCACGCTGACGTGCTCGACGGACAGCAGGGAAGGCGTCATCACGCTGTCGGCGTTGACGATGCGGAGGGTGTCGATGCCCTGCGCGCCGTTGATGGACACATTGGACAGTATAGCTGGGACGCCGCCCACAAACAGGCCGGGGTGCCGGCGCTGTGCGCACATCGCCGCAGCGCGTACCCTGGCGGGGCGACCCATCTGTGTGGAGAATGCGCAAATCGATGCCATCGCGGTGGTGCACGGCCTGCGGTTGGCGACACGCAACGTGACCGACTTCCTGAATATCGAGGGGCTGACGGTCGTCGATCCCGGACAGGCGGGCGCGTCATGACGATTCGAGAGATCCGCTCCAGCTTGTCTGCATGCAGACGTCTATAGCCGAGCAGGCCATCCTGATCCAGGAGCTCGCGCTGGTATCCCAGGCGATCAGGGCCGGAGCGGCTGATCACCAGGATGCACAGGCTGAACAGGGCCAATGGCAAGCGCCCGGGGGCCCATGCCCCCGCCCTGCACCTCGACGCGGACCAGGATCCAGGCATCGGCGCCGGCCCGATGGCTTACGGTACGGGAGTGTCGGCATGCAGCCGTCCATGACCAGGCGGACCATCCGGTAGCCAAGGGCCTGGTCCAAGACGGGAGTCAACCGTTCGATGGCCTGCCGGCAGAAGACTTCCAGCGCTTCCTTCCGCTGCCAACGACGAACCAACAGCGGCCCGCCTTTCCAGCGGCTCCCGCCGGAGAGCACCGGCTTCGATGCACACAACCCAAAAACCGCCGATATCCAGTTGTCCCCCCGGCCTCCGGCGATTAGCGTCTCCGTTCCCATTACAACGGAGACCCTCATGCCGGTCCAGAAACTCAGCGACACCTTGGTTGCAACCCTCGCCTGCCCGCCAGGCCGCGCCCACCTGGAATACTGCGACACCCTGATGCGCGGCCTGTACGTGGACGTGCTGGCCAACGGCCGCATGGCCTTTCGGATACGCTACCGCCAGGGCGGCAGAAAACGGGTGCACACCCTGGGCGATGCCCGGCTGCTGACCGTGGCCGAAGCCCGCGACCGGGCGCGCACCGCCCTGCGCAAGGTGATCGCCGGCGGCGACCCCAAGGCAGCGGACCAGCCCATCGACGGACCGACCATCGAGCACTTCTATACCCAGCACTACCTGCCCTACGTCAAAAGCTACAAACGGTCCTGGGGCACCGATGAAACCATCATCCGCAACCACCTGCTGCCCGCCTTGGGCGAGCGCGCCATGGGCAGCCTGATTCCGCCCGACATCGCCCGGGTCGTGGAATCGATGCGCAGCCGGAACTATGCCTCCGGCACCATCAACCGCGTCCTGGTGCTGCTGCGGTACGGCTACACCCTGGCACTGCGCTGGCGAACGGACGGGGTGGAAGGCAACCCCGCGAAAGAACTGAAGAACCTGAAGGAAAACAACAAAATCGAGCGCTACCTGTCCCCGCAGCAGACCACCCGGCTGCTGACGGCGGTGCACGCCAGCCAGAACTCCATGCTGGCACCGATCATCGCCATGCTGCTGCTCACCGGCGCCCGCAAGCGCGAGGCCCTGGACGCCCGGTGGCAAGACGTCGACTGGCGGCAAAAACTCTGGCGCATCCCCAAAACCAAGTCCGGCAAGGCCCGGCACGTGCCGCTGTCATCCGGCGCGCTGGACCTGCTGCGCAAACTCCGCGAGACCTCCGATCCGGGCACGGAGACCATTTTCGTCAACCCACGCACCGGACAACCCTTCGTGTCCATCTTCTACAGCTGGGACACCGCCCGCAAACAGGCCGGAGTGCCGGCGCTGCGCATACACGACCTGCGCCACAGCTTCGCCAGCTTCCTGGTCAACGCGGGCCGCAGCCTGTACGAAGTGCAGGAACTGCTCGGGCATGCGGATATCCGCACCACCAGCCGCTACGCCCACTTGAGCCGCGAGAGACTGCGCGAAGCGGTGGAAGTCGTGGCGGGCCACTGCCCCGTCGTCCCATAGACGCGGCACGCCACATCCCGGACATCGGCGCCGAACCTGACAAGGCGCGGCACCGCGATGCCGCGCTTCACCCGTGCCGAACCGTTGAAAACAAACGCCCGGCCGTTCACGGCGATGGCACAACCGGTGCCGAGTCGATCGTGATCAATCCACGATTCAAAAGTTTGATGGATCAAGACTCTCGAGGGGAGCAGACTTTCATCGCCACGACAGAGGCAGACATTGCCCGGCAAGAGGTATCCGATGAAGCAGAGGCCATGCAGGACGTCGCCAAATTCGTGCGCCGTGTTCGCAAGCGCAGCCCCACGGGCGCCGCCAAGGCCTTGCTCAAGGTGCTGGACAAGGCGCCCGAGGCTGCGCTCGCCGCACTACACTGAAGCTGGTGGACTGGTGCCCTTACGACACCCTCGACTCAGACTTGGGCGTGCGCGTGCTGCCATGCGATGTATTCCGAACGACGCAGCCGGTAGCGGGCGATGCCGCCTTCGTGCAGTTGCTGCAGCGCAGCCGAGAGCATCTCCCGGAATGCCGCCTGGTCGGTTTCGGCGGCGTGATCCCGCGCCACCTCGGCAATGACCGCGGGGCTGGGTTGCCGCAGCCCCTTCACGATTGCCTGCACCGCCTGAATCAGCGCCTCCCGGTACTTGATCTTCAGCGGGTCGGGTTCGACCATCGTTTGCGCGATGGCCAGATACCGCTGGCAAGAGCGTTCGTAAGCCCAGACGAACACATCGCGCAACAACGCGATCCGGTTGAGTTCATACACCCCCAGCGTCCCTTCGATATAGGCGTGCTCCGGCACATCGATGAAGGACAGCGGGCAAAGGTTGCGCTTGAATAGCGGAATATTGGCGCCGATGCGCGAAACGCGCTTGTTCACGTCTTCAAACGGCTGCAGGTAGGGCAGTTGCACCATCAGGAAGAAGGCCTGCTCGAACGGATCGGGGATAGCGGCAGCCTTGGCCAGCAGCATCGTAAAACAGTCTTCAATCACCTGGGGCAGCGCCAGCGGATGAAACACAGTGCCCGAGATATCCACCGGGCGCCGACGCAAACGGCCGCTGGCCTGCGGGTCACGCATCAAGTCCTGCGACAGCACCGCATGCAGGTTCTTGAAAGTGAAGGCGTCAAAGCCCACCTCGTCGGCGTCCTCGATCAACATCTCGATGGCTGCCTTGTGATTCAGGATCATCTGCGTTTCGATGACATCCTTGCCCTTGGCAACCTGGCCGAATTCGATCAGGTTCTGGGTATCGAGCCGGCTGTAGGTGTTGCCCTCCAGCCTGGACGAAGCCCACGACAGATCGACCAGCAGCCGGCCCAGGATGTCCCTGGCGTAGGTTCCTGCAGGCCGTTCATTGGCAGAGGTGCGCCCCATTTCGTGCAGCTGGCGTCGCAGCGACTCGGGCAGGTAGAAGGTCGTGCCGGGCTGGTAGTCTTCCAGAAACTCGCGTTGGTACCCGGCCGGTCGGCGATGCATCAGCGGGAGTCGAACCCGATCGCGAATGGCCGCCCCTTCTGGGGACACCGGAACATACAGCTCAGCCTCGGCCGTTGCCGTGGCGGCGAGTGTCAGCGAAGCGCTGGCTGGTACAACACCGCCGGAAATCAGTTTATAGACCAAGGCGATGCTTTCGCCCTCGGTGGTGATGCGCTGCGACTCGATCAGTTTCTGCAGGCGGCGCTGTAATGTGCGGCGGTTGGGCTTGTCGCCGTGGCGCCGCGCAATCTCGGCCTCGATGGCGGTGATGCCGATGCCGCTCGGATGCGCCGCGACGATGGATTCGATCCGGTTGAGTTCTTCGGCCAGCGCGGCTGGTAGCATCGGATAGCCTCCTTGCGGTGAATCTGTCGTGCAATGTCGTGCAGGAGTGTCAAGCGCGACACTATTATGTCGCGGAATATGTCGCGCTTCAAGGCATGGTCGGCCAGACGCTGGCTGATTCGCAGCATGGGTCTGATCGCACCGAACATTGACCCCGGAACGCCGCGGCCGAAAGGAGCATCGGCGGCGCAACAGCTACTTCACTCCACAGTCAGAAGCTCCAGCGGTGCGTATCCTCGCGGTACGCCACCTCGTTTGAAGCACAGCGCTGCGGTCCCAGGCTGGTCGAGTTGGTGGCGCAGGGCGGCGGCCATGCCCTGGATTCAGAGGCAGCTGCCAGGCTATCGACTGGTGTTCACCCGCGGAACACATCCTCCAGGGCGGCAGCGTCCAGGATGTTCAATGACCAGGTCTCCAGGTCCTCCATGCCGGCCGCGCGGATGCGCTGCCCCACGCCGGCATCCACCTTTTCTGGCCTTTCGGGAGGAAAGCACGGTCGTTGCCGGGCTGGTGACAGACAGACGATAAGCGGCAAAGCCCGATGAATCATAGGCCGGGAGCAGGCAGACTACACCGCTCACCGCCTTTGCCGGCGATGGGGTCGGGGGATTTTTGCGTTTGGCGAACGTGAAACCTATCCGTTCCGCAATTCACGCGACTTGATTCCGATATTTACGCCCATTGATTCCGTAATTTACGTTGTTGATTTCCGAGATTCACGATACCATTCCTGCATGAATGTGGTATCCCTTTTCCCGCGCTGGATCGAACCGCGCATCGCTGAAGCGCTGCTGGACACGCCAGTTGTGTTGTTGGCAGGTCCTCGTCAGGCTGGCAAGACAACGCTGGTACGGCAAATCGCAGAACAACAGGGATTGCGCTACCTGACCATGGATGACGAGCTGACATTGCTGTCGGCACGGGAAGATCCGGTCGGGATGATTCGTAGCTTGGATCGTGCAGTGATTGATGAAATCCAGCGTGCGCCTCAGCTCCTGCTGGCCATCAAGAAGAGCGTGGACGAAGACCGGCGTCCTGGCCGCTTCCTGCTGACCGGTTCGGCCAACTTGATGGCACTACCCGCCGTGGCCGACTCACTCGCTGGCCGAATGGAAACCCTGTCGCTGTTGCCTTTGTCGCAGAGCGAAATCGAGTCGCACTCGGCGAACTGGATCGATGGCGTCTTCGCAGGTCGGATACTCAAGGTGGATCAGCCTGCACTGGGCAATGACCTGGTCGAACGCGTGTTGCGTGGCGGCTACCCCGAAGCTATTTCACGCGCCTCGGCCAAGCGCCGTGTCGCGTGGGCGCGTCAGTACACCGACGCGATCATTCAGCGTGATGTGCGTGATGTGGCAGGCATCGAGAAGCTGGATCAGCTGCCGCGATTCCTCCGGGCCTTGGCGCAGACGGCAGGCCAGATGTGCAATTACACCCAGCTCGGCGGCCAGGTCGGATTGGATGGCAAGACGGCCTCGCGTTACGTCGGCGTATTCGAGCGGATGTACCTGCTCAAGCGGATCGATGTCTGGGCACGCAACCGCCTGAGCCGGGTGGTGAAGACGTCCAAGCTGCAGTTCATAGATTCCGGTCTGTTGGCGGCGTTGCTGGATCTGACCTTTGATGAGGTGCGTCAAGACCGCACGCGGTTTGGCAACGTGCTGGAGACCTTTGTCTTTGGTGAACTGCTCAAGCACACCACCACGGCTGATGGCGACTATCGCCTGATGTACTACAGGGATGCGGACAAGTTCGAGGTCGACGTCGTGATCGAGAATACGGCCGGACAGCTGGTCGGGGTCGAGGTGAAAGCTGCAGCCACCGTCAAGGAAGGCGATCTTCGTGGGCTGAAGAAGCTGGCCAGCCTGGCGGGCAGCCAATTCAAGATGGGCGTGTTGCTGTATGACGGCACCGAGACGATGCCCTTGGGGGACGGAATCTGGGCGGCGCCGCTATCGAGCTTGTGGGGCACCTGAGGCCGCGCCCATATGATTTGCCAAGGAGCCCAATATTGACGAACGGCCGCATGAGTGGTCGTCAGTTTTTCGAAGACGAGTTAACGCCGTTAACTATGGTGCAGTTCCTGCGATTTGCGTTGCAGCCCCCGATCCTCGTCCTGCAATGTCACCGCCCCCCTTGCAGCTTGGCGCTGGCCGCGCAGGTCACAAAGAGGGCTCTGGCGCTGTTCACCCGCGGAACACATCCTCCAGGGTGGCAGCGTCCAGGATGTTCAACGACCAGGTTTCCAGTTCTTCCATGCCGGCCGCGCGAATGCGCTGCACCACGTCGGCGCCCACCGCACCGAAGCGGCGCTGAAGCAGGCGCAGCAGCAGGTCGGCCTGGCCCTTGACCTGGCCCCGTTCCAGGCCCTTGGCAATGCCGCGCCGCTCGGCAATCATCACATAGCTCATCTTGCGCTCCCGTTCCAGGCGTTCCACCGCCGCCAGATACACCGGCTCCAGGTCCTTGGGCAGCCGCAGCATCCATTCGATCAGCCGCAGCAGCGGCTGGATCTGCTCATGGCCATAGCCGTACCCGTACAGCATCCGCACCAGGGATACCGCCGGCGCCACCCGCCGCGTCCCGGCCCGGTACCGCACGGCCTGCAGCTGCGCCATGACCACCACCGCAAACGGGTTCGTGCGCGCCAGCGATTCCAGTTCGTCCCAGCGATCCAGCCACTGGGACAAGTGTACATGTGGACCAGAATCCAGGCATCGGCACCGGCCCGATGGCGCACCCGCACCAGCCTGTCGGCATGCAGCCGCCCACGGCCGGGCGGGCCATCCGGCACGCCGAGGGCCTGCAGTTCCTTGTCCAGGAACTGCGGGGCGACCGACCAGTCGATGGCCGGGTACAGGTCCGGGGCCAGCAGCTCGATGGCCTGCCGGAAGAAGACCTCCATGGCCTCCTTCCAAGGACTGTCGTGGTCGTCGGCCGGGGAGGGCGCAGCGGCGCCTGCGCCGGCAGCAGGCGCAGCATCGTTCCGAGCGGGCATGGCGGGCTTCCGGATGCGGGAAGCCTCATTCTGGGCATGTCCCCACCACCCCGCCAGACTGGGAAGTACGAACGGATGAAAGCATCATAGTCATGCCTCCGCACCCTCATTTTCTGGCCGTTCGGGAGGAAAGCATGGTCGTTGCCGGGCCGGTGACAGACAGACGATAAGTGGCAAAGCCCGATGAATCCTGGGCCGGGAGCAGGCAGACTACACCGCTCACTGTCAATCAAGATAATCTGACCGGTACTGCCGGCAATGACACCTTCAATGCGCCTGCTGCACAGAACGGCGCGGGCGCCCTGATCAACACCTTGCAGAACGTCGACGTGCTCGACGGCGGCGCGGGGACTGATACCCTCAAGGCTACGCTGTTTGAAGCCGCTGCCGTGGGCGCAACGCTCAAGGGTATCGAAAACGTGGAAGTGCGTTTTGCCAACGCCGGCGCTTCGCTGAGCTTGGCCAACACCACCGGCGTCGAGTCCGTGGTTGTGGCTGAAAGCACCACCGCCGGCCTTGTGAGCAACCTGGGCGGTGTCGCCAACCTGACCGTCCGTGGCCAAAACTCGAATGCCAGCTTTGACGGCTCCACGGCCGCCACGCTGAACCTGACCCTGGACACCGTAGGCAAGGCCGATGCCGCCAATACCGTTGATCTGGGTACGGCCACCGCTGCCAAGGCCACCACGCTGAATGTGACTGCCAACAATGCCTACGTCACGGTGAACTCCACGAAGGCTGACGTCGCCACCACGCTTTCCGTGGCCGCTACCGGCACCAACGTGCTGACTTTCACCGACAGCGCTGCTACCGCCAAGGTTGTCACCGTCACTGGCGCAGGTTCGGTCAACCTGACAGGCGCGGCTTTTACCGCCGCCCTGACCAGTTTCGACGCTTCGGCTAACACCGGCGGCGTGAAGGCCGATATTCAGAGCAGCGCCACCGCCGCCGTCAAGGGCGGTTCTGGCAATGACGTATTCGACATGGACACTACAGTGACCGCCAACACGACAGTCGACCTGGGTGCCGGCAACGATGCCATCTACGTGGGCGCCAAACTGGCCAGCTTCAAGTCGATCGCTGGCGGGGAAGGCACCGATCTCATCAACATCACCGACGCCGCAACCTGGACGGCTGCCAATTCCAAGCTGATCTCCGGCTTCGAAACGCTGGATGTATCCGGTGGCAAGGGCGACTACGACGTGTCGCTCGGCGGCTTCGAGACGGTGCAGATCGACGAGGCCGTCAACGGCGCACTCTCTGCTGCCACCAAGCTCATCAACGCTGGTGCGGATTTCACGCTGAATGTGATGAGCAAGGCCAAGACCAATGCGGACTTTGACTTGGCCAACACCACTCAAATCGTTCTGAAGGATGCTACCGGCAAGGCTGACTCGGTGCATATCAATGTGGCTATCAACGATGGCAACAACGATGGCACTGCTGATGGTAACGTGATCTTCAAAACAAGCACCACTATTGCCGACGTGGAGAACATCAATATTCACTCCGCCGTAGCCACCATCGATACCGGGCTGAAGGCCAATGCCTATAGCACCACGTTCGATAACCTGATCATTGCCAATGCCACTACCCTGACGCTGACAGGTGACAGCGATATCATCTTCACGAAAGTGACGAATACAGGCAACACGCTGGCCAAGGTCGATGCCACCGGCTCCAGCGGCGACATCACGCTGAACGCCTCGGCTATCACCACGCAGATTGCCTACCAGGGTTCTTCTGGTGTGGATACCTACAAGGCTACTGACGGTGGTTCCATCTACGGTGGTGCCGGAAACGATCAGATTACGCTGGCAGCCGCTGGCAAGGCGGATACCATCATCTACAAGTCGGCTTCGGACGTGAGCTTCACGGACACCAATGCCGATGGCAAGATCGATGCTGGTGCGGTGGAAGCAATCGCCACGTTTACCACGGCAGCCTCTGCAGGCGCTAACCAGGCTGACAAGATTGACCTGTCCTCGTTCGGCTTCACCGGCTATGCCGCGGCGGATGCAGTGAACAAGGGCGCTCTGGCTGAAGCACTGGGTGGCGGCAACTTCCAGATGCAGATTGCCGATTTCTTTGCCGATGCGGCAGGTGATCGTGGCGTGGCTATTGGCACCAATGGTGGCAATACCTACGTGTTCGTGGATGCCGATGGTGACGGCAACTGGAATGCCGCGGCTGATCTGGCCATCCAAATCACAGGCGTTGTGAACTTCACGATCAACGATATTTCCCTCTGATATCATCCTGCATTATTCCCGGCCATAGGCCGGGAAGCGTTAAGACGGATAAGGCCGACCCCCGCCCTGGTTCAGGACGGGGGTTTTTCACATATCATTGCACATCACCCGATCCTGGGCATGTCCCCTGCCAATCACTAAAACATCATGAGCACTGTCTGGAACGAAGGCTACTTTACCGACGTGGCCTACACCTATGGCTACTACCGCGAGATCAACCCCGTGTTCCAGCGCTTCTGCCTGCTGCTGCGCGGCTTTGCCGCACCCGATGCGGCGCAGCAGCAGCACTGCGAACTGGGCTTTGGTCAGGGAGTCTCGATCAACATCCATGCGGCAGCCAGCCCGGACAGTTTCGTGGGCACCGACTTCAATCCCGCCCATGCGGCGCACGCCAATCAATTGGCCGCCATCTCGGGCAGCGGCGCACGCCTCTTTGACGACAGCTTCGAGCAGCTGCTGGCACGCACCGACCTGCCGCAGTTCGACAGCATCAGCCTGCACGGCATCTGGACCTGGGTGAGCCGCGACAATCAGAAGATCATTGCCGAGTTCGCCCGCCGCCATTTGAAACCCGGCGGGCTGCTGTACATCAGCTACAACTGCTTTCCGGGCTGGTCGCCGGCCTATCCGCTGCGCCAGCTCTTTGCCTTGCACGACCGCTTTATTCCCGGCGCCACGGGGGCCGTGCAGCGGGTCGAGGCCGCGATGAAATTCTCCGAGGGCCTGCTCGCCGCGCAGCCCAATTACCTCAAGGCCGTGCCGCATCTGCCTGAACGGCTGAAGAAGATCATGAGCAAAACCGCCACTACCTGGCCCATGAATACTTCAACCGCGAGTGGAACTGCATGTACTTCACTGACGTGGTCGATGCCTTGTCGCCGCCAAGCTGGATTTCGCCCTGCACGGCTGCACCGCTCGATGCGGTGGAGTCGGTGAACCTCAGTCCCGATGCGCAGACGTTCCTCGGAAGTATCGGCCATCCCATTTTTGCGTGAGCAGGCACGTGATTATTTCGTGAACCAGCAGTTCCGCAAGGAATCTCTATGTGCGAGGCCCTATCCGCCTGCCGCCGGTCCTGCGCCACCAGCAATTGCTGCAGACCCGTTTTGTCCTGCAGCAGCATGCGGCCGATGTTCCGCTGAAAGTGGCTGCGGCTGCCCGGCGAGGCTACGCTGCAGGAAAGCGGTGTACCGTCCCGTCCTGGATGCCCTGGCCAGCAACCAGTACGCACCAAGACGTTGCGTGAACTGGTGGCTGCCCTGCCCGCCGTTGCAAGAGGTTCAGGTCCTCGAGGCGCTGACCGTACTCGTAGGCACGAGTGCGGCGGCCCCTTGCCAGAGCGAGGCGGCTGCACGCCAGGTGCACAAGCGCTGCGATGCGCTGAACCGCCATCTGATCGAGCGTGCGCAGTTTCCCAATGACGTCGAGGTGCTGGCCAGTCCGGTGCTGGGCGGTGGTGGCCGGTGCGCCGATTCCAGCAGTTGTTCCTGCTGGCTCGGGCCCAAGGCCCGCAAGAATGCGCAGGAGTGGGCGCAGCACGCCTGGCGGATCATCGAGCGCAGGGTCAGCGCATCATCAAGGGAGGGCAAGACGTTGGAGTCGCCCCGACGATAACCTGGCCGAACTGACCCGCCAGGCCAATGAGTCGCTGAAAAGGGGGTGCCTTTGTTGAAGGCGCTCCAGGTGGCGTGACGGAAAGCAGCAGAACAAAGGCCTCGCAACCGAAATTGCGAGGCCTTTTGCGTACTGGCTCAGGCGTTTCATTCCATTCGTGCTAGCCCTCAGAAGCTCTTTTGAACTTCATTCGGTAGCGCTGCAGAATAACATCCGTCGCATATTCCTGAATCCAGCCCAACGGACAGAATTCAGGAAATTATTTACGAATGGCTTTGCCTGATAAATCGGGAGATTGATTACGCAATCGCCGGTGATATCACCACCAGCAAAGGGTCAGGCCAGCGGCTGCATTCACGCCAGTCAGCTGGATCAGGACATCATTGGCCCCGATACCCGCGTTGCGCCATCAGTGATGAACAGATAGCTGTTGCCACCATTAGCCCAGACCACGGAGGTACCAGCAGCATCCGCACCGACAGCAGTCAGCTGCGCAGCCAGAGTGGTATCCGTTCCAGCAAAGGTCGCCAAGCCATTAGCATTGATGCTGGCCGTCCCAGTCACCGGTGCCGTCGCGTGAGTAACCGCCGCCAGATTGGTGCCGCCAAAATCTATCTTGTTGCCAGTGCCGGCCGCCCAGTCGGTAATGGTGTCATAACCCGTAACGCTGTTGGCAGCCGAGCTACCCAGCAGCAAATACGAAGATATTGGCACCTGCACCACCAGAGAGGCTGTCGATGCCAGCACCACCGGTAATCGTATCGTTGCCAGCACCACCCTTGATGATATCGTTATTGGCAGAACCGGTCAGCGTATCATTTCCGGAGCCACCCAGGAGTTGAGCACCGGTACCAACGGCGTACGCCGAGGCATTGATGGTGGTAGCACCCGATGAACCCGAGGCGTCAACGATCAGGTTGGTTGCCGTCTGACCCCCTGCAATAGTGATGCTGTTCACACCAGCATTGCTGAGGGTGATGCTGCTGTCGAGCGAGATCGCATTCGTGGTTGTCAGCGTCACTCCACCAGTCGCGGCAGCCACGGTACCATTGCCGTCCAGCACCAGCTTTTCCACTCC